>NZ_WBXM01000002.1:0-497866 GCF_033042135.1 Haloechinothrix sp. LS1_15 | reverse complement strand
AAGATCTCGTGTTGCGGGGAGAACGCCCGGGTCCAGTCGGGGTTCTGCTCGTAGGAGAACGAGTACATGTGCGACTGGATGTCGCACGCGCAACCGGGATAGGAGTTGTCACGCCACGTCCCGCCGACCTCGTCAGCCTTCTCCAACACAATGAAGTCCTTCCGGCCTTCCTTCAGCATCTGGATGGCCATACCGAGACCAGAGAATCCGGTCCCCACGATCACCGTGGTTGCCTGCTCCACCCGATCCGCGCTGCCGCTCATGTCCACCTCAATCCCTCGTCGTCGACTCCGCCACGAACTTACCATGAGTAGGTTACTAGCGGTAGAGTTACTTCGGGTAGACTTCGGGACGTGGCCACCGCATCGAACAGTTCAACTCCCCGCAAGCGCATGCCGCGCGCGCAACGCGAGCGACAGATGATCGATGTCGCCGTGGCGCTCTTCGCCGAACGCGGCTACGTCGCCACGGCCATGGACGACATCGCCGAGCGCGTCGGCGTGTCCAAGCCGATGCTGTACGAGTACTTCAACTCCAAAGAGGGGTTGCTGATCGCGGCGATCCGCCGAGCACGCACCGACCTGCTCGCGGTCACCGAGCAGGCGGCCAGTGACGCCACTTCGGCGGAAGAGGCACTCTGGAAGGGCCTGTACGCGTTCTTCGAGTTCATCGAGGAACGGCGCACCGAGTGGTCACTGCTCCGGCACGAGCTCGCGCTGGTCGGCACCTCGGCCGCCGAGGAGGTCGAGGCGATCCGGCGGCAGCAGACCGAGTTCAACGCCTCGCTCATGCGCGCCTACCTCCCAGGGGTCTCGGACATCGAGGTGGAAGCCGCCGCCGAGTTCCTGGTCGGCGCGTGCGAGCGCATGGCCCTATGGGCCGAGAACTATCCCGAGGTCACGGCAGCCGACGCCACCGGCTATACGATGGACATCCTCTGGAACGGACTCGGAAGCAAGCAGCCCGCCGGCTCGTGATGTGTGACACTCCGTGACTGTTACCGCAGCGTCACGGGTACCGCGTAAGCCATCATTCCCGTGCCCCGGAAAGTTATGCACGATCCCGCATCTTCCCTGCCTCCACCGGGGTGGCTGACGAAGATGCGCACTTTTCTCATTGACTCGCGAGGACTTCGCGTCATACATGGGTGGCGGCGCGATCTCCATCGGGAGAAGATGGGAACGACGAAAGGGGCGAGAGTCCGATGGTGGAGCCGATCACCGCGAACTACGTCGAAGAGAGCGAGGACTGGAGCGTCACCGTGACGGGGGTCGGCCGCGAGCTCAGCGCTCGCGCACCCGGCCTCATCGCCGCCCGTGATCGCGCCGAACAGCTCGTGGACAAGCTCGAACCCGACCAGGAGAAACGCGCCGTCGTCCACATGCTCAACGGCAGCGCCGTCGACTTCACCGTGAAATACATGGAAGCTCGGATCGCGCGCACCGTGGCCACCGACGGCGAGGGCAACATCACGGACGCGAGCATCGACGCGGATAGCCGTGATCGATCCGACGAGTCCGACGGGAGCGACACCGGCGAGCAGGACGTGGCATTCGCGACGGAATCCGCGTCGCCGGACGTCCCCGAGCAGGCCAGCGACCTGTCCGAACAGGCCAACCAGGTGACCGAGCAGCGGCAGAGCGAGTTCAGCGCCTGATCCGCGGGGGTCTGCACGATCGATGCCCGACCGCAGGCCGGGCATCGATCGGGGCAAGGTGGCTGCGGCCGTCCCGCACGGGAACTAACGCAGCAGCTTGCGCAGTAGCAGGGCACCGATGAGCGCACCGGCACCGATCAGCGGGTACTTCACCTTGGGCTCGGCGAGAGTGGCCCGTACCGAGGTCTTGGCCGAGTCGGCCAGACGCCTCGGGCTGGCCCTCTCCCCGAGCTGATCCAACGTGGCCGCGAGACCGTCCCGCGCCCGCTCGATGTCACGCTCGATACTCTCCTGGTCGCGAACCACGTTCCCTCCTCGCATCGCAGGCGGGTCGCCGACGTCACCGCAACCGGGAGACGTCGGGGCGAACGCTGCTCACAGTAGATCACGCCGACACGCGCCGCGGTAGCGGTACTCCGATCACCGGACACTCAGGCGTTGGTTACCCTTTCGGGAGGGAAAGCGGGCCCGTAGCCCAATTGGCAGAGGCACATGGTTTAGGTCCATGCCAGTGTGAGTTCGAGTCTCACCGGGCCCACATCGGCGAGCCGTGACGCCCAACATGGCATGCCAGTGTCCTAGACGCAGCATGTCCGAGCTCCCAACACGGGGTGTTGTAGCCCCCGACACGGTGGGGGGCTCTGTCGCATACTCGACCCATGGACGGACACGGCCCATGGGAAGCCGAGGGGGCACTCCAGCTGGCAGGGCAGCGGCTCGCGCTGTTGGACAGCGCCCGCGTCTACGCCTGCGGCATCACCCCGTACGACGTGACACACCTGGGACACGCAACCACCTTCGTGTGGGTCGATATGCTCGGCAGGGCGTTGCGGCTGCTCGGGATCGAGCCCGACATCTGCCGTAACGTCACCGATGTCGACGACGTGCTCGACGACGCGGCCGCGCGGGCAGGCACCGATGCCGAATGGTTCGCGGCCGTGGGCCAGTTCCAGTTCGATACCGAGATGAACCAGCTCAACCTCAGATCGCCGCAGCACGAGCCCCGTGCCCACCGCTACATCCCCCACGTGGTGCGACTCGCGCGCCACCTGCTGCACAGCGGCTCCGCCTACGCGCGCGAGGGCAGCGTGTACTTCAAGGGCGGTCAGGTACCCGCCCGCGCCGGAATCGATCACGACAGGGCACTCGAGCTCGCCGCCGAGTACGGCGGGCGGCCTGACGACCCAGCGAAGGATCACCCGCTCGACGTCGCCGTCTGGCAAGCCTGCGGCCCCGACCGTGTCGGGTGGCAGTCGCCATGGGGACGGGGCAGGCCGGGGTGGCACGCCGAGTGCGTGGCCATGTCCGCCTCGGTGTTCGGGCCTGCCGTGGATGTGCACGGCGGTGGGGCCGACCTCGCGTTCCCGCACCACGCTTACCACGCGGTGATGGCCGAGGCCCTCACCGGAGTGGCCCCCTACGCGCGAGCTTGGTTCCACGTCGGCACGGTCACCGTCGAGGGCGAGAAGATGGCCAAGTCCGCGGGGAACCTGGTGCTGGTGTCGGATCTGCTTGCCGAGCACCCGGCGGCCGCGATCCGCATGATGATCCTCGACCGTCCCTGGCACACCTGTTGGGACTACTCCCCCGAGCTGCTGGACACCGCAGGCGCCCGGCTGGAGGAGTTGTACCGCGCCGCAGGGCGCTCCAGTGGCAGTGCCGCTGCGCAGCAGCGGGTGCGCCAGGCACTGGCGGCCGACCTCGACGTGCCCACCGCCCTCGACATCGCTGTTGACAGCGGGGGCGATGCCGCCCGCACCCTGGTGACCGTGTTGGGTCTGACCTGAGCTCCCGGCACAGGCACGATCGATAACGCTTCGAACTCCACCTACCGCGACACCTTCCGTACCCGGTCACTGCGCGGATAATGGATACAGGGGTTGTTACTCCGTGGAGGTGGTGTGATGACTACCGAAAACACTTCGGGTAGCACGGCTCAGATGAGCGGACACCCGGACATCGTAGCCATGAACGCGCGTTACGAACGCATGGCCGAAACGCCGCTCGCGCAAGTCACGGATGGGTTGACCGTGCTTGCCGGGCTCTTCGTGGCGCTGTCGCCATGGATTGTCGGGTTCACCCAGTTCGGCGGGATTACCGCCAACAACCTTGCCGTCGGCCTCGCTGTGGCGGCACTCGGCGCGTGCTTCGCCCTGGCCTACGAGCGGAGCCACCGCCTCACCTGGGTATGCCCGCTGCTGGGTGTATGGACGATCATCGCGATCTGGGCAGTCGCCGGTACCGAGATGACCGCGAGCATCGTCCTGAGCAACGTCATCGGTGGTGGTCTCATCGTGCTGCTCGGCCTCGCCGCCATGATCCCGATGATCCGGGCACGACGGGAGGGTCGTACATAGCTCGTACGAGCAGGACGAGACCGGGCGGCCGGATCGACTCGTCATCGGGCGATCCGGCGCCCGTTCTCACGCGTGGCCACACAACGGCAGTCCACTGCCCATCTTCGCCTACCGTATCGCTCGAACGGAGTAAGGATTACCCGTTCGGCGGCTGGCGGCGCAGCCTCACGCTGCTAAGTTCGACAACTGGGCCACGCGATTCGTGCGCCCGTAACGGAGGCTGGAAGTGAGCGCCGGGACCGGCAGCATCGATCACGTCGAGTACATCGATTCCGAGGGCGGCCTCCGCCTACGTTCGGCAACGACCGCCGCCCCGCATCCGGTTACCGGCGACGAACGCGCCTTCGGCCGCTACGTGCACAGCGTCGCCGCGGCAGTCGGCGTACCGACCCATGCAGTGCTGTATGAGGTGGCCGAGTACGCCTCCGCATACCTCGCACTGGACCAGCTGGCCACCGACGGTTCGACTAACCTGATGCTGACCTGGGACGAGGAAGGTGGCTGGGCCATCGCCGCCGAACCCGCTCCCGGGGAACGGGCGACCGTCCTCGCCCGCATGGGAGGTCCTCGCCTGCCCAGTCCGCGCGCCGTTGCGCGTTTCGTCGAGAACACCCTTCCCCGCACCGGTTCATAACCCTCCTACGCCGGCCGAGGCCACCTGAGTGGCGGTACCCGAGCGCGTCCCGAAAGGGGAGGATGAGCCGGTCTGCGCCGCGCGGCCGACCGGAACCGGGGGGCACCGTGCGTATCCAGCAGGTTGATCCGGGTGGTCACGCGACCAGCCACCCGTAACTTCGTCTACCCATCGGGCAGGGGTCAACTATGCGCAACCGGATACGCATGTTCATCCTCTCCCTCTGCTCGGTCGGGCTCCTGCTTGTCACCGCAGCACCGGCCACCGGAGGGCACTCGGACGACGAACACTCCCGGAACATGGGACTGATGTCGACCATCGAACGATCCAGCGAGCAGGTGCAGTCCGATCTCGCCTTCCAGGGCAATCTCGCGTTCGCAGGCAACTACAACGGGTTCCGGATCATCGACATCTCCTCACCCGCGAAGCCGACCGTCCTCGCCGACGTGTGGTGTCCCGGGCCGCAGAACGACATCTCGGTCTGGGACGACGTGATCATCCTGTCGGTCGACACCGTGATGGCCTCCGACGAGTGCGGCGCCGAACCGCTCGACGACCGGACCGATCCGACCGGCTGGGAAGGGCTACGGATCTTCAGCCTCGACGACGTGCTGGCCACCGAACCCGACGGCGACGGTTTCGTCCGCCCACAACCGGTGAGCACCGTGTACACCGACTGCGGCTCGCACACCCACACCGGCGTGCCCGACGGCGACCGCGTGCTCGCCTACGTGTCCAGCTACCCGCTGCGCTCCGGCCCGACCTGCGGCCCGGAGAACGCCGAGGAGCTCGGCTACGACCCGCTGCACTCGCAGATCTCCATCGTCGAGGTGCCGCTGGCCACTCCGGAAGACTCCGAGGTGCTCCGCACGGTGCCCATCGACGTCCCCACGTGGGACACGCTCGAACCGCACGGCTTCAACCCGATGCAGGGGTGCCACGACATCCAGGTCGACATGCAGACCATGCTCGCCGCCGCCGCGTGCACCAGCGTGGGGCAGGTCTGGGACATCTCCGATCCGGAAAACCCAGCGACGCTGGCCCCCCTGTGGGAAGTGAACGAACCCGAGGTGGAGTTCTACCACTCCGCACTGTTCAGTGAGGACCGTGACGTCATCATCTTCGGCGACGAGTCCATCCTGCGGACCTGCGACGACGGGTCGGGAAGCGGCCAGCTGTGGTTCCACGACCGCACCACCGGCGACCTGCACAGCTCGTTCCAGATCGACGACGAGATCGGCATGTACTGCTCGGCGCACCTGTTCAACAACATCCCCACCGATAAGGGCAACTACATGGTGGCGTCCTGGTACAACGGCGGCGTCCGGGTCATCGACTACAACGATCCGACCGAACCGGAGCAGATCGGCTCCTACCGTCCGGCGCCGACCGACGACCCGGTGCGTGACGAGCCGGTCGGGCACTGGTCGGCGTACTGGTACAACGGCTGGATCTATGCCAACGACATGGACCGGGGCTTCGACATCTTCCGGCTGGCAGACCCGGCCCGAGCCGGAGCGAAGAAGCTTCCCGCGTTGAACCCGCAAACCCAGGAATAGCTGGGCACGGCACCGCTGTCCGGGTAGTCCCGTACGGGCCTACCCGGACAGCACGCGGGCATCTTACGGCCGGTAGCGTCGGTAGCTTGTGAGCGGGTTGATTCAGGTCGCGGGGGTCATCGACGGTGCCGAGGCACAGCTGCTCTGCGAAGAGGGCGTCGACTGGCTCGGGCTGCCACTCCGGTTGCCGTCCGGCGACGAGGATCTCGGCGAGGCCGAGGCTGCCGCTGTGGTAGACCAGCTGCGACCGCCGCACGAGGGTGTGCTGATCACCTACGTCACCGATGCCGCGCAGATTGCCAGCTTCTGCGCCGAACTCGGGGTGCGTACCGTCCAGCTACACGGTGACGTGCCGCTCGACGAGCTGCGCGCCCTCAAGGCAATGGACCGACGGCTACGCGTGATCAAGAGCCTCGTCGTCCGAGGGGACGACCTCGACGAGCTGTTGAAGTTCGCCCGCGAGTCGGCGGCGTGGGTGGACATGTTCATCACCGACACGTTCGATCCGGCCACCGGGGCCACCGGAGCCACGGGGCTGACGCATGACTGGTCGATCAGCGCCGAACTGGTGCGGCGGGCACCGAAACCGCTGATGATGGCCGGTGGTCTCACGCCGGACAACGTGGCCGAGGCGATCAGGGTGGCGCGTCCCGCCGCTGTCGACGCGCACACCGGACTCGAGGACACCGACGGCCGCAAGGACCGGGCGAAGGTCCGAAGCTTCGTGATGCGCGCACGCCATGCCTTCGCCGAGCTCGACCGGCCGAGCCACCAACGCCAGGTGTGACATCCAACCGTACGGGGAGCACCGCTGGAGGGCCCGTAGCCAGCGTCGCTGGAACGTGCCCCGCTAGAACACCACCGTCCGACCCGCATGGACCAGCACGCGGTGCTCCAGATGCCAGCGCAGCCCCCTGGCGAGCACGACCTTCTCGATGTCACGCCCCCTGCGCACCATGTCCGACACGGTGTCGCTGTGGTCGACCCGGATCACGTCCTGCTCGATGATCGGCCCGGCGTCGAGATCCTCGGTGACGTAGTGGCAGGTCGCGCCGATCAGCTTCACACCTCGCTGGTAGGCCTGGTGGTACGGTCGCGCCCCGACGAACGAGGGCAGGAAGCTGTGGTGGATGTTCAGCGCACGCCCCGCCCAGGACCGGCACAGCTCAGGCGGCAGGATCTGCATGAACCGCGCGAGCACGATTGCGTCCGGGGCGCAGGCGTCCACGATCGAGGCCACCTCGTCGAACGCCGCTGCCTTGCCATCCCGATCGGCAGGGAACGGCACGTGATGGAACGGGACACCGAACGCCCTCGTGATATCTGCGAGCCCGTCGTGATTGCCGATCACGGCGGGTACTTCGACGTTGAGCTCTCCTGAGGCGACCCTGCCCAGCAGGTCATAGAGGCAGTGCCCCTCGCGGGAAACCAACACCACCATGGTGGGTGTGCTCGCGGTGTCGTCGATACGCCAGCGTGAGCCCTCGACCCCGCCGTTGCGCTCCGAGTCGGCATCCAGTGACGCCGCCACCGGCGCGAACAGCCTGCGCAGCTCATCGACCGGATACGGCAGCGAGTCCGCCCGCACCTCCTGCCTGGTGAAGAACCAACCGGTGTCCGGGTCGGTGTGGTAGGCGGCTTCCACGATCCACCCACCGAGCTCGGCGATGAACGACGCGATCCGCGCGACGATGCCGACCCGGTCCGGGCAGCCGAACGTGATGACGTAGCGCCGCTCCCCGTTACCCACCGCTCGCCCCTCGACACGCGTTGCTTACGAGCACCCTCGAACTGTAACCGCGATCACCTCGCCCGCGGACACCGCCCCGGCAGCGGCGACCGCCGCGCGGGGCGGGCTACGACCCGGGGGCGGCACGCCCGCCGGTACGGACGCGCTATCCTGGCCTTCCGGCGGTTGGTGCCGTGGGCAACCCAGTGAAGGACAGCTGACCAGCGATGACCGAGTTCCGATACAGCGCAGCCGAGCGATGCACGTGGTGCTCCATGCGCGCCGTCATCCCCACCGAGGCCGACGCCGATCAGATCGTGGCTGCGGCGGAGCAGCGCTTGTTGAAGTACCGCTGCCCCGCAGGCGACGGGTGGCATGTCAGCTACCCGGCGGCCGAGCACGCGATGCTCATCGACATGCGCTAGTGCCCCGCCGCCGGGAACGCCCGGTTCAGCGATTCATCAGCACGCGACTGGCCAGCCAGCCACCGTAGGCCACGAGCCCAGCGACGCCCAGCTTGCGGGTGCGGCTGCTGGTCAACGCCAATCCCAGCGCGACCTCGGTCGCGCCGTTGCGGTACACCCACTGCCTCGTGTCCTCCGGGAACGCAGCCTCGGACACCGACTCGAAGGCCTGCGGCGCGGCGAAATGCGCCGCGCCCGTACCGGCGAGCAGCAGTCCGACGATGCGAGAAATCTTCGCCATAGCTGGCTTTCCCTTCCTCGTGCACAATCCGGCCCGGAGTCCGGTGACCCGGGCCACTAACCGAGATCGATCACCGACAGCTTACTGACGACAGGCGTATTCAGGCAGTAGGAACCCGCGATTCGTTCCGAACCGGCTGGAACCAGCCTGCGCAGTCGGCGCACATACCCGGCTCAGCGCTCGGGTTCGATCCCCACGGCGGTGCGCACCTGCCGGAGCACGCGACCCGCACGTTCGCGAGCCCGTCGCGCCCCGTCGGCCAGCACGTCGTCGAGCTCGCTTCCCGGCTCCATCAGCGTCTCGTAGCGCTCACGCAACGGGGCGAGACGCTCGTTGAGCACCTCGAACAGCTGGTTCTTCAGCTCCCCCCACCCGAGGCCGCCTTCCTCGAGACGCTTGCGCGTCTCGGCAACCGTGTCGTCTGGGGCGAACTGCGACAGGATCGCGAACACCGAGGAACTGTCCGGGTCCTTGGGCGCCTCCACCGGCGTGCTGTCAGTGGGGATCTTGCGCACCAGCTTCTTCAGCTGCGCTTCCGGCAGGAACAACGGGATGGTGTTGCCGTAGGACTTGCTCATCTTCCTGCCGTCCAGCCCCGGCAGGGTATGCGCGCCCTCGGTGTCGGGAATGATCGCTTCGGGGATGGTGAACGAGTACCTGTCACCGTAGAGGTAGTTGAAGCTTCCCGCGATGTCAGCGGCGTACTCGACGTGCTGCACCTGGTCCTTGCCGACGGGAACCACGTCGGACTCCATGGCGAGGATGTCCACCGCCATGAGGATGGGGTAGTTGAACAGTCCCATGTTCACCCCGGTATCGGGCTCCTCCCCCGCTTCGACGTTGCGGTCCCGCGCCGCCTTGTACGCATGCGCCCGGTTCATCAAGCCCTTACCGGTCACACACGCCATAATCCAGGTGAGTTCAAAGATTTCCGGAACGTCGGATTGGCGGTAAAAGATCGTCCGATCCGGATCCAACCCTACAGCAAGCCATGTCGCAGCCACCGCGCGTGAATAGTGTCGCAACAGTTCCGGCTCCCGCTCTGTGGTCAATGCGTGATAGTCGGCGATGAAATAGATCGACTGGTACTGCTCGGCGAGATCGAGGGCGGGACGGATAGCGCCGATGAGATTTCCCAGGTGCGGCTCGCCGGTCGGCTTGATCCCGGTCAACGAAACCTTGGTTGCTGGCTGCGACATGCCCAACATCCTAGTGACCTGCGTGTCCGGTGCCGTCACCAGCCGTGGGCACCACCACGTTTGCCCGGTCACCGGTGGTCGGATCACCGTACGGTGCCTGCGCGCCCCAGCTGTCGTGCACCCGGCCCGTCTTGTGCGCCCGCACCGTGGAGTACCCGACCGTGCACAACTACCGTTACGGTAACGCGCGCCGGTGCCACAAATGCGGAATGCGTGGCATACTTGCCGTTGAGGCCGTTACTGGTAGCTTCGCGAACCGACAGGGGACGGCATACGAAGGTGGGGTTCCCGACTCGAAATGGATGGCATGTAATCTACCGGCGGCCGTAAAACATTCAGGCTTGATCTACCGTTATACGGACCCGCCGGGCTCCACCCCCAGGCCCGGCGATGAAAGGCCCCCGGCGCTTCCTCCCCCTCGGCGCCGGGGGCCGCTTCATGCCACGGCAGTACTCGGCTGGACTCACCCGACCCGCTCGAAGCGCCGCATGCGCAGCGCGTTGAGCACGACGCTGATGCTGGACAGCGCCATCGCCGCTCCCGCGATCATCGGGTTCAGCAGCGCGGCAGCCGCTGCGGGTATGGCCAGGATGTTGTATCCGAACGCCCAGCCGAGGTTCTGCTGGATGGTCCGGTAGGTCCGCCGGGACAGCCGAATCGACTGCGGCACACCACGCAGGTCGCTACGCATCAGCGTAAGATCGCTCGACTCGATGGCCACATCCGTTCCGGTGCCGATGGCGATCCCGAGATCCGCCTGCACCAGGGCGGGCGCGTCGTTGATGCCGTCGCCGACCATGGCGACCACCTCGCCCTCGGCCTGCAGCCGTTCGATCTCGTCCTTCTTGTCGCCTGGGTGCACCTCGGCCAACACCCGATCGATGCCGACCGTCTCGGCGATCACCTCGGCGGTGCGCCGGTTGTCCCCTGTGAGCATCGCAACGCTCATGCCGAGCCGGTGCAGCTCGCCGACCACCTCGGCCGCATTGTCCTTGAGCGTATCCGCCACCGCGATCACTCCCCTGGCGCGGCCGTCCCAACCGGCGACGACCACCGTCTTGCCGTCGGCTTCCAGCCGGGCGACCGCACTGCCGATCTCCTCAGGCACCGCGATGCCCTGCTCTGCCATCCAGGACGGCCTGCCAACCAGCACCGTCGTGTCCTCGATGGTGGCGCGCACGCCCTGGCCGGTCGGTGCGTCGAAGTCGCTCGCCGCGGGCAGTTCGCCTACCCGCTCGGCGGCGGCCGCCACCACCGCGCGCCCGATGGGGTGTTCGCTGCCCGCCTCTGCGGCGCCCGCGCGCCGCAGGAGCTCCCGGTCATCCCCGTCCGGCTCGGACACGACATCGGTGACGGTCATCTCACCCCTGGTCAACGTGCCGGTCTTGTCGAGCACCACGGTGGTGACCTGCCGGGTGAGCTCCAACGTCTCGATACGCTTGATCAGCACGCCCAGCTCGGCACCCCGCCCGGTGCCGACCATGATCGCGATCGGGGTGGCCAGGCCCAGCGCGCACGGGCACGCGATGATCAGCACCGCTACGGCGGCGATCAGCCCGTTGACAGGGTCGCCCGCCAGCAGCCACCAGCCGGCCAGTGACAGCAGCGCGATCACGATCACGATCGGTACGAACACCCCGGAGATGCGGTCCGCGAGCCGCTGCATCGGTGCCTTGCCGCTCTGCGCGTCCTGCACCATCCGCACGATCCGAGCCAGCGCGGTGTCGGCCCCCACCGCGGTCGCGCGCACCGTCAGCACGCCGCTGGTGTTGAGCGTGGCACCGGTGACAGCATCGCCGGGAGTCTTCTCCACCGGAATCGACTCGCCGGTGAGCATCGACTCGTCGACCGCACTCACACCGTCGACGATCTCGCCGTCGGTGGGGATCTTCTCGCCGGGGCGCACCAGCATGTGATCGCCGATGCGCAGCTCGCCGACCGGCACCGTCATCTCGGTGCCGCCGCGCAGCACCGTGGCTTCCTTGACGCCGAGCTCCAGCAACGCCTTGATGGCATGCCCGGCGCGACGCCGCGCGCGTGCTTCGAAGTACTTCCCCAGCGCCAGCGCCGCGACGATGAACGCAGCCACCTCGAAGTACAAGAAGCCGCCGACGAACAGCGCCACCGTGGAGTAGCCGAACGCAGCCAGCGTGCCCAACCCGATCAGGGTGTCCATATTGGCCGAGCGTTGCAGCGCGCGCTGGACCATTCCCTTGAGGAACGGCCACCCGACCCAGAACTGCACCGGGATGGTCAGCGCCAGCTGTGTCCAGCGAGCGGCAGGGTGCTCTCCCAGCTCGCCCGAGAACATCGCCAGCCAGACCACGATCAGTGTGGGTGGCACGGCCACGAGGGTGCGGACGAACCACATCCGCTGCTCGGCCGCCTCGGGATCGTCGGCGCTGTCGACTCCGTCCTCGACGGGGTGCAGCTCGTAACCGATGTCGGAGACCACGCGTTGCAGGGCGCCCACGTCGACCTCGCCGGACTCGGGGATCACCGTGGCGCGCCTGCTCGCGAAGTTCACCTCCGCATCGGCCACGCCCGGCTGCCTGGCGAGGGTCTTCTGCACGCGTGCCGCGCACGCGCCGCAGCTCATCCCCTCCACAGCCAACTCGACACCCGCTCCGGTCGAACCGTTACGGGCGCGCTCGGCCGCCTCACGTTGTTCGGTACGTCTGTTGCTCATTCCCCCACCTCCTTGCCGTCCAGCGCCGCACCCGGACCGGTCAGCGCCGGGCTGAACTTGATCGCGTCCACCAGCTCGTCGATCGCCGCCTGCCCGTTGCCGCGCAGCACGGCCGTGGAGAAGCACGTCTCCAGGTGGTTGTGCAGCATCACGCGATTCGCCCGCTCGAGCGAGGACTGCGCCGCGGAGAGCTGCTTCATCACGTCGACGCAGTAGGTGTCCTCTTCCAGCATCCGGATCACACCGTCCAGATGCCCGCGCACGGTCTTGAGCCGGTTCAGCGCGTCCCGCTTGCGACTGGTCAACTCGGCCACTGTCGCCTCCCTGCTCGATTCGATGCCCGACTTCCACCGTACACCCCACCCCACCCGGGGTGGGATATCGGGTGACGAAGGCCACCGCTCCGATTTCGGCGGGCGGTGCGGGTCGCCCACCTCACCCGGGCATCCCCCGCGCGCATGACCACGAGAACCGGCAATTACTATGCGCACTAGTAATTGCTGAGCGCCGTCACAGGTATCGCGCGCGGTTCGAGTCTTTCGGGAGTGCGGCATGGCGGATCCGGTTGCCGGTGGGCACCCCGCGGCACGGCTGACCGGAGTCGACGTCGAGATCGAGCGGGTCCCCGTGCTGCGCGGGCTCGATCTCACCGTGGCCGCGGGCGAGCGTCTCGGGGTTCTCGGCGCTAACGGCACCGGCAAGACGACGCTGCTGCGCGTCCTCGCCACGCTGGTAGCGCCGAGCGCGGGACACGGTGAGGTACTCGGCGCGAGGCTCGGCACTCCGGCCTGCGCGGCGATCGCCCCACGCATCGCGCTGATCGCCCACGAGCCCGCGCTGTACCCGAAGCTGTCGCTGCGCGAGAACCTGCATTTCGTGGCCAGGCTGACCGGGATCTCCCCAACGGCAGCCGATGACGCCCTCGACCGCGTCGGCCTCGCCCGCGCCGCCGACCGGCGGGCCGAGGTGTGCTCGCAGGGCATGCGCAGGCGCGCCGAGCTGGCGCGGGTGCTGTTCAGCACGCCGAGCCTGCTGCTGCTCGACGAGGCGCACGCGGGGTTGGACGCGGCCTCGGCCGGGTTGGTGGAGGCTGCGGCCGAGCAGGTCTGCCGCCGGGGTGGTGCCAGCGTGGCCGTCGCGCACGATCACCAGCGGTTGGCGGCCATGAGCGACCGGGTGGTGGAGATCACCGCGGGCCGAGCGGTGGCCATGCCACGGGAGATGGCAGTATGACCGCGCAGGCCGCCACCACACCGTCGCCGTGGCGGCAGTGTGTGGAGCTGGCACGCAAGGACCTGCGCCTCGAACTCCGCACCGGCGAAGTCCTGCTGGTGACCGCCCCGTTCGGCGCGGTCGCGTTGCTGTTCGTCCCGCTGGCCATCGGCCCGGACACGCCGCTGCTGCGACAGCTCGGCCCCGGGATGTTCTGGGTGGTGGTGTTGCTGTTCGGCGTGCTGGTCACGCTGCGGCAGAGCGCCGCAGACGGCCCGGCGCAACTCGCGGTGCTGCGGCTGTGCGGGGTGCATCCCGGCGTACGGCTGGCCGGTCGCGCGCTGGCGAACGCGATGCTGCTGCTGACCTTCCAGGCGGTGCTCGCGCCAGTGGCGATCGCACTGTACAACCCGGACCTGACAGGCGGCCTGTGGCTGATCCCCGCGATGGTGCTGGTAGCGGCCGGGCTGGCCGCGCTGGGTACCGTAGCGGGTGCGCTCGCCGAGGGGCTGGCAGGACGCACCATCCTCGGGCCGCTGCTGGTGGTGCCGGTGGCCTTGCCGTTGCTGCTCGGCGCCACTCAGGTCCTGGCCACGGCACGGCACGAGCAGGCGCCGTGGCCGTGGCTGCTGTTGATGCTCGCCGCCATCGGGGTGATCGCCCTCACCGTCGCCCTGGTCGCCCGTTTCCTGGAGGAATCCGCATGACGCGCGTACGAACCGCGCTGCCGATCGCGGCGGCCGTCGCCGTGGCCACAGGCGTCACCGCTGCCATGCTCGCCCCTGCCGACCAGCTGCAGGGCGATCTCCAGCGTCTGATGTACGTGCACGTCCCCGCGGCGTGGACCGCCTACCTGAGCTTCGCCGTCACACTGGTGGCGAGCATCGGCTGGCTGTGGCGCCGCAAGCCAGGGTTCGACCGGGTGGCTGCCTCCAGCGCCGAAGTCGGCGTGTTCTTCACCGCACTGGCGATCGCGCTCGGCTCGATCTGGGGAAAGCCGGTCTGGGGCGTGTGGTGGACCTGGGATCCGCGGCTGATCACCACTGCCCTGATGCTCTTCGTCTACCTGGGTTACCTGGCGCTGCGGCGCGCCACGCTCGACCCGGACGCCAGGGCGCGCCGCGCGGCCGTGTTCGGCGTCGTGGCCTTCGTGCAGGTGCCGATCGTGCACATGTCCGTCGAGTGGTGGCGCACCCTGCACCAACCGGCCACCGTGCTGCAGCCGGGCCAGCCCAGTATCGATACGCCGATGCTCATCACGCTACTGATCAACGTGGTGGCGTTCATGTTGATCTACGCCGTGCTGCTGCGGCTGCGACTCGGAATCGCCGCGATGGACGACCAGCGTGCCGCGAGGCAGGTAGCCGAGGGACGCGAGCTGGCAGGCGGGGCGGTCACCGCGCCCCACCTCGAGGACACACAGGAGAAGGAGGCCCATTGATGTCGGACTGGTTGTGGATCGTGCTCGGGTTCAGCGTCGCCTACCTGGCGATCGCGACCTACCTGGGTCTGCTGTTGCACCGCTGGGCACAGCGGGCGCGCGGCGAGGGGGACGTGCGGTGAAACGGTACCGGCTACTCGGCTTCTCCGGGGTGGGAGTAGTGGCCGTGCTGGTCGGGGCGCTGGTGTTCGGCAACCTCAACGAGAACCTCGTCTACTACCTGACCCCCGAAGAAGCGGTCGACAAGCGTGCGGAGTTCGGCGAGGACCGCCGCTTCCAGCTCGGCGGTCTCGTCGCGGACGGCAGCGTCACCCGCACCGACGACGGCGTGGACTTCGTGGTCACCTACTGGGACGACCCCGACGGTCCCGAGGTGACGGTCCGGCACACCGGCTCGCCGCAGCAGCTATTCCAGCCCGGCGTCGGCGTGGTCGTCGAGGGTTCCTGGCGAGGTGACGAGTTCGTCTCCGACACCATGAAGGTGCGCCACGACGAGGAGTACGAGGCAGCCGACATGCCGGAGAGCCCCGCTTCATGACACTGGTCACTCCCGCGGCGGGCTGGGCAGGCATCCTGCTCGGCCTCGCCGCCGCCATCGCCCTGACGATCTCCGGCTTCCGTGCGCAGCGTAAGCCTCAAGCGGTGCGGCATCGCCAACTGCGGTTCGCGGTGGGCTGCCTGGTGGCCGGTGCCGTACTGGCGATGACGGCGCTCGAGGTAGCCCTGCTGACCGACAACTTCGCGGTGTCCTATGTGGCCGACAACCACTCCACGGCGACACCGTGGTGGTTCACTGTCATGGCGGCCTGGGCGGCGCTGGAGGGCAGCCTTGTGCTGTGGGCGCTGGTGCTTGCTGGATACACGGCGCTGGTGGCGCGTCAGGTGCGCAGCGCGAGCGACCGGCTGGGCACCGGCGCGCTCGGTGTGATGGGCCTGGTGAACGTCTTCTTCTTCGGGCTGCTGGCCACCGTGGCCAACCCTTTCGAGGTGCTCGAGCAACCGCCTGCCGACGGGCCGGGGCCAAACCCGCTGCTGGTCGACCACTGGCTGATGCTGCTGCACCCGCCGCTGCTGTACCTCGGGTTCGTCGGTTTCACGGTGCCGTTCGCCTTCGCGATCTCGGCGCTGCTGCTGCGCAGGGGCGGTGTGGACTGGTTGCGCCGCACCCGTAGGGCCAACCTGGTTGCCTGGAGCTTCCTCACCGCAGGGGTGGTGCTCGGCGCCTGGTGGGCCTACGAGGTACTGGGCTGGGGTGGTTACTGGGCTTGGGACCCGGTGGAGAACGCCGCGCTGATCCCGTGGCTCGTCGCCACCGCGTTCATCCACTCGGCGGTGGTCCAGGTCAAACGCGGCATGCTGCAGGCATGGAACTTCGTGCTGGTGATCGCCACCTTCGCGCTGACCATCCTGGGTACGTTCATCACCCGTTCCGGGGCAGTGGCTTCGGTGCACGCGTTCACCGAGTCCCAGATCGGGCCCGCCTTCCTCGGCTTCCTGCTTGTGGTGCTGGTCGGTGGTTTCACGCTGTTCGCGCTCCGCGGCGAGCGACTCGCCTCGACCTCCCGGCCGGAGTCGCTGGCCAGCCGCGAAGGCGTCTTCCTCATCAACAACCTGCTGCTCACGCTGTTCGCTTTCGTGGTGCTGCTCGGCACCATCTACCCGATCCTCGTCGAAGCCGTCACCGGCAGCGAAGTATCGGTCGGCAGGCCGTTCTTCGACCGGATGGCGGTGCCGCTGTCGTTCGCGCTGCTCCTGGCGATGGGGATCGGACCGTTCACGCCCTACCGGTACGCCTCGCCAGCCGTGTTGTGGCACCGCCTACGCATCCCGCTGCTGTTGGCCTGTGCCGCCGCCGCGACCCTGGTGCTGGCCGGGATCACCTCGCCAGGGGTGGTCACTGTGGTCGCGCTGGCCACCGGCATCGCGGCCGGAACGGTACGGCAGCTCGTGGCGACCGCGCCGAAGCCACGCTTGCGGGGAATGGCACGGCTGGTGTCCGGGCAGCGGGCATACTGGGGCGGGCAGCTTGCCCACCTGGGGGTTGCCTTGGTCGCGGTGGTCATCGCGACATCGGCCGCGCTGGTCACAGAGGATACGGTCACGCTCGATCGCGGCGATTCGCTGTCCTTCAGTGGCTACGAGGTCACCTTCACCGGCATCTCCCAGCAGCGGCAGCCGGACCGGGAGATCACCAGGGCGCACCTGGAGTTCGCCCGCGACGGTAGCCACCGGTGGGAGGCCACACCCCGGCTGAGCCACTTCGACGCGCAACCCGACGCGATCGGCGCGCCCGATGTGTGGGTCCGGCCGGGCAGCGACATCTATGTCGCGCTGTCCCAGCTCGAGGTGGACGAGGACCGCATCTCGGTCAACATCTACCAGTACCCGTTGAAGGTCTGGTTGTGGGTCGGGGGTCTGGTGATCGTCGCCGGGGGCTTCTGGGCGCTGTCCGGCCGCACCCGGCGCCCCGAGCCGCAGTCGCAGATCGCGGCGAGCGGGAAGGAGGCAGGTGATGTCACGTATCCCTAGCATCCCCCGCCAACTGGTCCAAGTAGCCATCTCCGCGTGCATCGTGGGGTTGCTGGCGGTGGCGGTGGTCGGCGTGGTGCTATCCGGATCGGAACCGGCCGACCGGGTGGAGGACCTGTCAGAACGGCTCAGCTGCCCGGAGTGCGAGAGCGTGGCGATCGCGGACTCCCCCTCGGAAACCGCCAACGAGATGCGCAACATCATCGTCGAGCAGGTGGAGGCAGGCCGCAGCGACGAAGAGATCATCGACTACTTCCGCGCTCGCTACGGCGACTGGGTGGTGTTCGACCCGCGTCCGGAAGGCTCCATGCTGCCGCTGTGGTTGGTGCCCTTCGGCGTCACGGTAGCCGGAGTCATCGCGCTGCTGACCTACCGTGCCCGACGGAGTCCGCCGCCTGAGGGTGAGCTCGCCCCCGAACAGCGTGAGCGCCTGGACCGCGAGCTCGAACGCGCCAGACGCTCCGCTCGCGAGGAGGAGTCGCTATGAGCACGGGTGACGAGCCGCTGCGGGAGCGCAGAGACCAGGCGTTGCGCGACCTCGTCGACCTCGAGGCGCAGATCGAACGCGGGGAGATCCCCGCGGAGCGTGCCGCCGAACTGCGGCGCCGGTACGAGGCCGAAGCGGTGGCCAGCCTGGACGCGCTGGAATCGGCCTCGGCAAGTCCCGCCGAAGCGGCGTCGCGATCGGGCGGCAGACGCCGCATTCCACCCACCCGCTACCTGCCCTACCTCGCTGCCGCGCTCGTCGCGTTACTCGCGGGGGCCGTGCTGCTGCCGCAGTACGTCGACTCCCGCCCGGAAGGCGGCTTCATCACCGGCAACGAACCGATCGCCGACCAGCTCGAGCAGCAAGCCGACGACGCTCCCCGCGAACCTTCCGAGTTCTCGCTGGCCGAGATGGAGGAGGTCGTCGCAGCCAATCCGGAAGCCATCGGCATGCGTATCGCCCTGGCCAGCCGCTACATCGACCGTGACGAGCATGACAGCGCCGCCGAACACCTCGGCGCTGTCATGCAGCGCGACCCGGACAACCCCCGGGCACACGCTTACGCTGGCTGGTTGCTGTTCCAGCAGGACGAGCCCGACGCGGCGCTGCGCGCCGTCGAGCGTGGACTGGAAGCCGATCCCGAATCGCCGGAAGCTCTGTGGTTCGCCGCCCGCATCCGACTCGACGGGCACGACGACCCCAGCGGGGCGCTCGACGCGCTCGATACCCTCACCGCGCAGGACGGGATCGACCCCGAGCTACGCGCCGACGCCGAGAAACTCGTCGAGCGCGCACAGCAACGCACCGGAGGGGACGGCAGATGACCTCGACCGACACCGCTGCTACGGGCGGATCAGGGCACAGCCAGGGACGGGGTGGCTGGCGAGTGGCCCGATGGCTCGCGCTGGGTGTCGCGGTGCTCGGCATCGGGTTGGGGATCGTGTTCGCGGGCAGGCTCGACCAGGACCCCACCCTCATCGACAGCCCCCTGATCGGCGAACCGGCCCCCACCAGGGAGGTGCCCGAGCTGGAAGATGACGGCACCTTCTCGCTGGAGGAACTACGCGGCGACGTCGTCGTCGTGAACTTCTGGGCCTCGTGGTGCACCACCTGCCGTGCCGAACATCCCCACCTGCTCGCCGCCGCCGAGACCTACACCGACCGGGACGTATCCTTCGTCGGCGTCAACTTCCAGGACCGCAACAACGCCGCCACCGATTATCTCGACGAGCACGGCCGTGGCGAGGAGCAGGTCTACGGTTACGTGGACGATCCCAACTCACGGTTGGCGCTGGATTTCGGTGTGTTCGGGGTGCCGGAGACGTTCTTCATCGACCCCGAAGGCACCATCGTCGCCAAGATCACCGGCGAATCCACCTACGAGCTGCTGACCAGCACGATCGACGACATCCTCGCGGGCGAGGATCCCGATTCCCACGACAGGGGCCCGGTCACCCCCGCGCCTGAGCAGTGAGGCGCGCCCGTTCCCGCCTGTCGACATCGTGCACGTGGCAGCCGCGGAAATCGTTCGCGATCCTGGCGACGTCGAGGAAACTCCTGACAACACCGGCGCAGTCACAGGCCATAGGATTCCAGCAGCCGCAGCCATACCTCGCTGACGGTCGGGAAGGACGGCACCGCGTGCCACAGGGTGTCGAGCGGAACCTCCCCCGCTATGGCGATCGTCGCGGCGTGGACGAGCTCATCGGCGGCCGGTCCGGTGAAAGTGGCCCCGAGAAGCATCCGTCGGTCGGTGTCGATGACCAGCTTGCTGGTACCGGAGAGGCCGCCTCCTTTGGTGACAGCTCCCGCCACGCCACCGGTGTCGTGCGACACCGTGTCGATGCGGTACCCGCTGGCTCTGGCGCCTGCCTCGGTCAGGCCGACCGCCCCGACGAGCGGGGTGGTGAACACGACTCGCGGCGTGATGCCATGATCGGCGCGCGCGACGTTCGGCTTGCCTGCGATCACATCACCCGCGATACGCGCCTGATACTTGCCCATATGGGTGAGCAGGTTACGGCCGTTGCAATCCCCGACGGCGTACAGCCAGTCTCCCTCGACGCCACGGACTCGCAGCGAGTCGTCGGTCTCCAGGTAACCGCCCGGTTCGAGGCCGACCGTATCGAGGCCGAGATCCTCGGTGATCGCCGACCGCCCGACCGCCACGACGAACTCGTCGGCCTCCACGGTCGGTCCGCCGTCCAGAGTCGCCGTGACAGGACCGTCGCCCGAGGCCCGGCTGACTGACGTGACCTGCGTGCCGGTGTACACCTCGACTCCGAGCTCGCGCAGCGCCTCGGCGACTTCGGCACCCGCGAACGGTTCCTCGGCCGACAGCAGCCGCTCGGCCATCTCGACGAGGACGATCCGGGCACCGAGCGTGCGCCACGCCTGTGCCATCTCCACACCGACCACCCCGCCACCGAGCACCACCAGCCGCTCGGGCACCTCGCGGGCGGTGGTGATGTCTCTGCTGTCCCACACGCCGATGTCGCCGATACCCTCGACCGGCGGGACGGCCGCGCGGCTGCCGGTGGCAAGTACAACGGCGCGGTGTGCGTGCAACAGGCGGCGACTGCCGTGCTCATCAGCGACCTCGACGGCGCGTTCACCGGTCAGCCTGCCGTGACCTCGGAACAGATCGATGCCCTGGCCAGCCACCCACTCCTGCTGGCCACCGTCGTCCCAGTAGGAGGCCAGCTTGTCCCGCCGCCGCAACGCGCTGGCCGCGTCGAGCTCGCCGGTGACGGCTTCCCGGGCACCGGGCACGCGCCGCACGGCGTCCATCACCTCGCCGGGGCGCAGCAGCGCCTTGCTTGGCATGCATGCGTAGTAGGAGCACTCCCCGCCAAGCAGGTGCTCCTCCACGACGGCCACCGTCAGGCCGTGCTGCGCGCATCGGCCAGCCGCGTTCTCCCCGACGGCGCCCCCGCCTACGACCACCACGTCGTACTGGTCAGCCATGTCTCGCTCCTCACCGTGAACGCCATCGGCCCGGCACCATACGGCCACTGGAGCCGGTCACGGTGCGGGTAGGCCGACGGTAGCCACGAGCCGCCACCGCCGCCACCGGGCGACACCGGAGCGCACCGGTGCATGTGTCGAACGGAGCGAGCCCGGCGCCCCGTTCGCCAGGGCATACCGCCATAGCGAGTTCCCCCGGCCGGGGTGGTCAGTTGCCCATCATGCCGCCCATGCCGGAGCCCATCTCCCCGCCGTCCATCGGCATATCGCCCATGGGCATCTCCCCCATCGGCATGTGCTCCCCGCCGATCATCATCCGTTCCATCATGGGGTGCATCTCCTCGTGCATGCGCTCGGCCGTTTCGCACATCTCCCGCGGCATGGTGTCCAGCATCTCGTTCATGCACTCATCCATCTGGCGCATATGCCGCTCCATGTCACCGTCACCCCGCTCGGTGTCGACGTCGGTCTGCTGAACGGTGGTGGCTGGGCCGGGGTACCGCTCAGTGGGACCGGCGATAGCCGCACCGGCACCGACGAGCCCGGCTCCCACCGCCACCGCGGAGACAGCGGCCAGAACGATCCGTAGCGGACCTGTCATCCTCATCGCACTCACTCCCTTGCCGGGTGGCTGCCTCAATCACGGTCGACGGTAGGGCGGGCTTGTGAAGATCCGATGAACGCCGGGACCGAGCCCTCGGGCCCGTCGACCGGCAGCCGGACCACGAACCGGCTTCCCCACCCTGGTTCGCTGTCGACGGAGATGTCACCGCCGTGCGCGGCCACGAGCTCGGCCGCGACCGCGAGCCCGATACCCGAGCCTGCCTGCCCTGACGACGCACCGCGGAAGAATCGTCGGAACACGTGTGCCCGCTCGTCCTCGGCGATCCCCGGTCCGGTGTCGGTCACCACCAGCGCGGCTGTCCGATCCCGCCCCGCGAGGGTGACCGTGATCCGCCCACCGGCCGGGGTGTAGGCGACGGCGTTGTTCACGATGTTGCCCACGATCTGGCGGAACCGGACCGGCTCGGTTGCCGCCGAGACCTCCGCCAGGTCCGTAACCAGCTCCAGGCGCTTCTCCTCGACGGTGTCGCTGACACCGCCGAGGATCTCGTCCACCTACGGGCGCAGCGCCACGGTGCGGGGGCGCAGGGTGAACCACGCCGCGTCCGCGTCGGCCATGGCCTCCAGGTCGGCCACCAGCCTGCTGAGCCGGAGCGCTTCCTCGTGCGGCGCACCGATCACCTCCGGATCCGGGTCGGTGACGCCGTCGCGGACGGCTTCCAGCTGACCACGCAGCACGGACAGCGGTGTACGCAGCTCGTGGGCTATGTCGGACGCGAACGTGCGGCGTAGGTCGTCCTCGCGCGCCACCGTGTCGGCCACGGCGTTGAACGAGGCGGCCAGCTCACCGATCTCGTCACGCGCCGACACCGCCGCGCGACGCTCCCGCTTGCCAGCCGCGAGCTCGTCGGCGGCGGTGGTCAGCTCCGCCACCCGGACCGTGGTGCGGCGCGCGAGCAGCACGCCCACCGTCATCGCCAGCACGGCCGCCGCCAGTGCCGCACCGAGCAATAGCCGGTTGACGGTATCCCGGAACTCCTCGTCCGCCGCGGGAAGCGCTGCCTCGGGCACCCGCACCACCGCGGTTCCCACCTGCTCGCTGTCGACCACGACCCGCAGCTCTCGGGTAGGGCCGAGCTCCGGGAGATCCATCATCTCCCGATGCGTGCCCATCATGTCGCGGTGCATGTCCATCATGCCCGGACCCATGGAGGTCTCCGACGCGCTCCAGACACACCGCCCGTCCTGGTCGAGCACGTCGACCTCGGCGCCGGACATCATCATCCCGGGCGCGAGCTCGTCCAGCGATTCGCTGCGCCAGTCGCCGTGCCGCGCGTAGTCGGCGGCAAGGGCCGCGACCACCTGCTGCTCGCGCGCCTCACGCTGCGATTCGAGGTAGGCGTCGAACCGGGCGTCGATGGCGAGGTTCACCCCTAGCGCGGTCAGTGCGGACGCCGCGATCGCGGTGGCCACCAACGCCAGCATCAGCCGCCGGGCCAGCCGCCCGGCCCACCAGCGGCGCCGGGCGCTACGCATCACGCTCCACGGCGAGCTTGTAGCCGACACCGGGAACCGTGACGATCAGGTGATCCACCGTGCCACGGTCGCCCAGTTTACGACGCAGGTTCTTGACGTGGGCGTCGATCGCCCGCTCAGCTGGCTCCTCGCCCGATCGGTCGGGTAGCCGCAGATCAAGGACGATCAGGTCGGCCGAAGGAGCGAGCTCCAGCCCCCGTACGGCGGTATCAGCCTGCAGTACCCGATAGCCGCGGCGTTCCAGGTAGCTGCCCACCACGACGCTAAGCTTGGTCTCGTCCTCGATGACGAGGACCGTTCGCTGTATGGACGACCGCCGTCCCGTTCCCCGGTATTGTGCCGTACCCCGCGACCGCCCATGGTAGCCCGTCAGGTCAGCAACGCGACGCAGCCGAAAAGCGCCATGGCGAGCATGGTCGCGGTCGGCGCCACCCCGGCGCCGAGGAAAGTCCTCATCAGCGCGCGCCGTGACGCGCAGCGCTGCGCCTCGGTGGCGGGCTCGAGCAACCGGCGAGCGCGCGCGTGCACGTCACCCCCGGCCGCACCCAGCGCTGCCCCTGGCGCTCGCCAGGACGACATGGCCAGCAGGGCGGTGACCAGGCTGGTCGACGAGTGCCGTCGCGCAGCGGCGTCATCGGCGCACATCTCCAGCAGGCGCCGAACCTCCCGCTCGGCCTCCGGGAACAGCCGGATCGCGCCGAACGACCGGCTCAGCGTGCACAGCAGCGACAGCACCATGTGATGGTGCCCGGCCAGGTGCGCCCGCTCGTGGGCGAGCACCGCCGCCAGCTCATCCCTGGACAGGGTCTCCAGCGCTCCCCTGGTGACCACCACCGTGCCCGCGGCGTTACCGCCGTCGACAGCGGCGTGGTCGCGAACCGCCCGGCCACGGCCGGGCAGGCAGTAAACCGCGCGTTCGGCGGCGTCGAGCACCACCGTTCCCGCACCGAGCTGCGGTGCGTCGTGTCCCACCAGCCGTACGGCCTCGGCGTGGTGCTTACCCGCGCGGTGCACCCGCGTGGCGATCAACCCGACCCGGAACCCGCCGATCACGACGCCGCCGGTCACGAGCACGCTCATCACCGCGAGCAGCAGGCCGAGCAGGTCGCCGTAGAGCCCGGCCGCGTGCACCGCGCCGACACATCCCGAGGTGTGCAGCCCTGCCAGGCACGCGCTCATCACGACTTCGCTGCTACCGATCGCCAGCGCCGTGTGCAGGCCGACCACCAGCGCCGCGGCGAGCCCGGCGAGCAGCACGCTGCACACCGCTCCCAGCCACAGGGCGATGCCGACCCGGGGGACGCGCTGGACCGCGCGGTCACCGCGCAGCACCCGAGGAGCCAACGCTGCGACCAGCAGCCCGTAGAGCGCGAAGCACGCGGCAGCCGTCATAGCGACCGCTCCGTGCCGCGCCCCCGCAACGCTTCGCGTAACGCCTCGGATTCCTCGGTGGAAGCCGCTGCCACGAAGTGCGCGAACACGGCTCCGGCATCGACGTCGTCGCCGAGCGCTTCCCGCATCAGGCGGGCCGCGTGTTCCTCCCTCGTGGTGGTCGGCTCGTACCGCCAGGCCCTTCCGTCGCGCTCGCGGTGTAGCCATCCCTTGTCGTGCAGGATGCCCATGACGGTCATGACCGTGGTGTACGCAGGGTCCCGTTGCGGTTTGAGCTGTTCGAGGACGTCACGGACAGTAGCGGGGGTGTCCAGCGACCACAGCACATCCATGATCGCCGCTTCCAGCTCACCGAACCCGCGCACACCCGCCTCCTTTCACAACAGCCCGAATCAGATTAGTACACCGGGGTGGCCACGGGGCGGCGGCAGCGGCACAGCGGGCACCCCCGTCCCGGAACCCGGAATCGGTCAGTAGGGGTTGGCGCGCTCGGCGAACTCCGGATCGAGGCGGTCGCCGTACTGCTCGGGAAACGAAATCGTTGTCGGATCGCCATCGGAAACATAACGACGCTCCGCTTGTCGTTCGAGAAGGTCGAGCCAGTAGCCGGAGCCGAAGTCCCGCTCACCGTCCCAGGACGGTGCGGACCGGATGCGCGGGATCGCCATCGGATCGAACTCCGTCGAAAAGGGCGACGCCGCCGGATTGGAGCCCACAAGCAGCACACCCTCGTGGTGGTACTCGTGGCCGTCGTGGCTTCCCTCGCGAGCAAGCGAGTGGTCGGCGGGGCGCGCCCCGTAGGGAAGCGCCATTGTGGCTACCTCAGCATCCGGGATCGCATCCCGGATGCTGAGCATTCCACCGACCAGTTCGGCCTGTACTTCAGCGTCACTGAGCCGGCTGAGGTTCGCATGCGAGGCAGTGTGATTACCGATCTCGAAGTCCCACTCGTGTAACTGGCGTAGGAGCTGTTTCCCTCGATCGGCGGTAGCGCCAAAGAGGGACTCCAACACGTAAAATGAACCTGTCGGGGTGAAGTCGGGATGCTCCTCGGCGAACTCGAGAAGAATGCCGACAGCCGTGTCCGGATCGGCCTCGCCGTCGCCGGTCATGGCGAACTGCTCTCGTGTCGAGTCGTCGAAGGTCAGCACCACCGGGGTAGTCCCGGCGGGCACGTCGATCTCTCCACGTACCAGATCGACAGTCCGGATCGGACGGTAGTCGTGCTCGTGGAGGTAGGCGAGCTCCGAACGGAACTCGTCCGGGGTGACGTCGTAGTCGCCCCCGCCGTCCGGGAGGATGCGGTGGTACATCAATACGGGGATCTCACCAAGTTCGTTAGCATCCACATCGGCCGGATCCACCCCGGGTTCGGGGGAGGATTCCGGTGATGGCGAGGGGCTGGGGGTTGGTGACTCGGCGTGATCCGGACTCGTCTCATCGGGCGAGGGATCGTCATCGGCTGGTGTGCAGGCGGACAGGACAAGCAGGGCGGACAGGACGAAAGCAGCAAGGGATCGGATCATCCCAGCCTCCTCGCGCGGTGGCCCGGTATGGATTTCTCGTGGTCGCCCTCGCTGTCACCGGCTGCACCACCACGGCCGCGCAGGAGGCCGACCTGGCCTTCGGCGGTTCCGGAGACGACGTCGTTGTCGGCTCGGAAACGCGTAATGAACTTCATTTTACTGTCGATGTGAACCCTCCCCGGATCCTCGACGACCTTCGCCTCGTCCTCGACGGCGTCGGTGACGTCACCGAGGACGCAACCGGCGGGGACGGGTCACTACGCTACGAACCACCCACCGACCTGCCGGACGGCGAGCACGCACTGTCGGTAGTGGAGTCGCGCGACATCGCCGGAGACGATGCGGCGGGCGCCGTCGTTCCCGACGACGCCACCGTGCACCACACGTGGCGTTTCGAAATCGATACCGAACCGCCACCCCTGGAGATCTCGGAACCGGGCGAGGCGCAGACCCTGGTCGAGGACGGGCAGCTGGCAGGAACCACCGAGCCGGGCGCGCGCGTGCTCGTTGACGGCTCGGATGTCCCCGTAGACGGTGACGGCGCGTTCGCGACCGAAGTGGACGCGGATACGGGTGAGACCACCGAAGTGACAGTGCTGGCGGTGGATCCGGCTGGCAATACCACGCGGGAAACGGTCGAGGTCACCGTGGTGCCGCCACGCGTTGAGGTGGACGAGGTCCGTGGCGTGCACGTCACGCCCCATGCCTGGGCCACACCCACCTTCCGCGACCGCATTCTCGGCATGGCCGAGGCCGGGCAAATCAACACCGTGCAGCTCGACCTCAAGGACGAGGACGGCAAGGTCGGCTACGACAGCGACGTGCCGCTCGCCCAACGCAGCGGCGCCGCGACCGGCGTGTACGACCTCACCGAGGCGGTGACCGAGCTTCACAGCAGGGGGCTGCACATCGTCGGCCGTGTGGTGGCTTTCCGGGACGGGGTACTCGCCGACTACGCCTGGTCGAACGGCGAGCGTGACTGGGTGATTCAGACCCCGGGCGGCAACCGCTACGCGGGCTACGGCGGCTTCACCAGCTTCGCCCATCCCGAGGTGCAGGAGTACAACCTCGACATCGCCGAAGAAGCCGCCGCGGCCGGGGTGGATGCCATCCTGTGGGACTACATCCGGCGCCCTGACGGGCCTGCGGAGAACCTGGTCGTGCCCGGCCTGTCCGACGATGCAGGCGGCCAGACGATGGAAGAGGCCATCGTCGACTTCACCGCCAAGGCGGCCGAGCGGCTCGCCCCGTACCCGGTCGACCACGGGGTGTCGGTGTACGGCATCGCAGCCACCCGCCCCACGGAGATCGCGCAGGACATCCCCGGGATGGCCGAGCACGTCGACTACGTCTCCCCCATGCTGTATCCCTCCCACTGGGGTCCGGGGGAGTACGACGTCGCCGAACCCAACCGGCAGCCCTACGACATCATCTACCGCTCCATGGAGGGCTTCCTCGAACAGGTCGAAGGTACCGGAGCGCGGATCGTGCCGTGGCTGGAGGACACCAACTACCGGGCTTGGGACCGGGCCGAACAGGTACGCGAGCAGATCAGGGCCACCGCCGACCACGGCATCGACGAGTGGCTGATGTGGGACCCCAACGTCCGCTACACCCTCGACGCCTACCCGAGCCGCGACGAGTGAGCGACCCCGCGCCCCGCATCAGGGGGTACGGGGGTGCGAGCCGAAGGACTCCTTCGGTACATCATATGCACCCGAGGGGCCCTTCGGCTCGCACATTCAGCGCCCGACTGAATCGGGCGCGAGGTCGACGCGCCGGAGGAACTGGGCGTTGATCGCGACGATGATCGTGGACAGGCTCATCAGCATCGCCCCGACGGCCATGGGTAGTACGAATCCGGCCCAGGCGAGTGCACCGGCGGCTAGCGGCAGCGCCGCGATGTTGTAGCCGGCGGCCCACCAGAGGTTCTGTAGCAGGGTGCGGTATCCGGCACGGGACAGTCGCCGCACCGAGAGCACCGCCCTCGGGTCGTCGGAGGCTAGCACGATGCCCGCCGATTCCATCGCCACATCGGTACCCGCCCCGATCGCGATCCCCACGTCGGCGCGGGCCAGCGCGGGGGCGTCGTTGACGCCATCGCCGACCATCGCCACGGTGTAGCCGCGCTGCTGCAGGTCGGCGACGGCAGCGTCCTTGTCCTCGGGTAGCACCTCGGCGTAGACCTCGTCGATGCCGAGATCGGTGGCCACGGACTCGGCGACCTGGCGCGCGTCCCCGGTAAGCATCGCTACTGTGATACCACTGCGGTGCAGCGCGGACACCGCCGCGCGAGACTCCTCCCGTGGCCGGTCCTCCAGTGCCAGCGCGCCGATGACATCCTGCCCGCGCAGCACATGCAGCACCGCCGCACCGCGCGCGACCCATTGCTCGATAGCAGCGGCCAACCCTGCGGGTACCCCGGTGCTGTATTCGCGAAGGAGCGCTGGGCCCCCTACCGCCACGGACTCGCCCGCCACAGTCGCCCGCACGCCACGGCCGGTCATCGCGCGGAATCCGGTGGCACCAGCCGGTTCGAGACCACGCCGCCGGGCCTCGGCCACCACGGCGCGCGCCAGCGGGTGCTCGCTGTCGGTCTCAACGCCTGCGGCCAGCGCCAGCAATCCATCCTCGTCGACCCCACCGTCTGCGGCGACGGCCACGCCGGTCACCGTGTGTTCCCCCGTGGTCAGCGTCCCGGTCTTGTCGAACAGCACCGCATCCACCGCGCGCATCCGCTCCAGCGCGAGCCGGTCGGTGACCAGGATGCCGTTCCTGGCGGATTTGGTGGTGGCGATCGACGTCACCAGCGGGATCGCCAGGCCGAGGGCGTGGGGGCAGGCGATGATCAGCACGGTGACCGAACGCACCAGCGCGGCATCGGGCTGGCCGAGCACCGCCCACACCGTGACGGTGACGGCGGCGACCGCGATGGCGACGTAGAACAGCAGCGCCGCCGCGCGGTCCGCAAGCACCTGCGTACGGGAGGTGGCAGCCTGCGCCTGCGCGACGAGGCGCTCGATCCCGGCCAGTGCGGTGGCCTCCCCGACAGCCTCGACCCGTACCCGGATCGCGCTGTCGGTGGCGACAGCCGCCGCGACCACGCGATCACTCTCACCGCGCGTCACCGGGGTGGATTCCCCGGTGAGCATGGATTCGTCGAGGTCGGCCGTTCCTGCCACCACCGTGCCGTCCGCCGGTACCCGCGCGCCGGGCCGCACCACAACGACGTCGCCCTCGACAAGGTCGCCGACCGCGACGGTTTCGATCTCTCCGCGGTGCGTGACCCGCTCGGCCTCGTCCGGCAGCAGCTCGGCGAGGGCGGCCAGCGCTCCGCGTGCCTGGCCGATGGCGCGCATCTCGAGCCAGTGGCCGAGCAGCATGATCACGATCAGCAGCGAGAGCTCCCACCACACCTCGACGGCGAACAGGCCGAGGCTGGCGGCCATGCTGGCCGCGAAGGCGACGCTGATCGCCATGCCGATCAGCAGCATCATGCCCGGCCTACGGTCCCTTGCCTCGCTGAGCGCGCCCGCGAGGAACGGCCAACCGCCGTAGCAGAAGATCACCGTCCCCAGTACCGGCGCCAGCCACTGCCATCCGGGAAACGCCGGTGCCTGGTATCCGAACCACTGCTGCAGGTGCTCGCTGTAGAACACCACGGGCGCCGCGAGCGCCAACGACCACCAGAACCGGTTCCGGAACATCGCCACGGAGTGGCCAGCATGCTTGTCGTGATCGTGCTGGTGCCCACCTTCGTGCTCCGCGGCACCGTGCGCAGCATGCTCGCCGCGATGGTGCGCCGGTGCGCCCGTTCCCGTTGCCATGGTGAACCTCCTCGTCAGCGGCTGAACTCACCGAGGTAATATACCCTTAGGGGGTATAGGTAACAAGGGCAATGAAGCTGTGTCACCGCTCACCAGTACGCACACCGCCCATCCCTTGAACGGGTGGTGTTACGCCTGTGCTCGTTGAGCTCAATGTGACGGATGTTTATGCTTTGGCATGAATCACGCTCCCGGGAGCGGTCGCCCGCGCTGCCGGGGCGAGCGTGTCGTCACGGCACGCCAGGGAGCGTCGAGACAGGAGTCGACAGGCATGCGCCACGAACGGACCGCCCCTGTCCGCGCGGTCACCGCGGCGGCGATCGCCGTACTGGCGGTCGCGGTGATGCCGAGCCCTGTATCGGCCACGCCTCCCCCGAACCCCGGCGACGAGGAGATCGATTCCAGCCGCGCCGAGGTGCGCGAGGCGGCAGAGCGGGTCGGCAGCCTGACCAACGAGGTCGCCTCGGCTCGCGCCGAGCTCACCGAAGCCCAGATGGAACTGTCGGCCACCTACGACGAGGCCAGCCAAGCCCGCGAGGCCGAACGCGCCGCCAACGCCACCGCAGAGGAAGCCGAGAACAAGCTGGTGGGTGCGCGCGCCGCGGCCGAGGCGGCCGACGAGGAGTTCCAGGCCGCCCGCGAGCAGCTCGACGAGTTCGCGGCGGCGAGCTTCCGGCAGGGAAGCACGGTGGGTTCAGTCAGCGCCTACCTCGGCTCTGGCAGCCGTGAGGAGCTGCTCGCCAGGGAGCAGCTCCTCGGCGCGGCGGGCGGTTCGCGGCTGGACGCGCAGGAAACAGTACGCGAGGCTCGCCTGGCCAAGGGCAACAGCGAGGCCGAGGCGCGGGCCGCCATGGAGGAGGCCGAGCGTGCCAGGAAGGAGGCCGAACGCGCCGCCGAGCAGGCCATGCGGACCTATCAGCGTGCCCTGTCGGCTGAGCAGGAGGCCGAGGAGCGGACGGAGATGTTGCTGTCCCGGCACGAGGAGCTCAAGGAGGAACACGCGCAGGCGCAGCGCGAGCTCGACGAGCTACGGGGCCAGCGGCAGCGACACGAGGAGTGGCAGGCCGAGCGCGAGCAGCAAGCCTCCCAGCAGCAGGCTGCTCAAGGGAGCCAGGGCAGCCAGAACAGCGGCCCATCGGCGGGTGCCACGAATCCCGGCGGCGTCGTCGCCCCGACGACCGGCCGGATCACCTCCACCTTCGGCCCGCGTGGCGGCAGCATCCACTACGGGCTCGACATCGCCAACATCATCGGTACGCCCATCGTGTCCGCCATGGACGGCACGGTGATCAGCTCCGGCCCGGCACGCGGTTTCGGGCTGTGGGTCCGGGTACGGCACGACAACGGCACCATCACGGTGTACGGGCACAACGACCGCAACCTGGTGCACGTCGGCCAGCGCGTGCGTGCGGGGCAGCAGATCGCCACCGTCGGTAACCGTGGCCAGTCCACCGGACCACATCTGCACTTCGAGGTGCACGTCAACGGAACCCCGATCGACCCGCTGGTCTGGCTGCGTGGGCACGGCGTTCGGATTTGAACGGGGCCGGGGTTGCCGTCGAGCCGTTCACGTCCCACGGCAATGCGGTGATCGCGCGTGCGCTGGTCCGCGCTACCGTCGTCGCATGGGCGTTCCCGCAGCGAGGACGGTCGTTCGGTGGGCACTGCTGCTCGCCGTCATCGCCGGTGTGCTGGGTATGCATCACCTGGTGCCGGGCGGGGACGCCGCGCATCACGGGCAGCCCGCAGCCGCCGCGGTCGACGCCGCCGAGCATCACGGCGCGAACGCCGCAGGACAGCTTCCGGCAGGCGGTGGGTTCGACCTGCACGACGTGCTGCACCTGTGCCTCGCGATCCTGGGCATCGGTGCTGGTATCGGCGCGGTACTGGTACTGTTTCGGCGCCTGCTGAGTATCCCCGGTCACGGTCCGCCGGTATCGCCATGCACGCCAGCCATCACAGCGCCGGAGCGTCCACCGCCGCGGCGCACAGGCCGGGACATCCTCCACCGCCACTGTGTGATCCGAGTGTAGTCAGACCGCACTGACCAGCGCTTTCGACGACACACCGGACACCACAGAACGGAGGATTTGCCATGCGCACGACCACCCGTACCGGGCTCACCCTCGCCGGGCTGCTTGCGGGGGCACTGCTGGCGGGTTGCGCGGCGGACGCCGAGTTCAACCAGGCCGACGTCGCCTTCGCCAAGGAGATGATCCCCCACCACGAGCAAGCGGTGGTCATGGCCGAGCTGGTTGCCGAACGCACCGATAACCGGGACCTGCGCGAACTGGCAGCCGATGTCGAGGCTGCGCAGGATCCGGAGATCGAGGCGATGACGGCGATGCTCGACGAGTGGGGCGAGCCCGCGCCGGAGCCCCACGACGCCGCTGACCATGCCGCTCACGACATGCCCGGCATGATGTCCGAAGAGCAGATGGCGAACCTGGCTGACGCCAGGGGCGCGGAGTTCGATCGCCTCTGGATGGAGATGATGATCGAGCACCACGAGGGTGCGATCGAGATGGCCGAGACCCAGCTGGAGGACGGGATCAACACCGAGGCGAGCGAGCTGGCCGAGGACATCATCGAGGTGCAGGAAGCCGAGATCGACCTGATGCGGGACATGCTCGACCGACAATGAGGTCCCGGCCCGGGGTGTGCAAGCAGGCACCCGCCGAGACACCCCGGGCCGCCCGGATTTACACTAAGCCGATTAGTAGATCGGATCTGTATCGATGCGCGGCAGGATGAGGAGCGTGGCTGTGCGCACCCGACACCAGCGACCCCATACCAGACATGCGCCACTGGCGTTGGCGGCCACCGGAATACTGGCGCTTGCCGCCTGCGAGGCAGGCAACGGCGAAGCCGACGATCCCGTAGCGGGGGAGGCGGATCAGCCCGGCATGGAGCACATCCACGGTTTGGGCATCAACCCGGCCGATGACGAGCTCTACGTGGCCACCCACTTCGGGCTGTTCCGGGCACCGGACGACGGACAGCCGGAGCGGATCGGGGGGCACCTCCACGACTTCATGGGCTTCAACATCCTCGGGCCGGACCACTTCGTAGCCAGCGGCCATCCCGCGCAGGGCGATGCGGAGCATCCTGCCAACCTGGGTCTGATCGAGACCACGGACGCGGGCGAGACCTGGGAGCCCGTCTCGCTGTACGGGGAGGCGGATTTCCACGCCCTCGAAGCGCGCCACGACCGCGTGTACGGCTTCGACGTGGTATCCGGCGAGTTCCTGGTCAGCGAGGATCGCGAAACCTGGGACGCGCGCGGCGACACCGCGATGGCCGATATCGCGGTCTCTCCCGACGACCCGGACGTCCTCGTCGCCACCACGGAGGATGGTCTCCAGCTGAGTAACGACGGCGGGCACGAGTTCGACGCCCTCGACGATGCCCCAATGCTGGCCTTTGTGGATTGGCCGGAGACCGACCGGCTCGTGGGTGTCGGCGTCGAAGGTGCGGTGCACACCAGCTCCGACGGCGGGCACAGCTGGTCAGAAGGCGAATCGGTGGACGGCCAGCCTGCCGCGCTGACCACACACGACCGGGACGGGACCGCAGAGGTCTACGTCGCCACCCACGACGCCATCCACTACTCGGACGACAACGGCGAGAGCTTCAGCGTGCTACACGACCTGCACTGACCGAGTGACCACGCGGCTGGCCACTCAGGGGAATCTCAGGGTGGTTCCCCATAGTGTGGCGACGACAGGCGTTGTTGACTGGCCAGAACGCACGCTGCTGTCCGCGACGAGGAAAGGAAGCGAGTCATGGCGACCTCGCGAAACCGCACCGAGCGCTGGCACCGCTACTGGGACAAACACGCCCGCACCTACGACCGGGAGATGAAGGTCGCCGACCGACTCCTGTTCGGGGATTCCCGCCCCTGGGCCTGCTCGCGGGCCGTCGGCAAGACGTTGGAGGTCGCGGTCGGCACCGGCCTCAACTTCCCGTCCTACCCCGAGGAGATTGACCTCACCGGGGTTGACCTCAGCGAGGAGATGCTGGCCATCGCACGCAAGCGCGCCGACGAGCTCGGGCGGGACGTCGAGCTGCGGCAGGCGAACGCGCACGAGCTGCCGTTCGACGACGCCAGCTTCGACACCGTGGTCTGCACGCTTGGCCTGTGCACCATCCCCGACCCGGAGACCGCCATCGCCGAGATGTACCGGGTGACCCGGCCGGGCGGGCGGCTGATCCTGGTCGACCACATCGAGGGCGGCGCCTGGCCGGTGCGACTGATCCAGCGCGGGATCGAGCTGGTGTCGGTGCCGCTCGGCGGGGAGCACTTCCTGCGCAGACCGCTGCGCCTTGCCCGCGCTGCGGGCTACACGATCGATACCAGGGAACGATTCAAGCTCGGCATCGTGGAACGCCTGGTGGCGGCCAAACCGCAGGAGTAACCCACACCGGCAGCCAGACACCGTCGCCCTCTCAGTGGGTACGGCACAGTCTCCCGATACCGGCTTTGCTAACTGTCCACCGGGTCACGCCAGCGACATGAGTGGAACGGGTGCCGGACGGATTCGAGGTCGACCAGCTGGCGAGCCTCGCCGAGGCGGAGCCGCTGGCCTACCTGCTGGACTTCGGCACCGAGGGCAACGGGCGTGGCAACCGGCAACCCCGATACCGAAGGCCGGGGCCCGTTCAGCAACGCCATCGCCGCCCTCTCCGGCCAACCCTCGTTGCGACAACTCAGCGACTACTCGGACGAGTGCACCAATCCCACCGACGGCGGGCCCGAGGGCCGCTACGAAGTCGGACGCGGCTACTGGCTCGACGACTTACCGAACGAGAAGAACCGCGAGTACCTCGACACCCTCTACACACACTGGGAAGCCAACAACTACCGCATCCGCAGCGACAACCGTCGTCCCAGTGATGAAGGCACCTCGATCTACGTCGAACACAACGAAGACGCCTTCCGCATGTCCATCCGCACCAGCGACGAAGGCGACCTCTCCCTCGGCGCAGACTCCCCCTGCATCTGGCCCGAGGGCACCCTACCCGACGACACCGAACCCGGCTTCTAATCCACGTGTCGGCTCGCACAGGCGCGGCAGATGACGGTGGCGACGTCGAAGGCTTGACAGCGAACCGCGAAGGCCGCACATTGGGTTTGTGTGTTGCGTATCACGATACGAGTTGCGCATATAGCAACACCCCTGCCTCCCGAGAACGACATGACGACGGAGACGCCATGATCGCTGACTTCCGCCTGCCCTACGGTGGCCTGATCGATCGCACCGTTGCCGTGCCGTTCACGTTCAACGGTCGGCGGCTTCTCGGGTACCGGGGTGACACGCTCGCCTCCGCCCTGCTCGCCAACGGTGTGCACCGGGTCGCGACGAGTATCATCTACGGGCGGCCGCGCGGCATCACGACAGCCGGCGCCGACGAACCCAGCGCGCTGGTCCGGGTCGAGCAGCCGTTCGCGGAGCCGGGCCTGCCGGCTCCCGCTGTCGAGCTCTGCGACGGTCTCGTGGCTCGCGGCCTGAACGGGAGTGGGCGGCATCCCGAGCCGGCCGACCCGGCGCGCGGCGGCACCGAGCATCTGCACGGCGACGTGCTGGTGCTCGGTGCCGGTCCCGCAGGCCTGGTGGCCGCACTGACGGCCGCGCGCTCGGGTGCCCGCGTGGTGCTGGTCGACGATCAGCCGCGGGCGGGCGGATCGCTGCTCGGCTCCGAAGAGTTCTTCGACTGCGGGGCAGCCCTGCGGTGGGTCGACGAGGTCGCCGCGGAGCTCGAGGGGTGTCCGCATGTGCGGGTGCTGCACCGCGCCACGGTGTTCGACGCCAACGAGGACGGCGTCGTGCTCGCCGTGCAGCGCCTCACCGAGTCCCCCGAGGCCGGGGCTCCGGGGGTCGGTGCACGTCACCGGGTCTGGCGTATCCACGCCGCTCAGACCGTCGTCGCCACCGGAGCGCGCGAAAGGCCGCTGGCGTTTCCCGACAATGACCGCCCCGGCATCATGCTCGCCGGCGCCGCTCGAACCTACCTGCACCGCTACGCCGTCCGCCCAGGGGACCGCGCGTTGGTACTGACCACCAACGACAGCGCCTACACCCCCGCGATCGAGCTGACCGAATCCGGTGTGGACGTGGTGACTGTGCTCGACACGCGCACCACACCGCCCCCACACCTCGCGGCGGAATGCGCCGCCCGAGGAATCAAGGTGTGGGCGGGATCGGCCGTGTCAGGAACCGAAGGAACCGAGCGGCTCACCGATGTGCACGTCACCTGCACCGGTGCGGGGCCCGTTGGCGGCTCCTGGACCGTGCCCTGCGACACCCTGCTGGTCTCCGGGGGTTGGAACCCCGCGCTGCACCTGTTCAGCAAGGCAGGCGGTTCGCTACGGTACGCGCCGGGTATCGGCGCCGACGTGCCCGGCGACGCACCGCCCAACCTCCAGGTGGCGGGCTCGGCCACCGGGGCGCTCGACTTCTCCGACTGTGTCACTCAGGGACGCGCGGCGGGACGGTCGGCGACCGTCGCCGCCGGATTCACCCCAGCAGGCGCGGTGCCGCTTCCCTACTCCGACGCGCGCCCAGAGGAGACACCCCCGGCGGTGATGTGGATGATCGCGGACGAGCAGGCGGGAGGTCGTTCCGTCGCCGGGGCCGGTAAGTACCGGCCGGATACCCGTTTTGTCGACTTGCGGCGCGACGCCACTGTCAGCGACGTGCTCCGCGCCGCCGGGGGCGATGGTTCGTCATGAGCCTAAGTGTCTTCGAACTCTTCCGCATCGGTATCGGCCCGTCCAGCTCGCACACCGTAGGGCCGATGCGCGCCGCACGATCCTATGTGCACGGGTTGCGGGACGGCGGCCTGCTGGAGACGGTCACCTCGGTACGGGTCGAGTTGTTCGGCTCGCTGGGAGCGACCGGCCACGGCCACGGCAGCGTCCCCGCTGTGGTACTCGGGCTGGCAGGCTACGCCCCGGACGATGTGGAACCGACCACCGCGCGGCCGACGGTCGACGCCGTCGCCGCGACCGAGACGATCACGCTAGCCGGAGGGCACACCATCCGTTTCGCGATGGACACCGACGTCGTCTTGCACCGCCGCAAGCGACTGGGGTTCCACAGCAACGGGATGCTGTTCCACGGTTTCGATGCCATCGGCGACCCGGTGTCCGTGCGCACGTACTACTCGATCGGCGGCGGGTTCGTCATCGACGAGGATACCGCCGGGGCGAAGCAGATCGTCGAGGATTCCACCCCGGTGCCCTACCCCTTCACCACCGCAGACGAACTGCTCACTCACACCCGGCACACGAGGCGCACGATCAGCTCGCTGATGCTCGACAACGAGCGCGCCCGCTACAGCGCGGACGAGGTGGTCGCGGGCTTGCTGGCGATCTGGTCGGTCATGCGCGAATGCGTGCACCGGGGATCGAGCACGACCGGCGTGCTCCCAGGCGGCCTCCGGGTCCGGCGTCGGGCGGCGGAGCTGCGCAAGCAGCTCGAGAACACGGAAGGCACCGGAGATCCCCTACAGGCCATGGAGTGGGTCACCATGGCCGCCCTCGCGGTCAACGAGGAGAACGCCGCGGGCGGCCGGGTCGTCACCGCCCCGACGAATGGGGCGGCAGGCATCATTCCGGCGGTACTGCACTACTACTGGCAGTTCGTGCCGCACGCCACTGAGGACGGGGTGGTGCGGTTCCTCCTCACGGCGGGTGCGATCGGAATGCTGATCAAGCACAACGCCTCGATCTCCGGCGCCGAAGTCGGCTGCCAGGGCGAGGTCGGCTCGGCCTGCTCGATGGCCGCCGGCGGGCTGGCCGAAGTCCTCGGCGGCACCCCGGAGCAGGTGGAGAACGCCGCCGAGATCGGGCTGGAGCACAACCTCGGGCTCACCTGCGATCCCGTGGGCGGTCTTGTGCAGATCCCGTGCATCGAACGCAACGCCATCGCCGCCATCAAGGCCATCACGGCGGCCAGGATGGCGCTACGCGGCGACGGCACGCACACCGTCAGCCTGGACAAAGCGATCAAGACGATGCGGGACACGGGTGCCGACATGAAGGTCAAGTACAAGGAGACCGCACGCGGCGGCCTCGCGCTCAACGTCGTCGAATGCTGAGCCCGGAAGGGCAGCCAACGGGCGGAGCATCCGGCGGACGTGCCGTGGCCCCCTACCTTTGCTAACCTTCCTCGAGGTCACGTCAGCGACGTGAGGGGGACGTGTGCCGGACGGATTCGAGGTCGACCAGTTGGTGAGCCTCGCCGAGGCAGGCGAGCGGTTCGTGGAGATCGCCGACGCGGCGGCAGGGGCACACGCCGAGTTCACCGGCGCTGTCCAGCGCCACGACGGCGCCAACAGCGGGTTCGCCACCACCGGCAGGCTCGCCACCCTGGCAGGCATGTGGGGATACCAGCTCGACGACCTGTCCAAGCGCGCCGCGACCACCGGTGGCTTGCTACAGGAGAGCTACGGCTCCTACGAGGAGATGGAAGTCGCGGTCATCGACTCGCTCGACCGCATCGGCAGCGGCGGCGGTGCGTGATGGTGTCGTTCCAGGATCTGCGGGACGCCGACCCGAGCGCCTACGACGACATCGCCGACCAGTGGGCGCGCCTGGCCAGCGAGCTCGATGGGACAGCGCTGGACATCAAGCAGGCCACCGGCGGGCTGGACGGCTGGTCCGGTGACGCCGCCGAGATGGCCAGGGAGCACATCGATGGCGTCCGCGCGGGCTACGACACCGCGGCCGAGTATATCGACCGTATCCCCCGGGTGCTGCGAACACTGTCGGACGCGATCACCGACGCGCAGCGGCGTGTCAACGACGCGATCGCCACGGCGGAGGCGCACCGCATCGTCCACGTCGACCGTGAGACCGGCGAGGTCAGCACACCTCCTGGCCACGCACCCGGTGACTTCCGCAGCGACGAGCAGGTCGCGGCGGACCGGGCACTGGCCGAGGAACTCGACGAGGCCATCGCGGCCGCCGTCGCCGACGCCACCGAGGCCGATCAGGTGGCTTCCCGGCAGCTGGGTGACCTGATGCCCGAGGACGCCGGGTTGGGTCTGCGGGCAGTCGGCTCCGGCAGCGTCGTCACCCCGAGCCGGCTGCCCCAGGACGACTGGTCACCGGCGCGGGTGAGGCAGTGGTGGGACGAGCTGACCCCGATGCAGCAGGAATCCGCGATCTACACCCACGGCGACCGGATCGGGAGCGTGGACGGCATCCCGGTCGAAGCGCGGGACCGCGCCAACCGCATCCGGTTCGCCGACGAGTTCGCCGACGTCAACGCCCGCCGCGACGCGCTGATCACCCTCGGCGACGACCGCACGCTGGCCGAGGACAACGAGCTGCGGCAGCTCAACGATGTCCACAACGGGCTGGAGGCGATCCACGACCGTCTCGGACGGGAGCCGTCCGAGACGGAGCCGCAGGCCTACCTGCTGGACTTCGCCACCGAGGGCAACGGGCGCGGCATCGTGGCCACCGGCAACCCCGACACCGCCGACAACACGGTGACCAACGTGCCGGGGACAGGGTCGGGGCTGGAGTCGATGAGCAACGAGCTCGGCAAAGCGGACAGGATTCTGGAGACAGCAGGACGTGAGGCGCCCGGAGCCGAGACCGCTGCCGTGACGTGGATCGGCTACGACGCGCCACAAGACCTGGCCGAGGCCACCGGTGGCTCGTACGCCGACGAGGCAGGCGCCGATCTGGCAGGCTTCCAGGACGGGCTCAAGGCCACCCACGAGGGCGGCGGCGGGCTCAACACCGTAATCGGGCACAGCTACGGCTCGACAGTGATCGGCCACACCGCCCGCGATCACGAACTGCACGCGGACAACATGGTGTTCCTCGGCAGCCCGGGCGTCGGCGTCGATCACGCCAGCGAACTCGGCATCGACCCCGGCAACGTCTACGCCAGCACCGCCGAGAACGACATCATCCGGGCTGGTGCCTACGTCTCGCACGGTTGGGGGACGTCACCGGTCGACGAGGACTTCGGTGCGGTGGAGTTCGAGGCGGATCCCGGCACCGAAGGCTGGGGCCCGTTCAACCACTCAACCGCAGCCCACTCCGAATACTGGGACCGTCAGAACGAGTCCCTGGAGAACATGGGACGGATCGTGACCGGCAAAGACAACACCACACTGACCACCCCCACGGAATAGCCCACACCCATGCCGACACCGCCCAGCCGCACGGCACACGCAGCCAGAATGCCGACCGGTCTCAGCCTCGCGCTGGCTGTACTGCTCATGCTGTCCGCCTGCACCGGAGATCCCGCCATGGAACCCACCATCACCGAAGAGCAAGCCCGCGACCGCGCCGAACAACACCTCCACGACGCCATCGCCGCCCTACCCGACCAACCGTCGTTGCGGCAACTCAGTGACTACTCGGACGCGTGCACAGACCCGACCGACGGCGGCCCTCAAGGCCGCTACCAGGTAGGTATGACCTACTGGCTGGACGACCTGCCGAAGGAGAAGAACCGGGAGTACCTCGACGTGCTCTATGCCCATTGGGAAGCCAACAACTACCGCATCCGCGGTGACCGCCGCGATCGCGGCTCGATCTATGTCGAACACAACGACGATGCGTTCCGCATGTCCATCCGCACCAGCGATGAAGGCGACCTGTCGCTCGGCGCCTCCTCCCCCTGCATCTGGCCGGAGGGCACCCCACCCGACGATACCGAACCCGGCTTCTGACACCCCGAATCGCGCCGCGGTGGCGTCAGGTGTCGACGCGGCCTGCCACCACCGCGCTGTGGAAAGCGCGCCAAGCCGAGGGGGGAACGGTCAAGGTGCCACCGGCACGGTCCTTCGAGTCGCGCACGGCGGTGCCGCCGGGCAGCAACGCGAGCTCGACGCAGTTGCCGCCTCCGTTATTCGTACGGCTGCTGCGACGCCACCGTGCCTGGGCCAGCTCCGGCGTGGACATCGGGCACTTCCTTCGACGGTCATGGGGCCGGCTCCGCGAGAATCTCCCGGATCCGGCCCGCCGAGGCCTCCGGGTCGAGGGCGCTGTCACGCACCCCTTCGAATTGTCGAGTATACGCCTCGACCTCGTCCGGCTCCTCCAGGTAGGTGCCCTTGAGCAGGTTCTCCACGTAGACCACATCGGTGTAGTGCTCCTCGGCGAAGGACAGCATCTCGAACGACGTGCCCATCGCCGGGTAGGCACCGACGCCCAGCGGCAGCACGCGCACCGTGATGTGCTGTTGCGCGGCCCGGTCGAGCAGGGTTTCCAGCTGCGCGCGCATCACCGTCGGCCCGCCGACCTGTTGCCGTAACGCGGCCTCGCCGATCACCGCGTCGATGTGCAGCGGGTTCTCGTCGGTGAGCCGAGCCTGCCGGGTGGTGCGAGCCTCGGCACGTTGCCGCACCGTTAGCTCCGACGGTCGCGGGATCCATGCCCGCGCCAACTCCATCGCGTAGCGTTCGGTCTGCAGCAGACCGGGGATCAGGTCCGGCTTGAACGTGCGTAGCAGCGTGGCCTCGGACTCCAGCTCCACGAAGTCCTGCGCGGCCGAGACCAGCGCGTCCTCGTCGTAGTCCTGCCACCAGCCGGGGTCCGAGGCGCTCAGCGCGGCGCGGAACACTCGGTCCCGCTCGGCCTCGTCGATCTCGTAGACGATAGCCAGCGCGAGCACGTCCACGCCGGGGATCGGCTGCTGAGCGTTCTCGACCTTGCTCAGCTTCGACGGCGACCAGCGCACCAGCTTGGCGGCCTGGGTTCCGGTGAGATTCAGCTGCTCCCGCCAGCGCCGCAGTTCCCTGGCCACCCGCCGGAGCCGTACGCCAGGGCGGAAGTCCTCGCTCATCCGTATGCCTCGCTCCCGCTCGCAACCATTCGTTGCACAGCTTATTCGTAGGGGTGACAGTTCGCATTCATCCATTAGTGTTGCTGAGAAATATTTCTTCGCACAACGGTTGCGCCGTCTAGCGAGTTGCGGTGGAATCCGTGCCATGCACTCAACCGAGGAGGAACCCATGACTCACTCACCGGAGCCGGATCCGCTGCGGGTCCTGATCGTGTCCGAGCGACCCGAGCTACCGCCGACCCTGCATGTCGGCTCGCTCGCCGTCCGCGAGCTCGATAGCGACCGCATCGCCGCCGCGCGGGCCGCTGAAGTGCTCCGCGCGGTGACCCTGCGGCTGTTCGCCTGGGAGGACGAGTTGCGTCGCGCGTGCTCGGCCCTCGACGAGGCAACAACGTCCTCCGAACGCGCGAAGACCGCCCGCGCGCACCTGGCGAGCGCACTCACCCTGACCGACGACCTCTGCGGCGAGGTGAACGACGCACGCGACGCCCTGGACTTCCACTGGCCCTAGCGGAGCGTCACCCGGTGTAGGCGCTGAACGTCACGTTCGGCTCCCTCTATGGCCTGAACGGCGCGTTCATTCCACACCTCACCATCGGCCCTTGGGGAGCTGAACGTCACGTTCGTTCCGTCTACGGCGCCGAACGTCACGTTCAGCGCCCCGGCTCGTGATCACTCTCGTCGTGCTGCCTGGGGCTCCTCGTCCTCGGGCTCGTCCCCGGCGAGGGTGTCCACTTCGGAGACCGTGATGCGGACATCGGATCGCAACGCGCGCAGTAGCGACCAGATCATCAGAAAGCCGAACACAAAGAACGGCAGCCCCACGACGATCATCACCTGTTCGAGCGCGGCCAGCCCGTCCGCCCCGGTGGCGGCCAACAGGGTTGCGGCGACGGCGCCGACGATCAGTCCCCAGAAGACCCGCTGGCGGGTGGGAGAGACCTCGTCCGAACGTCCCGAGCACAGCAGGTCCAGCACCAGCGATGCGGAATCCTTCGACGTGGTCAAGAAGATCACCACGATCAGGATGCCCACCGCCGACAGGAAGGTGGTCAACGGGAAGTGCTCGAACATCGCGAACATCGCGCCCGGTGGGTCGCCCTGCTCGACCACAGCCTCGATGATCCCGCCGCCGCGCTCCAGCTCCACGTCGATGGCCGACAGACCGAAGATGCTGAACCAGATGACGCTGAACGCCGCAGGCATCCCCAGCACGCCCAGCACGAACTCCTTGATGCTGCGACCCTTGGAGATGCGGGCGATGAAGATGCCGATGAACGGCGACCAGGTGATGGTCCACGCCCAGTAGAAGACGGTCCAGCTCCCCTGCCAGCCCCACTCGGGCTCTGCGAAGGTGTCGTTCCAGAACGCCAGGTTCACGATCGAACTCAGGTAATTCCCGGTGGACTCGATCACCCCGCGCGTCAGGTACAGCGTCGAGCCCGCCACCAGCACGAAGATGAGCAGACCGACGGCCATCAGGATATTCAGGTTGGACAGGCGCTTGATGCCCTTGTGCAGCCCGAACCCGATGGAGACCAGCGCGAACCCGGTGATGACCGCGATGATCGCCACCTGGCTGGTGGCGTTCTCCGGGAGCCCGAACAGCGACGCCAAGCCGCTGTTGATTTGCATGGTGCCCAGGCCTATCGACACACCAACACCGAAGATGGTGCCCACCACCGCTGTGACGTCGATGATCTTGCCGATTGGCCCGTTGATGCGGTCGCCGAGCAGCGGCTGGAAGATCGAGCTCACCCGGAACGGCAACCTGCGCCGGTAAGCGAAGTAGGCGAATGCGAGCGCGGGCAGGCAGAAGATCGTCCAGGTGTGCAGCGCGAAGTGGTACAGGGTGAAGTTCAGTGCCTGCGTGGCTGCCTCCGCGCTCTCCGGCGCGACATCACCCATCGGTGGGTTCGCGAAGTGGCTGATCGGTTCCGCCACGCCCCAGAACATCAGGATCGTCCCGATACCGGCCGCGAACAGCATCGCGAACCAGGCGAGGTTACTGAACTCCGGGCGGTCGCTCCGAGCGCCGAGCCGCACGTGCCCGTACCGGCTCAGCGCTATCCATAGCAGGAAGACCAGGAACGCCGTCACGCCGAGGATGTAGAACCAACCCAGGTTCTCCAGTATCCAGCCGGAGACCACCGCGAACACCGCATCGACCTCGGCGGTGAAGGCGATGGACAACACAACGAAGAGAACGGCCAGACCGGCCGAAACGAAGAAGATAACCGGATCGGTTCGCAACCCCCAACGCTGCTGGAGTCTGTCCACCATGGGCGTCTCTCCCTCCCAGTGAAATCGTGCCGCGGTACGCCACCGCCGACCCCCGTGACTCATCGTCCCGGCGTTCGTGATCGCGCGTGATCGCAGAAAAGTAGTACCAGGGCGGCACGGGCGTCAACGTTCATGACAGAAAGATTCGTATGCACACCCGGGTGCACGTGCACCGGATCGTGGGGTAAGGTTATGAATCACCGGTCGACCCCAGGGCCGGTTACCGCCCCCGGCGCCTCTCCCCCTCGCGCCGGGGGCGCTCTTACTTCCGTGATATGCGGACGATGTCGAGAGGTGACGCCATGCGCACGGCCAACCCGCTGCGCCTGATCGCCGGTCTGGCCGACTGGTTCGAGATGCGCGGCGTGTACGTGCCGGGTAAGGACACCGCGCAGGTGCAGCCGTGGCGCGAGTTCGGATGGCTCTTCATCGTCTGGGTACTCGCCGTCGTCCTGTTCATCCTGCTGTTCGCGCTGGCGACCTGAACCCGCCACCTTGTCACAGCGCGTTACCGCTGATCACGTTTCGGATACGGTGCGGCACCGGCTCGGCGTCGACTGCGCTGCCTACCGCGCGTAGACGCGCCCGAACCGGCAAGCTCGACCGTGGCGGCACTGTCGCCGCCTCAACGATTTTCCATCGAACACCACCGCCTCCGAGCCGGAGTCTCGGTCGATGGCGGCAGACTCCTGGGAGAGGTCCGTGCCCGTGATCCGCGCCTGCCTGTGGGCCATCGGCCTGAGCTGTGTCGTGCTGCTTGGGTTACCCGGGTGTGGCCAGCAGGCCTCGGACGGCTCCCCCGGCCATGATCACGAGAGGATCTCAGGCGAGCGAGCGGGCTCCGCAGGGATCGAGTACGGCCAGCGCGCGGAGTTCGACAACGACGTCACCGTCCACGTCTCGACCCCGCAGCCGTTCGTTCCCAGCGACTCCGCCTTCCCCGACAGCGACGCCGCGCTCGCCTTCGAGATCTCGGTGCGCAACGAGGGCGACACCCCGTACCGGCTGTCGCAGCTCGCCGTCAGTGCCTCCGCGGACGGCGCGCCGCTGCGGGAACTTGTCGACCCCAAACACGGCTACGCAGGCATCCCCGCGGCCGACCGGGATGTCACCGCGGGTAGGAGTGCCCGGTTCACGCTCGCCTTCGTCGCCCCGGACGAGGCGGGCACCGCCACCTTGTCGGTGCAGACCACCCCCGAACTTCCCGCTACCCACTACAGCAGCTCGCGCTAGGCCGGGGGTGCGCCGAAGGGGTCCTCGGGTACCGCATATGTACCGAAGGAGGCCTTCGGCTCACCCACCGGCTACCCTCGGGGCGTGACTGATCAACAACAGCTTTCCGTAGGGGACAAGGCACCCGATTTCACGCTGCCGGACAGCACCGGGACGCCGGTGTCGCTGTCGGACTACCGTGGCGGTCCCGTGATCGTGTACTTCTATCCGCGCGCGGCGACACCGGGGTGCACCACCCAGGCGTGCGACTTCCGCGACAACCTCTCCCTGCTGAATGCCGCCGGGTACCAGGTACTGGGCATCTCGCCGGATCCGCAGGACAAGCTGGCCTCATTCGCCGAGGCCGAGGGGCTGACCTTCCCGTTGCTGTCCGATCCGGACACCGAAGTGATGACCCTTTGGGGCGCCTACGGGGAGAAGACCAGCTACGGCAAGGTAACCCGAGGGGTAATCCGCTCGACCGTAGTGGTCGACTCCGACGGCACCGTCGCCGTCGCCCGCTACAACGTCAAGGCCACCGGTCACGTGGTGCGGCTCCTCACCGAGCTCGACATCCACGGGTAGGTACGAAGCTGAACGTGGCGTTGGCGCCGTAGAAGGCGCTGAACGTCACGTTCAGCGCCCACCCCACCCGGGCACGGGCGCGCCTGCGTCAGTCGCCGAGCGTGGTGAGGTAGGGAACCAGCGCGCGCAGCGCCCGGCCACGGTGGGAGATGCTGTCCTTCTCCGCCGGGTCGAGCTCCGCCGAGGTCCTGGTCTCGCCGGACGGCACGAAGATCGGGTCGTAGCCGAATCCGTGGCTGCCGCGAGGTTCCCTGGTCAGCGAGCCCTCCCAGCGGCCAACGACGACGTCCTCCTTGCCGCCGGGCCGCACCAGAGCGGCCGCGCACACGAACGCCGCACCGCGCCGCTCGTCCGGGACGTCGCCGAGCTGCTCGAGTACCAGCCGCAGGTTCGCGTCGTCGTCACCGTGCCGCCCCGCCCAACGGGCCGACAGCACCCCCGGCATGCCGTTCAGCGCGTCGACGGTCAACCCGGAATCGTCGGCCACGGCGGGAAGCCCTGTAGCCCTCACGGCGTCACGCGCCTTGATCAGCGCGTTGCCCTCGAACGTAGCCGCCGACTCCACCGGCTCCTCGAAGGGCGGTACGTCGGCAAGGCCGACGACCTCCAGCCGTTCGATCCCCGCCGCGTCGAGGATCCGTCGCAACTCGTCCAGCTTCTTGGTGTTGCGGGTCGCCAGCAGCACACGGTTCATTTCGAGCTCTTGGACTTCTTGCCGTTCTTGCCCTGCGACCGCTCCGGCAACTCACCCGGGTAGGGTTGCTCAAGCGCCTCGGTCTGCATGCGACTCAACTCGGCGCAGCCGGCGAGCGCGCTGTCCAGCATCTGGTCCAGAGTGGAGCGGGTGAACGTCGCACCCTCCGCCGTTCCCTGCACCTCGATCAGGGTCCCGGTGTCGGTGGCGACCACATTCATATCGACCTCTGCCCGGGCGTCCTCCTCGTACGGCAGGTCCAAGCGCACCCGGCCGTCTACCACCCCGACGCTGACCGCCGAGATCGCCGCCGACAGCGGCTTCGGGTCGGCCAAGCTGCCCGCGGCGTCGAGCCAGGTGATGGCATCGGCCAGCGCGACGTACGCGCCGGTGATCGCGGCGGTGCGGGTGCCACCGTCGGCCTGGATCACGTCACAGTCGATAACGATGGTGTTCTCGCCGAGCGCGGCCAGGTCGATACAGGCGCGCAGTGACCGTCCGATCAACCTGCTGATCTCGTGCGTGCGGCCGCCGACCTTGCCCTTGATCGACTCGCGGTCGCTACGGCTGGTGGTCGCCGACGGCAGCATGGCGTACTCGGCGGTGACCCAGCCGAGCCCTGAGCCGGTGCGCCAGCGCGGCACGCCCTCGGTGACGCTGGCGGCGCACAACACACGGGTGTGCCCGAACTCGATGAGAACCGAACCGGCGGGCCACTTCTGGTACCCGCGCGTGATCGTGATGTCGCGAAGCTGGTCGTCTTCTCGCCCGTCTGCTCGTGCCACGTGGGAAGCCTATCGGCGAGCCCCGCGCCGGTAACGGCGGGGCCGAACACGCACCGTCGCCGGGTACTCAGAACTCGTACACCGCGCCCTGCTCGACCAGCTCGACGTCGCCGGTGTAGGCGGTCCGCGCCTCCGCGTAGATCTTCGCCCGGTCGGTCCACGGTGCGATGTGGGTGAGCATGAGCCTGCGCACGCCTGCGCGGGCCGCCAGCTCCCCGGCGGCCGCACCCGAGAGATGGACCCCCACCGGGCGGTCGTCCGACTCCGTCCAGGTGGCCTCGGCCAGCAACACATCAGCCGACGCGGCGAGCTGATCCAGTTCGGGACAGACGTCGGTGTCGCCGGTATAGGCGAAGGTGAGGTCCCGGTAGGCGATACGCACGCCGAACGCCGGTGTCGGGTGCAGCACCGGAAATGCCGTGACCTCGAACGGCCCGATCCGGGTAGGCTCGCGCGGCATCGCGTGGAACTCGAACACGTCGGCGAGATCGGTCTCGGCGCGCTCTCGCTCGTTCGGCGCGTACAGGTTGGCCAGCCGTACCGCCGTGTCGTCCGGCCCGTACACCGGCAGCCTGCCCGGTTTGCCGTCCGTCGGCCGCTGCGGGTGGTAACGATGCAGCACCGTGAGCGCCGCGACGTCGGCGCAGTGGTCGGGATGCAAGTGCGAGAGCAGCAACGCGTCCAGCGCGAACGGACCGCGCATCGCCTGTAATGCCGATAGCGTCCCGTTACCCAGTTCGAGCCCGAGCGTGTAGCCGTCCGCCTCGACGAGGTAACCCGAGGCGTTGGTGTTCGGGCCAGGGATGCTTCCCGCGCAGCCGAGGATCGTCAATCGCACGGTGCCTACCCTGCCACGTCACGGATCCGAGGAGAATGATGCACTGCGCCACACCACACTACTCGGGTGATTCGTCACATCGGCGAGACAGCCCGGACTCCTCGCTCACGGTCAACCTACGTCGTCGGCGCCGCCCGGTCGGCGACCGCGACCGGTTCCCGACACCGGACCTGCTCAGCGGCGAGCCCGCCGAGGAATCGCTGGGCCACCGACGTGAAGGTGCCTGCGTCGCCGGTGGTGAGGAACTCGTGCTCGCTCATGGCCACCGCGCGGCTCGGCTCAGCCAACAACTCCTGTTGGGTGAGCACGCGCACGACGTCCTTGGCGGTCTCCTCAGCGCTGGAGACCAGCGTCACCCGCTGCCCCAGCACGATCTGCAACACCCCCGTGAGCAGTGGGTAGTGCGTACAGCCCAGCACGAGGGTGTCCACATCGGCACGCAGCAACGGGTCGAGGTAGCCCTGCGCCAGCCCCAGCACCTGCCGCCCCGTCGTGATCCCTCGTTCGACGAAGTCGACGAACCGCGGGCAGGCCACGCTGGTGACCGTGATCCCACGCGCCGCGGCGAACGCGTCGTCGTAGGCGCGCGAGCGCACGGTGCCCTCGGTGCCGATCACACCGACCCGGCCGGTGTGGGTCACCGCCACAGCGCGGCGCACCGCAGGCAGCACCACCTCGATGACGGGGACGTCGTAACGCTCCCGCGCATCCCGCAGGCAGGCAGCCGACGCCGTGTTGCACGCGATCACCAGTGCCTTCACGCCGCTGGCCACGAGTTCGTCGAGCCCGGCAAGCGCCAGCTCGCGAGCGCGCGCGATCGGCAGCGACCCGTACGGCGCGTGGGCGGTGTCGCCCAGGTAGCGGATCCGCTCGCCGGGCAGCTGGTCGAGCACGGCGCGTGCGACCGTCAGCCCACCGACGCCGGAGTCGAAGATCCCGATCGGCGAGGTCACTGCGGACGTTCGCGGCGTAGCGGCTGGCACAGGAAGCACGTTACCGCGCGGGCTACCAGGTCCATCGTCGTGCCCGAGCCGGTTCCGGCACGGTCCGCGAGACCAGCCACGCGGCGATCACGCCGGAAACCGCGCCGAACAGGTGACCCTGCCATGACACACCCTGGTAGAGCGGCAGCACGCCCCAGAGCATGCTGCCGTAGAGGAAGAACAGGATGCCTGCGACGACGAGCTGCCCACCGCTGCGGTTGAAGAACCCGCGTACCAGCAGGAACGCCAGCCAGCCGAACGCAAGCCCGGACGCACCGATGGTCACCGTGTGCGGCGGCGCAACCAGCCACACACCCAGACCGGACAGCAGCCAGATCAGCGCGGTGATCGCCGCCCACTGGGCGATCCCGCCCGCCATGGCCAGGAAGGCGAACACCACGACCGGCACGGTGTTGGACACCAGGTGGTCCCAGCCGCTGTGCAGCAGCGGCGCCCACAACACCCCGTCCAGCCCCGACCAGTCCCTGCTGTAGATCCCGCCCTCGCGTACCAGGCTGGCTGGCAGGATCTGGTCGATCACCCAGACCAGGTACAGTGCCGCGGCGAAACCCATCGAGGTCAGCAGCGCCGTGCCGGGCCGCGCGGGCAGCGCTCGCTTCGCCGAGTTCTCTGGCAGGCCGCTCATACCGTCCAGGCTACGTGTTCCTCATACCCTCGCCCCGAGCGACGGTGCTCCACACCTCGCGTGCCGGGCTCACGCCCAGAGCTGACCGTCGAGCCGTTCGGCTGCCTCGTCGAGCGATCCGCTGTAGGCGCCGGTGGACAGGTATTTCCACCCGGCGTCGGCCACGACGAAGGCCACATCGGCCGATTCCCCCCGGGCCTGCGCTCGCTGGGCAACGGCCAACGCCGCGTGCAGCACGGCACCGGTGGAGATCCCGGCGAATATCCCCTCCAGCTCCAGCAACTCGCGAGTGCGGCGCAACGCGTCGTAGGCACCGACCGAGAAACGACCGGTCAGCACGTCCGGATCGTAGAGCTCGGGGACGAACCCCTCGTCGAGGTTGCGCAGACCGTACACCAGCTCGCCGTACCGCGGCTCGGCAGCCACCACCTGCACGCCCGGCTTGTGCTCATGCAGGTACCGGCCGACACCGACCAGGGTTCCGGTGGTGCCGAGCCCGGCGACGAAGTGCGTGACCTCCGGAAGGTCCTTCAGCAGCTCGGGACCGGTCCCGGTGTAGTGCGCATCCACGTTGGCCTGGTTGCCGTACTGGTAGAGCAGCACCCAGTCCGGGTTGCTCTCGGCCAGCTCCTTGGCCCTGCGCACCGCCTCGTTGGAGCCGCCAGCCGCGGGAGAGTCCACGATGCGAGCACCGTAGGCCTGCAGCAGTTGTTTCCGCTCCGTCGAGGTGTTCTCGGGCATGACGCACACCAGGCCGTAGCCCTTCACCTTTGCGGCCATGGCCAGCGAGATCCCGGTATTTCCCGAGGTCGGTTCCAGGATCGTGGAGCCCTGCCGCAGCGTGCCGTCCCGCTCGGCGGCTTCGATCATGGCCAGCGCGGTACGGTCCTTGATCGAACCCGTCGGGTTGCGGTCCTCGAGTTTGGCCCACAGCCGCACATCGCGCGCGGGCGACAGTCGCGGCAACCCCACCAGCGGGGTGTCGCCCAGCGCGTCGAGGAGCGACTCGAAGCGGCCCATGGCTTACCGCGCACCTCCCGCGACGGCAGGCAGGATCGTCACGGTGTCGCCGTCCGACACCTCGGCGTCCAAGCCGCCGACGAACCGGACATCCTCGTCGTTGACGTACACGTTGACGAACCGGTGCAGCTTGGAGTCCTTGACCAGCCGTTCCTTCAGGCCGCTGTGGCGCGATTCGATGTCGTCGATGACCTCGAGCACGGTGTTGCCCGACGCCTCGACCGACTTCTCGCCGCCGGTGTGGCTACGCAGGATCGTCGGGATGGACACGGTTACTGCCATGTGTTACCTCCGCTGCTTGTGGGCTCAGCCAGGCCAGGGGACTGGCACTGGTCCTGCTTGACTGGACGCTGCCCGCCCCGTGGCTATTCCCAGCGCCTCAATGGTGGTGAACGCCGTCACGTCAGCTGTTCAGCTTCGGCAGGCGCCGACGGTTCGACCACCTCGACGTCTTCCTCGGTGACCTCCCCGTCCACGATGCGATACGAGCGGAACTCGTATGTGTCCGGGTCCCTCGTCGATACCAGCACGTAGTGTGCTTCGGGTTCGGAGGCATAGGCGATGTCGGTCCGCGAGGGGTACGCCTCGGTCGCCGTGTGTGAATGGTAGATCACCACGGGTACCTCCCCGCGCGCGTCCATCTCCCGGTACAGCTTCAACAGGTCGGTCGAATCGAACTCGTAGAACGTCGGCGAACGCGCGGCGTTGACCATCGGGATGAACCGCTCGGGCACGTCCGAGCCTTCCTTCCCGGCGATCACACCGCACGCCTCGTCGGGGTGATCCCGGCGAGCGTGCTCGACGATCGCGTCGACGAGGTCTCTGCGGATCTTCAGCACCCTGCCATCCTAAAGGTTGGGCATGGCCGGTCCGCATCATGAGAAGGCACACGCGGATCCGGTCTACCCGCCCCATCCATCGCCACAGCCACCCATGATGCACCTATCGCTCGGGCGGGAAAGCCTCCGGCCAGACGTCCCGGTAGGCGGGCACTACCGCGTGGCCCTCAGCAGCCAGCACGCCGCGCACGATCGCGCGGGAGAAGGTGGTGGCGGCTTCGGCGCAGAGCCGGTCGAACGCACCAGCCCGCGCGGGTAGACCGATCGGGGTGTCGGCGTCCGGGAGTTCCCGGTGGCCGGTACTCAGCGCGAACACCGTGTCGCCGTCGAACATCGAGTGCGCGGGCCGTACCGCCCTGGCGATACCGTCCTGTGCGGCCATGGCCAGCCGCTGGCATTCCGCCTTGCGCAACGCGGCGTCGGTGGCGACCACCCCGACGATGGTGTTCAGCGACGCCTGTCCCGCGGCGCCGTCGCGCGCCGGGCGGCCGGGCCAGCTCGATACGCCGAACTCGCCAACCAGCTCGGCATCGGCCGCCCACGGTGTTCCGGTGGCGCGATCCACCGACTCCCCCCGTGCGTTGACCACGGCGAGCGCGCCGAGGGTGACCGGTTCGGCGTCCTCCGCGGGTGGCAGCACGGCGCTCGCGGTGCCGACGCCACCCTTGAGCGAGCCGGTCACCGCTCCAGCCCCGGCGCCGACGCTGCCCTGCCGCACCGGCCCCGTCCCGGCGTCGTGGCAGGCGCGGTAGCCGAACTCGGCGTCGGGGTGGTTACCCCACTCGCCGCTCGGTAGGTCGAAGATCACGGCTGCGGGCACGATCGGCACCACCTCGTGCGGGTGGGATCCGACGGCGAAGCCGTACTGGTGTTCGCCGAGCCAGCGCATCACCCCATCGGCGGCCGCTAGCCCGTAGGCGCTGCCGCCGGACAGGCAGATTCCGTGCACCCGCTGCACCAGGTTCTGGGGGGCGAGCAGGTCGGTCTCCCTTGTGCCAGGGGCGCCGCCGCGGCCGTCGACCCCGCAGACGGCGCCGTGTGGTGTGAGCACCACTGTTGTCCCTGTCGCCCAGCCAGCGCCGATCCGCTCGTGGTGCCCGACGGTGACGCCGTCGACGTCGGTGATCCCGTTGGTCGCTCCCGGAGTTGCCATAGTGGTGCCCCAGCCTAGCCCCGCAGGAGGTGCCACGCCGTGTCCAGGGCGCGGAGGCGCGCTCAGCCGCTGACGGCCTGCACGAGGCCTTCCTGGACGTAAGTGAGCCAGTGGTAGACGCCGAAGTGCGAAGCCTGCGGGTGGTCCTCGGTCACTTCATCGGAGGTTTCCTCGCCGATGTCGAGCACCGTTCCCAGCGCGAGCCGGACATCGTTGAGCGCCGACAGCCACGCGTCCGCCTGCTCCAGGTCGAGGTCGACCTCACCGCCGCCCGCGGGAAGGGTGTCGAGCACCACCTCGGCGACCCCGAGCTTCTCCTCGATCAGCTGCGGCTCGTGCAGCGAGCGCAGTGCGGCAGCCGAGTTCTGATCCTCCTCCGAGGGCTGGTCCGGATGGAGCCGATGAAAGTCCGGGAGCAGCCGGGACAGCACCGGGTCCTCCGGCGCCTCAGTCGGGCCCGCGCGCATGCCGGTCAGCTCGGCGAGCTCGTCCTGCGGGGCCTCGTCGGCACGCGCACTGAGCAGATCCTCCAGGTGCCGCACCAGCCCGCGCAGTACCGCCGCTTCCTGCTGGGCGAAGGTCGCGGTCACGCGGTCGCCCTGACGATGCCAATCCCTCACGGCTGTCTCACGGCGCCTTCTGCATCGTCGCCCAGAGCCCGGCGGCGTGCAGCCGCGCGACGTCGCCTTCCACCTTCTCCTTCGACCCCCAGGACACCACGGCGCTGCCCTTGTGGTGCACGTCGAGCATCAGTTTCGTGGCGTGGTCCCGACTGTAGCCGAAGAGCTTCTGGAACACGTACGTCACGTACGACATCAAGTTCACCGGGTCGTTCCACACGATCGTCTGCCACGGTGTGTCCTCGGCTCCGAGTTCAGCACCGATCGGCTCGACCTGTGTCTGTTCGGCCTCGAGGGGCGTGGTCATATCCCCATGGTGGCACGGTTGGCCGGGGGCGCAACGCTCGCGTCCGCCTTCCGTGGCCATGGCCGCGCCTGCAATGGGTCCCACGGAGCGTGCCCGGTCGAGTACCGTGGCCACATGATCGATCCACCGCAGAGTACCGCGATGCTGACCGATCACTACGAGCTGACCATGCTGGCCAGCGCCTTGCACGACGGTAGCGCCGATCGCGACTGTGTGTTCGAGGTCTTCGCGCGGAGCCTGCCAGAAGGACGACGGTTCGGCGTCGTGGCAGGGACCGAGCGCGTGCTCGAGGCCATCACCCGCTTCCGGTTCACCGAGGCCGAGCTCGACCCGCTCGCCGCGGCGGGGGTCGTCGACCACCACACCCTCGACTGGCTGGCCGACTACACCTTCAACGGTGACATCGACGGCTACCCGGAGGGTGAGCTCTACTTTCCCGGCTCGCCGGTCTTCACCGTGCGCGCGCCGTTCGCCCACGCGGTGGTACTGGAGACGCTGGTGCTGTCCATCCTCAACCACGATTGCGCCGTGGCTTCCGCCGCCGCACGGATGACCTCGGCCGCGGGGAGCAGGCCACTGATCGAGATGGGCGGCCGCCGCACCCACGAACACGCCGCGGTGTCCGCCGCTCGCGCTGCCTACCTCGCCGGATTCGCCGCGACATCCAACCTCGAGGCGGGCAGGCGCTACGAGATACCCACTCGCGGCACCGTCGCACACGCCTTCATGATGCTGCACGATTCCGAAGAGGACGCGTTCCGCGCTCAGGTCGCCGCGCTGGGAACCGACACCACCCTGCTGGTCGACACCTACGACATCACAAGCGGCATCGACACCGCCATCCGGGTCACCGGTCCGGAGCTCGGCGCGATCCGCATCGACTCGGGCGACGTGGGGGTATTGGCCAGGCAGGCTCGCGAGCAGCTGGACGCGCTCGGCGCCAGGGACACCCGCATTATCGTCTCCGGCGATCTGGACGAGCACGCCATCGCCGGGTTGCGCGCCGAGCCGGTGGACGCTTTCGGCGTGGGCACCTCGGTGGTCACCGGTTCCGGGGCGCCCACCGCGAACCTCGTCTACAAGCTCGTGGAGGTCAACGGCCACCCGGTCACCAAACGCAGCGAGCACAAGGAGTCCAGGGGTGGCAGGAAGTCGGCCTTGCGGCGGTTCAAGCGCACCGGAACCGCGCTGGAAGAGGTAGTGCATCCTGTGACACGACCACCGGATACGGGCCCGCACGACGCGGAAGTTCCGGTCTCCCTCATGCGAGGTGGCCAGCCCGTCGACGACCTACCTACCCTGGAGGACAGCAGAAACCGTCTTCGCCGCGGCCTGGTGAGCCTTCCTTGGGAGGGGCTGAAGCTCTCCAAGGGGGAACCAGCCGTGGCTACGGTGTTCGGCTGACAGGCATCCCATAAGACCGGTGCACTCACCGGGAGGTCAGTATGGCTCGCGCACTCATCGTCGTCGACGTACAGAACGACTTCTGCGAAGGGGGATCGCTCGCCGTGGCCGGTGGTGCGGCACTCGCCGGGGACATCTCCAGGCTCCTGGCTACGGACACCTCCTACGACCACATCGTCGCCACCCGGGATTACCACATCGACCCGGGGGCACACTTCAGCGACGAGCCCGATTTCGTGCGTTCCTGGCCCCCGCACTGCCGGGCGGAGACGCCGGGCGCGTCGTTCCACCCGGCACTCAACGTCGGACCGATCACCGAGGTCTTCTCGAAGGGCCAGTACAGCGACGGCTACTCCGGGTTCGAGGGACAGGCCGAGGGCAACGGCGAGGACCTCGCGGCGTGGCTGCGTGCCCGCGATGTCACCGCCGTGGACATCATCGGCATCGCGACCGACCACTGCGTCCGCGCCACCTCGCTGGACGCCACCCGCGAGGGGTTTGCCACGCGCACGCTGCTGGACTACACGGCAGGGGTGTCACGCCAGACGGTGGACAACGCGCTCGGCGAGCTCAGCGACGCGGGTGTCGAACTCGTCGGCAGCCCGCGCGTCGGCTAGACCGGAACGGCCGCCCACCGTCTGGCTCCACTGTGCGCCCTGGATCCACTGTTCGCCGGTGAACCCCGACCGGCGCCGGTTCGATCAGCGGTGTGGGCGCCGCTGCGGCACTACGGGAACGGGTCGCAGCTCGCCGTGCCGACCACGATGTCGCCGCTGGCCGGGCCGCCCTCGGGGAACAACTCGATGCGCATGGCGTTCAACGTCATGCTGCCATCCGGCGGGTCGGGCACGATCATCTCGTTCAGCACGATCCGGGCCACCGGCCGATCGTGGCCACGCCCCTCGATCGTCACGCTGTGGTTCGGCGGGATGTCCCGCGGGACGCGGAAGCCGCGTACGCCGGTCAGCTGGATGCTGCCCCGGCTCCCGTCGCGCCAGGTGTGGCACCAGGCGTCGATCCGACTGACCCGGATGATCGGACCGCCGTACTCCCGTAACAGCCGGGTGCTGAACGAGCGTGTCGCCATCGCGCCGTAGGCCTCTTGGGGGTCCCATATCCATCGGCACAACGTGCTACCGGCGCCGTAGCTCGCCACGCGACCCACCGTGACACCACTGGTGGAGTCCCGCTCCTGCTCGCCGATCACGCATGGCGCGATCGGATCCTGCACAACCTCTTCGCCCTCGATCACGGCGTCCACGCTGCCGATCGAGGCCGACGACCACGTATGCTCGCTCGCCCGTTCGGCGTCGTCGCTCTCGGTTTCGACAGCCGACGTCTCGGTGCCCATCCCGGTCAGCGACGCGGCTACAAGCCCAACCGCGATGGCCAGCGCCAGCCGCTTTCGCTTCGCATGAAACATGAGGTCACTATGACCTATCGCACGGTAACCGTGGAGGGGCTTGGGCGAGAGTCCACCCGGTCGAGTGCCTTCTATGTCCTGACTGTGCCCAGTCGGGGCGACCTGGCGCCATCTGTGCACAGTCGGGCCATCATGGCGACATAACGATCACCAGCTCCGGTACGGTAAGGCATCGTGCCGGAGCAGACAACCACCAGCCTTCCCAGCGTGCGCGAGCTGTTGGCCACGGCCGTGGCCGCGGTCGGCGGCAGCGAACGGGACGGCCAGATCCGTATGACAGAGGCCGTCGACACGACAATCAGCACCGGCGAGCACCTCGCGGTCCAGGCCGGAACCGGCACCGGCAAGTCTCTGGCCTACCTGGTCCCCGCGGTGCGGCACGCGGTCGAGCGCGGCACCACCGTGGTGGTTTCCACCGCGACTATCGCACTGCAGCAGCAGCTGGTCGATCGCGACCTGCCCCGCCTGGCCGACGCGCTGGCCGATTCCCTCGGCAGACGGCCGGAGTTCGCGATCCTCAAAGGCAGGGGCAACTACCTATGCCTGCACCGGATCGACACCGGAGCGCCGGACGAGCCGGACGACGACGGGCTGTTCGATCGCTCAGCCACATCCCGGCTCGGCAGGGAGGTCAAGCGGCTGACCGACTGGGCGGGCGAGACCTCCACCGGGGACAGGGACGAGCTCGTTCCCGGGGTATCCGACCGGGCATGGCGCCAGGTCTCGGTCACCGCCAAAGAATGTCTCGGGGCCACACGATGCCCGTCGGGCACCGAGTGTTTCGCCGAGCACGCCCGCGCGCGGGCAGGCCGGGCCGATGTCGTGGTCACCAACCACGCCCTGCTGGCCATCGACGCGTTACAGGAGTACCAGGTCCTGCCCGAGCACGAGCTGTTGATCATCGATGAGGCCCACGATCTGGTCGACCGGGTGACGTCGGTCTCCACCGCCGAGCTCACCAGCACCATGGTCACCACCGCGGCCAAACGCTGCGGCAGGCTCATCGACGCCGAGCAGGCCGACCGGTTACTGGAAGCCGCCGAGGGTCTGGCCACCGTGCTCGACGAGCTACAGCCAGGGAGGCTGGACACGCTGCCCTCCGGGCTGGCTGGTGTCCTGCCTGCTACACGCGATGCCGCGCACGCCTGCCTCACGGCGCTGGGCACCGAACGCAAGGAGGACATCGCCCAGGAGACCGCGCGTAAGCTCGCCAGGACCATGCTCGAGGAGATCCACGACAGCTGCGTTCGCATGCTGGACTCCTTCGAACCCGATCCCGCGCACCGGCGTGACGTGGTGTGGCTGTCGGCCGATGGCCCCGATGCCGAGCGACGCAGGCCGCCCACCCTGCACGTCGCCCCACTGTCGGTCGGTGGCCTGTTACGCGAGCGGGTCTTCGGTACGAGGACGGTCGTGCTGACCTCGGCCACGCTCGCGCTCGGCGGATCCTTCGAAGCGCTGGCCAGACAGTGGGGCTTGCCGGCGAGTACGGCCGGGAACTTGCCATCCACCACCCACCCGGAGGCCTCGCCTGACACCGGCTCACACAGCGGGCCGGACACGGCACTAGCCACAACCGAGGAACCGGCCCGCGCCACGGCCACCGAGCGCACCCCACCCTCGGACGACACCGGCCCCGCGTGGAACTCGCTGGACGTGGGATCGCCCTTCGACCACACCCGCAACGGCATCCTCTACCTCGCTCGCCACCTTCCCGCGCCGGGCAGGGACGGCCTCGGCGAGGAGCTGCTCGACGAACTCGCCGGCCTGGTCACCGCCGCGGGTGGCCGTACCTTGGGGTTGTTCTCCTCCATGCGGGCCGCCAGGCAGGCTGCCGAGGCGTTGCGCGAACGCGTCAGCCACCCCGTGCTATGCCAGGGCGAGGACGCCACCGGGCTGCTGGTGAGCACCTTCAGCCAGGACGCCCGCACCTGCCTGTTCGGCACGCTGTCGTTGTGGCAGGGCGTGGATGTGCCCGGCGACGCCCTGCAACTCGTGGTCGTGGACCGGATCCCGTTCCCTCGACCGGACGACCCCGTCCTGTCGGCGCGGCAGCGAGCGGTCGAGGCGCGGGGAGGGAACGGTTTCATGACCGTGGCCGCGACTCACGCCGCGCTCCGGCTGGCACAGGGCGTCGGCAGGCTCCATCGCACGAACACCGACCGTGGCGTGGTCGCCATCCTCGATTCCCGCCTGGCCACCGCGCGGTACGCGAGCTTCCTGCGCGCCTCCCTCCCGCCGTTCTGGCCAACGACCGACCCTGAGGTGGCACGTGCCGCACTGCGCCGGTTGGACAGTGCACACCCGGAGTACGCCAGGGAGTAAGGTTCGCGTTACGGTGTGGCGGCAGCCACCATGAAGGAGTTTCGTTGTCGCAGGATCCCCCCACAGCACGATCCCGAGCGGTCGCCGTCGACGACACCGGTGTGCGTCGGCAGCTCGCCGACGGCAGTGAAGAGTCGGTGACCTGGCAGGACCTTTCCGCGGTCATCATCAGGGTGATGCCGGACAGCCCGTGGGACGAGGACGTCTTCCTGATGCTGGCAGGCCACGACGGGACCGGGACCGCCGTGCCGAGCAGCGATCCGGCTGCCGATGCGCTCATCGAGCGCCTGCAGGCCTTACCGGGATTCGACAACGAACGCTTCATCGAAGCCATGACCACCGAGGCCGACGAGGCCTATGTGGTCTGGAAGGCCGATACCGAATCCTAGACGAACACTCGAACAACCACCGGCTGCCACGAACCTCCGTCGCGCGAGCTCGATCTACCGGCACCACGTACCGGCTCGGGGCTACGGCCGGGTGCGTTCCAGCCCGTCCTCCGAATCAGCCGCTTCGACCTCGGCCCTGGTCACACCCATCATAAACAGCACAGCATCCAGGTACGGGTAGCTCAGGCTGGTGTCGGCGACCTCGCGGAGGGCGGGCTTGGCGTTGAACGCCACACCCATCCCGGCTACCGAGAGCATGTCGATGTCGTTGGCGCCGTCACCCACCGCCACGCACTGGGTCAGCGGGATCTCGTACTCATCAGCGAACCGCTCCAGTGCGCGGGCCTTACCCGCCCGGTCGATGGGTTCGCCGAGCACGCGGCCGGTCAGCACGCCGTCGGCGATCTCGAGCTCGTTGGCGGCGATGAAGTCCAGCCCGAGCTCGTCGCCGAGCCCTTGGATGATCCGGGTGAAACCACCGGAGACGACCCCACACCGGAAACCGAGCCGTTTGAGCGTACGGATTGTGGTCCTGGCACCGGGGGTCAACGTGATCTCGTTCGCGACGTCGTCCAGCGCCGTTTCCGGTAAGCCCTTGAGCAGGGCCACACGGTGCTCCAGCGATTCGGTGAAGTTCAACTCGCCGCGCATCGCGGCCTCGGTGATCCGCGCGACCTCGTCGGCCACCCCGGCGTGGTGGGCCAGCATCTCGATGACCTCACCCTGAATGAGCGTGGAGTCCACATCGAACACGACGAGGCGTTTGGCCCTGCGCGCCAGACCTTCCCGCTCGACCGCGATGTCCACGCCCTCCGAGATGGACACATCGGCCAGCGCGGCACGCAAGTCCGTGTCCAACTGGATGCTGTATCCAAGCCCGCCGTCCGGAACCGACACGTGCATCTCGAGGCCCGTGACCGGATAGTCGGCTACACTGCGGATCGCGTCGATGTTCACGTCCATCGCCGCGAGCCTGCGAGCGACCTCACTGAAGGCCCGCGCGGTCACCGGCCTGCCCAGCATCACCACGACGTGGGTCGAGTCGCTCCTGCCCGGCGCGAACGGATTGTCGCCGATCTCCGAGCCGATGCGCACGTCGACCCGCATCGACACAGTGGCCATGGCCTGCTCCACGGCCTCCTGCAGCGCCTCGGGGTCGTCATCGACGTCCACCAGCACACCGAGCACCAGCTGCCCCCGGATCACCACCTGCTCGACATCGAGCACATCCACCCCGTGCCGGGTGAGCACCGCGAACAGCGCGGAGGACACTCCCGGTTTGTCCGGGCCGGTGGTGGTGATCAGGACAGGCGTCGTGCTCACTTCTGATCCGAATCCGTATCAGTGTCGGGCCGTTCCGTGGTGTCGACCGCGGTGGCGGGCCCGCTGCGCTCGTCACCATCCGGCGACGCCAGCTGCTTGCCGGTAAAGGAGATGTGGCCCTCGCTGTGCAGCCGCTCGATCATGTGCGGGTAGTGCAACTCGAACGCGGGACGCTCGGAGCGGATGCGGGGCAACTCGGTGAAGTTGTGTCGCGGCGGCGGGCAGCTGGTCGCCCACTCCAGCGAGCCTCCGTAGCCCCACGGGTCGTCCAGGTGGTCGACACGTTCACCGAAACGGTAGCTCTTGAACACGTTGTAGAGGAAGGGCAGTGTCGACAGCCCGAGGATGTAGGCACCCATGGTGGAGACCATGTTCAGCGTGGTGAAGCCATCGCTTTCCAGGTAGTCGGCGTACCGCCGGGGCATGCCCTCGTTACCGAGCCAGTGCTGCACCAGGAAGGTCAGGTGGAAACCGACGAAGGTCAACCAGAAGTGCATCTTCGCCAGCGGCTCGTCCAGCATCCGACCGGTCATTTTCGGGAACCAGAAGTAGATCCCGGCGAAGGTGGCGAACACGATCGTGCCGTAGAGCACGTAGTGGAAGTGCGCCACCACGAAGTAGCTGTCCGAGACGTGCCAGTCGATGGCTGGCGCGGCCAGCAGAATACCGGTCAGACCACCGAGCAGGAAGGTCACCATGAAGCCGATGGAGAACAGCATCGGCGACTCGAAGGTCAGCTTGCCCTTCCACATGGTGCCGATCCAGTTGAAGAACTTCACGCCGGTCGGCACCGCGATCAGGAAGGTCATGAAGGAGAAGAAGGGCAGCAGTACCGCGCCGGTGGCGTACATGTGGTGCGCCCAGACCGCCACGGACAGACCACCGATAGCCAGCGTGGCGAAGACGAGGCCCTTGTAGCCGAAGATCGGCTTACGGGAGAAGACCGGGATGATCTCCGAGACGATGCCGAAGAACGGCAGCGCCACGATGTAGACCTCGGGGTGGCCGAAGAACCAGAACAGGTGCTGCCACAGGATCACCCCGCCGTTGGCGGGGTCGAACACGTGCGCGCCGAGGTGACGGTCGGCGAACAGCCCTGCGAGCGCGGCGGTGAGGATGGGGAAAGCGAGCAGCACCAGGATGCTGGTCACCAGGATGTTCCAGCAGAAGATGGGCATCCGCCACATCGTCATGCCCGGTGCGCGCATGCACACCAGCGTGGTGATCATGTTGACCGCACCGAGAATGGTTCCTAAACCGCTGACCAGCAGCCCCATGATCCAGAGATCACCGCCGACCCCTGGCGAGTACACCGCGTTGGACAGCGGGGTGTAGGCGAACCAGCCGAAGTCGGCGGCGCCACCGGGGCTGAGGAAGCCCGAGACCACGATCAACCCGCCGAACAGGAACAGCCAGTAGGACAGGGCGTTCAACCGGGGGAATGCCACGTCCGGTGAGCCGATCTGCAAGGGCAGGATGAAGTTCGCGAAGCCGAACACGATCGGTGTCGCGTACAGCAACAGCATGATCGTGCCGTGCATGGTGAACAGCTGGTTGTACTGCTCGGCCGACAGGAACCGCAGCCCCGGCTGTGCCAGCTCGGTGCGGATCAGCATCGCCATGGCGCCGCCCAGCATGAAGAAGCCGAACGACGTGACGATGTACATGATGCCGATCTGCTTGTGATCGGTCGTCTTGAACAGGGACAGAAGGTAGGACCCCTTGGGCCCGCCCGGTGCGGGTGCCGGTCGCGTCGCAATCGGCTCGGGGGTTACTGCGGTCACTCCTGCCTCCTGCAGTTCACCTGTCGTACTCCAGCTCCGCCACGGGCGCGAGTTGACCACACGCCCGGTGGCATGAGGCGATCCTAGCTTTCGCCGTTTCGGGCCGTACGCACCGGTTGGGATTCGTGCCCGAGACCACGTCTCCGCGATGGATACCGGCATCACCGCAGGTGGTCACGGTGGCCTCCGGGCTACCGGGGTCGCGGCGGATGTGGTGACGGCGCTCGCCCCCGGCGATCGGCCCCACATGCTGTGTGCTGATTCACGATCATGGTCCCTTCGGCTCCGGTCGCTGCACAGAGGCGGCACCGTCCCTGGGTACGGTGCCGCCTCTGTGCAGCCTGGGTTATCAGCGGCTACCAGCCGCGCACCGCGGCGCCGATGGCTTCGGCTACCGCGTCGGGGTCCTCCATCGGGCTGAGGTGCCCGGCACGCGGCACCACGGCCAGTTGTCCCTGCGGCAGCGCATCGGCCATGGCCTCCGCCTCGTCGACGCCGGTGAGCCGGTCCTCCTCGCCGTGAACGACCAGCGCGGGTACCCGGGTGCTCCGCAGCAGCTCGAAGGAGTCGGGGCGTGCCGCCATGGCGCGCAACGCCCAGGCGATGCCCTCGGAAGGCTGTGCCTCGATCAGCTCACGGACCCGCGTACCCACCTCGGGGCGCTCGGCCTCGGTGGTGGGACCGACCAGCGACGGCAGCAGGTTGTCGGCGAGCCAACCGTGGTGCCCCTCGGCGAGTGCCCTGCTCGCGGTGCTCAGCCGGGTGTCGCGGGCGTCATCGGTGTCGGCGCTCGCCTTGGTGTCGATGAGCACCACTCCCGCCACGCGTTCCGGCGCCGCACGCAGTACCGCCATGCTCACGTAGCCCCCCATCGAGCAGCCGCCGAGTACGACCCGGTCAAGCTCGAGCCGGTCAAGCAGTGCCACCACGTCGGCTGCGGCGTCGTCCAGATCCGGCTCACGCCCGGCATCGGGCAGCTTGGCCTGACCGAGCCCTCGCTGGTCCGGTGTGATCAACCGGATCCCGTCGCCGGACAGCCGAGCGGAGAGCCCTTCCCACATCCGGGCATCGAGCGGGAAGGCATGCAGCAGTACCAGTGGGTGTGTGCTCATGCGCCCGATCCTCTCGTATCGTGATCACCTCGCTGCCCGTCGGGGACCGGCCGTGTCGCCTGCCTGCTGCCGCCTCAGAGCCCCTGTGGCGGTCCGCGTCGCTGCCGCGCGTGCCAACACCCCCTGTGCCAGTGCCTGCGTTCTGTCACCGAACCTGTGCTGTCGGCCGGCCAGGCGACCACATGCGGCGTCCCCTCCCGGATCTCATGGTCACAGCCGGGGCAGCGGTACTGCTTGATGGCACGTTCCCCCGGAACGCTGCGGACGATCCAGTCGCCGTCCGGACCGGACTCGGTCCTGCCCCACCCCGTCAACGCGGGCGGCTCGGGCCGCTGACGCTTGCGCGCGCGGCCGGGGCGGTTACGGCGCGGCATGCCTCCGACGGTATCGCGTCATCCGCGGGCCAGCAGGAGCGGTACGAGCTGCTCGGCGGGGGTGATCGAGCCGTGGTGACCGGGTAGCGACGATTCGATCGGCTCGACCGTGCGGCGCAGGATGCCGCTGCGACCGCGCGTGGCGACCACCAGATCCCCGATACGGTTCACGACGTGATCGGCGACGTGCGTCCCGAACCAGCCCGCCTCGATGGCCTCGTCGCGTTCGACAACCAGGGCGCGATCGCCGAGGGTTTCCCGCCACGCCGTGCGGACATCGTCGAGTGCACCAGGCTCGGTGTAGACGTACCGGGCGCGTACCTCCCCGCCGATCGCGCGTACGCCGTGGCCGAGCTCGTCGATGGCGTCGGCGTCGACGGCCGAATCGTCCACGGCGACCATGCCGTGGTCGGCGACGACCGCCAGTAGCGATCCCGGCGGCAGCTGCTCGACGAGCGATTCCACCAGCCGGTCGACCTGGCGCAGCTGCATCCGCCACGCTGCCGATCCGGGGCCGTAGATGTGGCCGAGCAGGTCGAGATCGGCGTGATAGCCGTGACAGTAGCCGCCGTCGGCGAGCGCCGTCGCGGTGGCGGCCACCAGGTCGCCCACACCGTGCACCCCGGTGTACGGGCTACCCCGCAGCACGGCGCGGGTCAGCCCGGAGTCACCGAACGCTGCCGAGGAGACCACGCTGACCCCGACACCGGAGCCTGCGGCCCGCTCGAAGGCCGTGGGCAACGGCTGCACCTCCTCGGGGCTGAGCTGGTCCCGTAGGTCCTCGCCGTAGGGATGCTGGTTCCAGCGCAGCGCGTTGACCACCCCGTGGTTCCCGAGCTCGAACGAGTAGCCGACCATACCGTGCTCGCCGGAGCAGACCCCGGTGCCGATCGCTGCCAGCCCTGAGGCGGTGGTCGAGGGGAAACCGACATGGAGAGTGCCCGCGCGCAGCTCGGTGAGCGTAGGCGCGTCCGCGGCGTGCTCGTCGAGGAGCTCAGCCCCGAGACCATCGATCAGCAGCACGCATGCCGACCGCACATCGGGAAGCTCCAGCGTGTTCGTGAACCCGTCCACCCCGAGCGCGGCCAACGCCGATGGGGTCACTTCGGACAGGTGAGCGGTTCCGGAAGCCACGCCTGGTAGGGACACGGCGTCCATTGTGGCAAACGGGGGACGAGCGGCCACCGGAGCGCGGCCCGCATCGTGGGTGTTACCGGTGCCTGCGCACTGGTCCTGCCCGGATGTTGGGGCCACGCTCCGGGGGTGGCCTCCGTACTCGGACAGGCACGTTCACCCCCTGCGAGGGGGTGTGCCCCGGGTGGCGGGTGCCGCTCTCGGCCGTGGATCGCGAAGGGTGTTGCCGGTCGTGGTCGGCGCGGCGCTGCTCGTCCCGCAGCACGTCGTAGGCGTCCACCACCTCCCGGAGCCGGTCCGGGTCGTTGTGCTGCGTGTCGGGGTGGAGCTGGCGGACCAGCGTGCGATAGGCCGTGGTGATCTCCGCCTGGCTCGCCTGCGGCGTCACGCCGAGTACCTCGTACGGATCGCGACCCGGCCCACCACGGCTCATCCCGCATCACCTGCCACTCCGGGCTGCACCACCGCGGCGAGCCTACTGATGGCCGTGTAGTACTCGCGCGCCGCGGCCTCGGCCTGTTCCAGTGCCCGTCGTGCGGTGGCCAGCTCGCGATAGGCACGGGCGAGGGTGGGGCCGGTGTCCTCCCCCGACACCTCCCGCAGCACAGCGTGCTCGCTGTAGTTGCTGGTCTGCTCGGCCAGGATCGGCAACAGCTCGGCGAGATCACCGCACAGATGGATCAGGTGCCAGCCCGCCTCCCGCAGCTCCACCTGAGTGGGAACCTCGGTGACCTCAGCCTGCTGCACGGCGCGGCGGACGTCACCTGCTGCCGAGTCGAGCAGTGCGCTGGCACGCGGGCGCTTCGGGTCGTTCATCGCGCTCAACCCCCTCACGCGGGCCGTTGACCGACCAGCAGAGATACATTATTTCTATAGCACGTGATGCAATTTATGTCAATTGGTCGACCGGACTTGCATGATCCAGCTACCGAAGGATACCGAGTGCGCCATCACCGGGCGCCACGAACCGAGTGCTGCTCAGAACAGCCGGAACTCGTCCGGTTCGATACCGCGCAGCGCGTCGTAGTCCAGGGTGACGCAGCGGATGCCGCGATCCTCTGCCAGCGTGCGCGCCTGCGGCTTGATCTGCTGCGCGGCGAAAATCCCCTGAACGGGAGCAAGCAGCGGGTCCCGGTTGAGCAGTTCCAGGTACCGCGTGAGCTGCTCGACGCCGTCGATCTCGCCGCGCCGTTTGATCTCCACCGCGACCGTGGAGCCCGCGGCGTCCCTGGCAAGGATGTCCACGGGGCCGATCGCGGTGGGGTACTCCCGCCGCACCAGGCTGTAGCCCTCGCCGAGGGTGCTGATGTGCTCGGCCAACAGCTCTTGCAGATGGGCCTCCACACCATCCTTGACCAGGCCTGGTTCGGCGCCGAGCTCGCAGGCGAAGTCGTGCAGTACCTCGGCGATGGTGACCACCAGCTTCTCGCCCGTCTTGTTCTGCACCGTCCACACTGCCGCGGCCTCCGGGTTCCCTGCCGCGTCACCGTCCTCCTCGGTCAGCCAGCACGGTGGGCTCATCCAGTTCAGCGGCTTGTAGGCACGGTCGTCGGAGTGCACCGATACCGATCCGTCGGCCTTGACCAGCAGCAGCCGGTGGGCCATCGGCAGGTGTGCGGTGAGCCTACCGGCGTAGTCCACCGTGCAACGGGCGATCACGAGACGCACGGCTGGCAGCGTAGGCCATCGCGGTACCGGACGCGCGGCGAGGGGGATGGCAGGATCGGACGACATGGCGCAGCACGATCCTTGCGAACCCGCCCGGATCACCACGGTGGGCACCAGGCAGGTGTACGTGAACGACTGGATGTCCGTCCGTGAAGACGCCATCAGGCGGCAGGACGGCTCCACCGGGATCTACGGGGTGGTCGACAAGCCGTCGTACGCACTGGTGATTCCACTCGACGGCGATCGCGTACGGCTGGTGGAGCAGTACCGCTACCCCATCGGCCTGCGGCGCTGGGAGTTTCCCCAGGGCACAGCCCCTGGGCAGGACGGGATAGCAGCCGAGCGGCTGGCAGCGCGTGAGCTCCAGGAAGAGACCGGCCTGCTCGCGGGCACGATGACCGAGCTCGGCATGCTCGATCTCGCACCCGGCCTGAGCACCCAGCGCGGCCACGTTTTCCTGGCGACCGGTCTGACCGAAGGCGAGCACGCCCGGGAACCCGAGGAACAGGACATGCGCTCCGCATGGTTCACCCGTTCCGAGTTCGAGGGCATGATCACTCGCGCCGAACTCACCGATGCCCAGTCGATCGCCGCCTACACGTTGCTGCTCCTGCACGAGCGAGGCGGGGAGCGTCGACCATAACGCTCAGCGCCATAGCAGGTGCCGGACGTCACGTTCACCCCCCACCTGTGCCCGATCACTCCGGCCATTCGGGCAGGCGCTTGGCGAGGAACGCGGCCATGCCCTCCTTGGCCGCGGGTGATTGGGAGGCATCGGCCATCACGTCCATCGCGATCTCGTATGCCTCGCCTTCGGGGCGATCCAGCTGCGCGTACAGGGTGCGCTTACCGAGCGCCTTGCTCGCCATGCTGCCGCGGGTGGCCCGTCCCAGCAGCTCGGTGACCGCGCTGTCCAGCTCGCCGTCCGGCACGGCGCGGTTGATCAGACCCCACTGCTCGGCCGTGGCTGCGTCCACCGGATCGCCGGTCAGCGCCATCTCCATGAGCCTCTTGCGCCCGACCGAGCGCGCCACCGGTACGGCAGGCGTGTGGCAGAACCAGCCGCCCTTGCCACCGGGCAACGCGAATGCCGCGGACTCGGCGGCCACAGCCAGGTCGCAGGAGGCCACGAGCTGGCACCCGGCCGCGGTGGCCAGTGCGTGCACCCTGGCGATCACCACCTGTGGCACCACCTGGATGGTGCGCATCAAGCGGGTGCACAGCTCGAGCAGGTCGGCCACCCCGTCGCGGTCGCGCTCGGCGACGTCGGCGAAGTCGTGCCCTGCGGAGAACACCGGCCCATTGCCCGCGAGCACAATCCCCGTGGCATCGGTGTCTGCGGCCTGCTCGAACGCGTCGAGCAGCGCGGCGAGCTGGCCGGCCGACAGAGCGTTGCGGCGGGTGGGGTTGTTCATCGTGACGGTGATGGTCTGCCCCTGCCGGGCTACCAGAACGCGGTCGTCGTGAGCCATTCCCCCACGGTACTGCCGCTGTGGCCCACGCCACCACGCTCGCCTGACGATCTTCACGGTCCACGGTGTCCGCCCTCGCGGCGAATCGCAGCTTGACGGTGCCCTTTCCCGCGCGTCGTCACCGTCGGTGTCGGTGGCTGGGCGTATGATCGCGGCGGAACCGGTTCCTCGAGGTGCACGTCACAACCCACGATGGGTCCCGATGCGGGCGGCCCGGGCGACACAGCGCGTCATGCTCGGGGGAAGGCGGTTGATGTCATGGTGAGCGAGGAGGATCGCCGCGAGCTGGCACAAGCGGCCGAGCTGCTACGCGGCGTTATCGAACGACACCGTAGCGAGGATCTCCGCGCGGTATCCATCCTCAACGCGGCGATCCAGGAGATCCGCGTGAGCGAGCGGTATCTGGACGCGGACTCCTCGCCCGCCCCGGACGGCGTCCGGTAGGTTCGCCGACGTGACAACCGGCACCGAAGAACGCTCACGCAAGTCCGTCACGATCGCCAGGCGCTTCAACGGACCCCCGCGCTCCGCCAACGGCGGCTACGCCTGCGGGATCACCGCTGGGCCGCTGACCGAGCGCACCGGACATGCGGCCGAGGTCAGCCTCCGGATGCCACCCCCCGTGGAGCACCCCCTCACGCTGGAGATCGCCGACCAGCGCGGCACGCTCGCCGATGGCGAGGCGCTGATCGCCGAAGCACGTCCGGCCAAGGTCGATCTCACCCCGCCGGAGCCGGTGAGCCTCGCCGAGGCCGAGGCGGCGGCGCGGGACTTCTCGATCGACCCGTTCCGGGCTACGAGCCCGTTTCCCGGCTGCTTCACCTGCGGCCCCGACCGCGACGACGGGAACGGGCTGCGCATCTTCCCGGGGCGTGTCGACCGCGACGAGACCATCGTGGCCTGGCCGTGGATTCCCGACCCTTCGCTGGACGCCGGGGACGGCCGCGTGGACACCGCGACGGTATGGGCCGCGCTGGACTGCCCCAGCGGTTGGGCCTGGTATCACCAGCCGGGTCCGCACCCGCCGCACGTGCTCGGCCGGATGGCCGCACAGATCCACCACCGGCCCGCCTGCGGCCAACCCGCCGTCGCCGCCGCATGGCCGCTCGGTGAGGCGAGTAGGAAGCGGTTCTCCGCCTCCGCGCTGTGGTCGGCCGAGGGCACGCTGCTGGCCTGCGCGCGAGCCACCTGGATCGCGCTGTCCGAGGAGCAGATGGAGCAGTTCGCCGCGCAGGTCTCCTAGCACGCGCCAGCCGGGATTCACCCGCCGGTGGCTCCACGGCAGGCACGCCAGGCAGACCGCCACGCGTCCGGGTGCAGGACCAGGCTTGCCACGACCCATCCGGCGAGCCAGAACTGCCCAGGAACCGCGACCAGCGCCGCACCGCCACTACCCAGCACGGCCCCGATCAGCGCAGCCTGCAACGGTACCGGTAAGCGCGAGGTAGTTGGGCCGCGCAGCCACTGGTCGCGCCACGGCCGGGGGTGGACACTGCGCGCACCCTCGATCCCGCCCAAACCCGCGGCGATACTCACCGCCAGCACGATCCACGCCACCTGCTGCGCAGGATGCGTCAGCTCATTCGAGAGGAGGATCATCAGGGCGGCCACCACAGGAACGACCACGGCGAGCCGCACGATCGACCAGGTTCGCGCCCGCCGGAATCCCGTCTCGGCTGCGCTGCCTGTCCCGGACTCCGACATCCTGCCCCCATCGCCGCCGTATACGCGCCTGACCGGAACGGTAGCAACGCGAACCGACACCCTGCCGGTCCGGGAGCGCCTACGCCAGCGCCGTCGAACGGTCGTCCAGACCGTGTGCCTGGCGGATCACGGTGACGACCTGCTCCATGATCTCGGTCAGCTCGTAGTCCTTCGGGGTGAACACTCGCGCGATACCTCGGTCGGTCAGTTCCGCGGCGTCCGAGCTCGGGATGATTCCACCGACGATCACCGGGACGTCGTCAGCCCCTGCGGCACGCAACCCCTCGACCACCTCCGGCACCACGTTCAGGTGCGATCCGGACAGCACGGACAGTCCAACAACGTGGACTCCTTCCTGCACCGCCGCCGCGACGATCTGCTCCGGGGTCAGCCGGATCCCCTGGTAGACTACCTCGAACCCGGCGTCGCGAGCCCGGACGGCGACCTGCTCGGCACCGTTGGAGTGCCCATCGAGCCCCGGCTTACCCACCAGCATGCGCAACCGCTCGCCGAGTTCCTCGCCGGTAGCGCGCACCCGATCCCGCACCGTGCCGAGCTCACTGCCGGCGCTCGGCACGGAGGAGGCCGACACCCCGGTGGGCGCTCGGTACTCGCCGAACACTTCCCGCAACGCTCCTGCCCACTCCCCCGTGGTCACGCCCGCGCGTGCGCAGTCAAGGGTGGCCTCGAACAGATTCTCGTCGGTCCCAGCGGCCTCACGCAGCCGTGCCAGCGCGCGCTCGCATCGCTGCGCGTCCCTGCTGGCACGCCACTCCGCGAGCGCGCTCACCGCACCGGCCTCCACGTCCGGGTCAACCGTCTCGATCGCCTCGGCTCCCTCGGCCTGTAGCGGGCTCGGCTCGGTGGTCTCGAACCGGTTCACCCCCACCAGTACCTGCTCACCGGATTCCACCTTGCGCCGGTACTCGCCGAGCGAGGACACCAGCTGGGACTTCATGTACCCGTTCTCCACCGCGGCCACCGCACCCCCCATGCGCTGGACCTCCTCGATCTCGGCGCGTGCCCCGCTGACGATCTGGTCGACGCGGCGTTCGACCACCGTCGAGCCCGCGAAGAGATCCTCATACTCCAGCAGGTCAGTCTCGTAGGCAAGCACCTGCTGCATGCGCAGCGCCCACTGCTGGTCCCACGGGCGCGGCAGGCCGAGCGCCTCGTTCCAGGCCGGTAGCTGGATGGCACGGGCGCGGGCATCGCGCGAGAGTGTGACGGCGAGCATCTCGAGCACGATCCGCTGCACGTTGTTCTCCGGCTGCGCCTCGGTGAGCCCGAGCGAGTTGACCTGGACCCCGTAGCGGAAGCGCCGCGCCTTGGCGTCGGTCACGCCGTAGCGGTCCCGGGTGATCTCGTCCCAGAGCTGGGTGAAGGCCCGCATTTTGCACATCTCATCGACGAACCGCACACCGGCGTTGACGAAGAAGGAGATCCGTGCGACCACCCGGGCCATCTCGTCGGCGTCCACCCGATCGCGTAGCGCATCCAGCACGGCGATGGCAGTGGACAGCGCGTAGGCCACCTCTTGGGTCGGCGTGGCTCCCGCCTCCTGCAGGTGGTAGCTGCAGATGTTGATCGGGTTCCACTTCGGCACGTGCTGCACGGTCCAGGTGATCACGTCGGTGATCAGCCGGAGGCTCGGTCCGGGAGGGAAGATGTAGGTACCCCGGGACAGGTACTCCTTGATGATGTCGTTCTGCGTGGTCCCGGTCAGCTGCGCCAGCACCTCGTCGCGATCGCGCCCCTGCTCGGCGGCCTGTTCCTCGGCGACGGTGACGTAGAGCGCCAGCAGCCACATGGCGGGCGCGTTGATGGTCATCGACGTGTTCGCCTCGGCCAGCGGGATACCGTCGAACAGCTGCCGCATGTCGCCGATGTGCGCCACCGGAACGCCCACCTTGCCCACCTCGCCGCGTGACAGCGGGTGGTCGGCATCATAGCCGGTCTGGGTGGGCAGGTCGAAGGCCACGGACAGGCCGGTCTGCCCCTTGGCCAGGTTCCGCCGGTACAGCGCGTTGGACGCTTCCGCCGAGGAATGCCCCGCGTAGGTGCGCATCACCCACGGCCGGTCACGCTGACTGTCAGACGGGTACGGCATCTCGTGACCTCCCTGGGTGTCCTCGCCGAAGGAATGCCTTGAGGATACTGGTCGGTAACCGCTGCTGTCCGTACCAGCGCTGGATGGCGAGCGTCACGTCCGACGCATCAGCGACGCGGGGAGGCGCCTCAGCCCTCGACCACGCGCTCGACCCGGGCGCCCAGCCGGGTGAGGTTCTCCACGAAGTACGGGTACCCGCGGTCGATGTGGAAGACGTCCCAGAGCTGGGTGACGCCATCGGCGCACAGGCCCGCGATCACCAGCCCGGCTCCCGCACGGATGTCCGATGCCCACACCGGAGCGCTCGACAGCCGCTTCACCCCACGCACCACCGCGTGGTGGCCGTCGGTACGGGCATCCGCGCCGAGACGGACCATCTCGTCGATGAAGCGAAAGCGGGCCTCGTAGACGTTCTCGGTAATCATCGACGTGCCCTCGGCGATCGACGCAAGCGCCACCGCGAACGGCTGCAGATCGGTCGCGAACCCGGGATAGGGCAGCGTGACGAAATCGATCGCGCGGGGTCGCTCGTGCTGGACTACCCGGAACGCTTCCTCGCCCACCACCGTGATCTCGGCCCCGGCATGCCGCAGCTTCTCCAGCACGAGATCCAGGTGATGCGGGTTCACCCCACGTACCGTGATGTCTCCTCGCGTGGCCGCCGCCGCGAAAGCCCACGTCGCCCCGACTATCCGGTCCCCGATGACCCGGTGGGTGGTGGGCCGGAGCGCATCCACACCGTGCACGGTGAGCGTCGAGGTGCCCGATCCCTCGATCTCGGCCCCCATCTGCTGCAGCATGACGCACAGGTCAACGATTTCCGGCTCGCGCGCGGCGTTGTCGATGACCGTGGTCCCCTTGGCCAATACCGAAGCCATGAGGATGTTCTCGGTAGCGCCGACGCTGGGAAAATCGAGCCAGATCTGCGCACCGTGCAGCCCGTCGGCCTCCGCGACGACGCACCCGTGATCGATCACGCTCGTAGCACCCAGCTTGCGCAACCCGTTCTGGTGCATGTCCAGTGGCCGTGACCCGATCGCGTCACCGCCGGGGAGCGCGACAACAGCCCGCTTCAACCTCCCGACGAGCGGCCCGAGCACGCATACCGAAGCCCGGAGCTTGGCCATCGCCGCGGAGCTCGCCACGTACGACGGCTCGGCAGGAGTCGTGATCACCACGGTGCCCCCGTCGATGCTCACCGCACAACCGACGCTACGCAGCACGTCGGCCATCAGCGGGACGTCGAGGATCTCCGGGCAGTTGGTGATCGTCGTGGTGCCCTCCGCGAGCAGCGCGGCCGCCATCAGCTTCAACACGCTGTTCTTGGCGCCGACGACCTCCACTTCACCCGAGAGGCACGCGCCTCCGTGGACGTCGAAGTGCTCGCTCACCCATCCTCCTCAACGACATATTCAGTTCTGGCTCACCGGATGCGTGCCCGGAAAGCCAGGCGGTCATCGTAAGCGACCGGACGTCACAGCGTGAGCCGCGGGTAGGCTGCGGGCATGTCAGTTCGGATCAATCGTGTGTACACCAAGGTCGGCGATAACGGAACCACAGCGCTGGGCGACGGGTCGCGCGTTCCCAAGACCTCGGCGCGGATCGGCGCTTATGCCGACGTCGACGAGACCAATGCTGTGCTCGGAACCGTCCTGGCCCAGGGGCAGCTTCCCGAGGAGATCGCCGAGGTGCTGCGCTCGGTGCAGAACGACCTGTTCGACGTGGGCGCGGATCTGTGCACACCGATCGTCGACAACCCGCCGTACCCACCGCTGCGCGTGACCGACGGCTACATCGAGCGGCTCGAAGGCTGGTGCGACGAGTTCAACGAGCGGCTACCCAAGCTCACCTCGTTCATCCTACCGGGCGGCACACCCGGCGGCGCTCTGCTACACCAGGCACGCACCGTCGCCCGCCGCGCGGAACGCAGCGCCTGGCTGCTCAAGGAAGCCGAGCCCGCCAGCACCAACGCACTGGCGCTGCGCTATCTCAACCGGCTCTCCGACCTGCTGTTCATCCTCGCCAGGCTGGCCAATCCGGAAGGCGACGTACTCTGGCGCCCCGGCGGTTCCGATGCCGCAGAGGGCTGAGTCGGCTGAGTCGGACTAGCTCGCCCGGGGCATCTGATGCCCCGGCGGGGCCGATTCCAACCAGGACAGGAAACCCGTCAGCGGGCCGGGCCCCATGGCAATCTCGATGAACCGGCCCGAACGGGACTCGCAGCCGAGGACCGTGGCATCGGCGGGCAGCGAGTAGATCTCGATACCGGACGGTTGCCTGCGGCGGGAGATCTCCAGGTCATCCCGGGACAGCACGCGGTCGGGCCCGCTACGCAGGCTCAACACCCGGAACCACAGGAACTGCTCACCGTGGTATCGGCCGATACCCAGATGCCAGCCAGCGTCGCCCTCGCGGTAACGCCAGCGCAGGGCGACGTTGACACCGCCACCCTTCAACACTCGACGCCAGCGCAGGGCCATCCATCCAACGACGGCCGCTATCGTGATCAGGAGCCCGATGACCAGTACTGAGATATCCACAGCAGGCTCCCGATCGTGGCTCGACTAGACCGGCTGCCCCGCGGCACGCAATCGAGCGCTCGCTCTGGCGCGTTCGACCTCGTCTTCGTCTCGGAGCGCTTCCCTCGCCGCCGCGACATCGATCTCGCCAGCCATCTCCGCGGTCTCGGCGAGCACGCTCACCCGGTCGCTGGTGACCGACAGGAAACCGCCGTGCACGGCGGCACCGACATGCTCACCCTCGGAGGTAGCGATGGTGACCACGCCACCCTCGACGAGCTGCCCGAGCATGGGCTCGTGCCCCGGCATGATGCCGATCTCACCCTCGGTGGTCTGCGCGACGACGAACGTGCCTGTACCAGACCACAGCCGACGCTCGACAGCGACGAGCTCGACGGACATCTCGGCCACGTGCTCTCTCCTTCACAACAGCGTGCTACCGGCGGGGCACTCCCGCGGCTGAACCACCGGCTCGCTGGGCGCGACCACAGCGATATTCAGTGTAGTTGGTACTCGTTGCCATTCCGCAACACGGCGGAGCCGCGTCCCTGAAAAGGAGGACGGCGGCTCCGCCATGGCACTGACACCACCTTACGAACCGGTGATCTCGGCGTACTTCTTCTCCAGGTCCTCGAGACCTCCGATACCGAGGAACGCCTGCTCCGGGAAGTGATCGAACTCACCCTTGCAGATCTTGTCGAACGCCTCGATGGTCTCGCTCCTCGGCACCGTCGATCCCGGCTGGCCGGTGAACTGCTCGGCGACGAGCATGTTCTGCGACAGGAACCGCTCGATCCGACGTGCACGGTTCACAGTGAGCTTGTCCTCTTCGGACAGCTCGTCGATACCGAGGATCGCGATGATGTCCTGCAGCTCCTTGTACTTCTGCAGGATCCGGATGACCTCGGAGGCCACCCGGTAGTGCTCGTCACCCACAATGGCCGGGTCGAGAATGGTCGACGAGGAGGTCAGCGGATCGACCGCGGGGAAGATCCCCTTCTGGAACACCGCACGCGACAGCTCCGTCGTGGCGTCCAAGTGCGCGAACGTCGTCGCGGGAGCCGGGTCGGTGTAGTCGTCGGCGGGTACGTAGATGGCCTGCATCGACGTGATCGAACGGCCCTTCACCGAGGTGATCCGCTCCTGCAGGAAGCCCATCTCGTCGGCAAGCGTCGGCTGATAGCCCACCGCCGAGGGCATGCGACCAAGCAGTGTCGAGACCTCCTGGCCTGCCTGGGTGAACCGGAAGATGTTGTCGATGAACAGCAGCACATCCTGGTTCTGCACGTCCCGGAAGTACTCCGCCATCGTCAGCCCGGACAGCGCCACTCGCATACGGGTACCCGGCGGCTCGTCCATCTGGCCGAAGACCAACGCGGTGTCGTTGATGACACCGTCCTCGCTCATCTCGAGGAACAGATCCGTGCCCTCACGGGTGCGCTCACCGACGCCGGCGAACACTGAGGTACCACCGAAGTTCCTGGCGACGCGAGTGATCATCTCCTTGATCAGCACGGTCTTGCCAACACCCGCGCCACCGAACAGGCCGATCTTGCCGCCTTGCACGTACGGGGTGAGCAGGTCAATGACCTTCAGGCCGGTCTCCAGCACCTCGGTCTTGCCCTCGAGCTGGTCGAAGGCAGGCGGCTCGCGGTGGATCGACCAGCGCTCGAGGTCCGAGCCGTACCCCGGTTCGTCGAGGCACTCGCCGATCGCGTTGTACACGTGGCCCTTGACCTTGTCGCCGACCGGAACCGTGATCGGCGAGCCCGTGTCGCGGACCGGCGCCCCGCGGACGAGCCCGTCCTGTGGGTGCAGCGAGATCGTCCGCACCAGGTTGTCACCGAGGTGCTGGGCAACCTCCAGTGTCACGGTCTTGGCGAGCTCGCTGAACTCGATGTCGACCTTCAGCGCATTGAACTGGTCCGGCAGCGCACCCCTCGGGAACTCCACGTCCACAACAGGTCCCCGGACCGCCACGATCCGACCTGTCGCTGCGCCGTCGTCCTTTCCGGCTGCGGATACCGCTGTGTTTGCGTCGGCAGTCATAGGTCTACTCTTCACTTCCTGCTGCGGCCAGCGCGTTCGCGCCGCCGACGATTTCGCTGATCTCCTGCGTGATCTGGGCCTGTCGGGCCTGGTTTGCCTCGCGTGTCAAGGTATCGACAAGCTCGTTGGCGTTGTCCGAGGCCGCCTTCATCGCCGCTCGCCGCGCGGCCAGCTCCGAGGCCGCCGATTCGAGCAATGCTGCGTAAATCCGCGTGTAGATGTACTTCGGCAGCAGGGCACCGAGCAGTGTCTCGGCGTCCGGCTCGAAGTCGTACGACGGCAGCAGGTTCGGCCCGGAGACTTCCTCCTCGCTGGAGTCCACATACTCGATCTCCAGTGGAGCGACCCGCTTGGCCACCGGCGTCTGGGTGAGCATCGATCGGAACTCGGTGTAGACGACATGGATCTCGTCCACCCCGAGCGATGCCTGCTCGCCCTCGCTCTCACCTTCGCCGTCGGTGCCTGCCAGGAACGAACCCACCAGTTCCTCACCGGCCTCGGCGGCATTGCGGTAGTGGGGCTGGTCAGAGAACCCGGTCCAGCTACCCGAGACCGCCCGCCCGCGGAAGCGGTAGTAGTTCAGCCCCTTACCCCCGATCACGTAGACCAGGGGCTCCTTACCCTGCTCGCGAAGCAGGGACAGCAGCTCCTCCGCGGTACGGAGGACGTTGGCGTTGTAGCCGCCGCACAGCCCCTTGTCACTGGTCACAACCAGTACAGCGGCGCGGCGCGGGTTCTCCCGCTCCACGAGCAGCGGGTTGTCCAAGTTGCTCGCGGCGGTCGCCAAGGCCTGCAAGACGGTTGTGATCTCCTCGGCGTACGGCCGGGACGCCTCCACCCTGGCCTGAGCCTTAGAGATACGCGAGGTGGCGATGAGTTCCATCGCCTTGGTGATCTTGCCGATCGACTTGGTCGACTTGATCCGAGCTCGTAGTTCGCGAAGTTGCGCAGCCATTCGACTTACCCGGTCACTTCTTCGGCGCCGGCTTGGCGACCTTCACGGTCTCCTGCCCGACCTTCTCGGCTTCCATGGCGTCCGCCTCTCGCTGCGGCACGACCGAGCTGCCGTCGGAAGCGGTGAACTGCTTCTTGAACTCGTCGACCGCATCGTCGAGGCGCTTGGCATTCTCGCCGGTCCACTCACCCGTGTCGCGAACCTCGGCGAGGATCCCCTCGTGCTTGCGGCGCACGTGATCGAGGAACTCACGGTTGAAGCGGCGAACATCGTCGGTCGGCACCGAGTCGTAGTGCCCGTTGGTGCCGAGATAGACCGTGACGACCTGCTCCTCCACCGGGATCGGCGAGTACTGCGGCTGCTTGAGCACCTCGTACAGCCGTTCACCGCGATCGAGCTGGGCCTTCGATGCGGCGTCGAGATCGGAGGCGAACGCCGCGAACGCCTCCAGCTCCCGGTACTGCGACAGGTCGATACGCAGCGATCCCGCAACCTTCTTCATCGCCTTGACCTGGGCGTCACCACCGACGCGGGATACCGACGTACCGACGTCGATGGCGGGGCGCTGACCCGAGTTGAACAGGTCGGACTGGAAGAAGCACTGCCCGTCGGTGATCGAGATGACGTTGGTGGGAATGTAGGCCGAGATGTCGTTGGCCTTGGTCTCGATGATCGGCAGTCCTGTCAACGAGCCCCCACCCAGCTCGTCGGACAGCTTCGCGCACCGCTCCAGCAGACGGGAGTGCAGGTAGAAGACGTCACCGGGGAAGGCTTCCCTGCCCGGCGGCCGCCGCAGCAGCAGTGAGATCGCGCGGTAGGCCTCGGCCTGCTTGGTGAGGTCGTCGAACACCACCAGCACGTGCTTACCCTGGTACATCCAGTGCTGGCCGAGAGCGGATCCGGTGTAGGGAGCCAGCCACTTGTACCCAGCGGAGTCCGAGGCGGGCGCTGCCACGATCGTGGTGTACTCCATCGCGCCCGCGGACTGGAGCGATTCCCTGACCGCGGCGATGGTCGAGCCCTTCTGGCCGATCGCCACGTAGATGCAGCGCACCTGCTTGGCGGGATCGCCGGATTCCCAGTTGGCCTTCTGATTGATGATGGTGTCCACGCAGACCGCCGTCTTACCGGTTTTGCGGTCCCCGATGACCAGCTGGCGCTGCCCCCGACCGATCGGGGTCATGGCGTCGATCGCGGTGATACCGGTCTGCAACGGCTCCGACACCGGCTGGCGCTGCACGACCGAGGCGGCCTGCAGCTCGAGCGCGCGACGCTCCTCGGCAGTGATGTCGCCGAGCCCGTCGATGGGCTGGCCGAGCGGGTCAACGACGCGGCCGAGGAACTCCTCGCCAACCGGCACGGAGAGGATCTTGCCCGTGCGCTTGACCTCCTGGCCTTCCTCGATCGACTCGAAGTCACCCAGGATGGTCACACCAAGCTGCGTTGGCTCGAGGTTCAGCGCGACACCGAGCACGCCACCGGGAAACTCCAGCAACTCGTTCGCCATCGCCGAGGGCAGCCCCTCGACGTGCGCGATACCGTCGCCGGCGTCGACGACGACGCCGACCTCCTCCCGGCTCACATCCGGGGAATAACTCGAGACGTAGTTCTCGATCGCGTTGGCGACCTCTTCCGAGGAGATCGTCAGCTCCGCCATGTCGTTCCCGCTCTCACTTGTCGGTCCTTCGTTGCAAAGTATGTCGTGTGGCCCAGGCCACGGTGCCTACCCGTGGTCTCGGGCGTCACCGTCCGTCGGATCAGCGCGTCAGCTCGCCCTGCAGCGCGCGCAGCCTGCCCGCGGCGCTGCCGTCGATGACCTCGTCGCCGACCTTGACGAGCAGGCCACCGATCAGGTCCGGCCGAACCTCGACGTGCACCGCGATCGGCCTGCCGTAGATCCGCCGTAGCCGCTCGGCCAACGCCTCCCGCTGCTGTTCGGAGAGCTCCTTGGGAGTGACCACGTGCGCTACCGAGCGATCCCGCCGGGCCGCTGCCTGCTGGGCCAGCTTGTCGAGCGCGTTGGCCACCGCGCGCCCGCGCGGGCGCGCCGCAGCCTGCTCCAACATCGTCTGGGTCACCGAGGTCAGCTTGCCGGTGAACAGCTCTCGCACCAGCCTACGCTTCGCCTCCGTCGGAGCGGTGCGGTCAGCGAGGACGCTCTCCAACCGCGGTTGGTCGGTCAGCACGCGAGCCAGCGAGAACAGCTCCTGCTCGACGGTTTCGAGGTTGCCTTCCCGCTCGGCACCCTGCAGCAATGCCGAAGCTGCCAGCGCGGTGAGACCGTCCAGCAACTCGCGAGGCTTGGACCACCGACCGGTTACCACGGTGTCGAGCACCTGCAGGGTCGGCTCGCTGACTTTGCCGTCGAGCAGGCCTCGGACCAACCCCTGCCGTGCCGCGGGATCGGACGAGGCGTCCGCTACCGCCCTGCGCAGCCGGATCTCCGAGCCCAGCAGGTGGGCGAACGAATACAGCTCCTCGCCCACGACCGCCGGGTTCGCACCGGGATCACCGAGCACCTCGCCGAGCCGCTGCTCAGCGGTGGCAAGCGCTTCCCTACTGGCTGCGTGCAGTGTCGTCCCTGCGCTGTCTGTCATGGCTCGCTATCCTCGTGCTCCCGCCGAGTCCAACTCCTCGAGGAACCGATCCACCGTCCGGTTACGCCGTGCCTCGTCTTCGAGCGACTCGCCGACGATGCGGCTGGCGAGCTCCACCGAGTGCCGTCCCAGCTCGTTCCGCAGCTCCGCGATGATCTGGGACTTCTGCGCCTGCAGCTGCGACTCGCCCTGTGCGACGATTCGCGCAGCCTCCGCCTGCGCCTCGGCCCGGATCTCCTCCCGGATCTGCTCGGCCTCCAACCGGGCGTCGTCACGGATCTTGGCGGCCTCGGTCCTGGCCTCAGCCAGCTGCGCGTTGTACTGCTCGAGCGCTCGCTGGGCCTCGGCCTGTGCCTTCTCCGCCTTCTCGATGCCGCCCTCGATCTTCGCCGTCCGCTCCTCGTAGAGCTTCTCGAACCGCGGCCCCACGAACTTCCAGAGCACGAACAGCAGGATCAAGAAGGCCCCGAGACCAACGATCATGTCGGACACATCCGGCAGGATCGGGTTCGGCTCCTGTGCCAGGTACATCGGCATGGTCTCTACCTCTCCTAGTGCTGTCTCCCAGCTGTGGTCGCCGACCTCAGGCCGCGAGGAAGAAGAGCACGAAGCCGATCAGGGCGAGCACTTCGACAAGCGCGAAGGTGGTGAAGGCGATACCCATCAGCTTGCCCTGTGCCTCGGGCTGCCGCGCGGTGCCGCTGATGACCGAGGAGAAGATCATTCCGACACCGATACCGGCACCGATCGCACCGAGCCCGTACCCGATGACCGCAAGACCCGGGTTGATGTCAACGGCCTGCTGCGCAAGCTCCATTCCGCTCACTGTGTTTCCCTTTCCAGCTCTCACCCGCTATCAGCGGAGGTGTAGCTCGTACTTTCCTTCTACTTTTTAATGCTCCTCAGCCAGCGCCATACCGATGTAGCTGGCCGAAAGCAGCGCGAAGATGAACGCCTGGATCGTCATGATCAGTGCCTCGAGGAACGTGATCGCGATGACCCCGAGGTAGGAGAGCCCTGCGACCGCGTAGAGCAGGCCCTCCCCGTGCACCAGCAAGAACGTACCGGCACCGGCGAACACCAGGATCAACATGTAGCCCGCGAACATCGCGGCGAAAACACGAACCGCCAGCGTGAGCGGGTTCACCACGAACTTCGAGAAGAACTCGATCGGAGCGAGCAGGATGTAGACCGGCCATGGCGCACCCGGCGGGAACAGCTGGTTCTTGAAGTACCCGAAGAAGCCGTGCTTACGCATACCCGCGATGTGGTAAACGGGGTAGACCACAAGCAGCGACAGCGCGAGCGGGAAGCCAATCTGGGCCATCGTCGGGAACTTGGTGACCGGGATCAGCCCGAAGAGGTTGTTCACCAGCAAGAAGGTGAACAGAGCGAGAATCAACGGGACGAAAGGGCGGAACTCCGCCGAGCCGATCTGCTCGCGCGCGATGTTGTTGCGCCCGAAGCTGTAGATCGATTCCGCCAGATACTGGAACTTGCCCGGGACGATCTTCATGTTCCGCGTGGCGGCCAGGAAGAACACGGAGATGATCAGAGTCGCCATGATGGCGAGCAGCATCGGCTTGGTGACAGCACCGAAGATCGGGGGAAACTCGAGATAGCCCGCGCTCGGCGGTGAGTATGTTTCGCCCGTAGCAAGCACCAGCGTGCTCAACTGGACTCCTTCCGGTTCTCCCGGCAGCAGCTCACTTCACCGGGGGAATCGTCACAATCGGTCGTCAACGTACCGGACGTGAATCGGTACCTAGCAGGCGGCCAACGCGATGCGCTTCCCGCGCACTCGCTGTCGGTCACCTTCGCCAGCGGACCCTACCAGCCGCTCAGAAGCCAGGAGTACAGGCGTCCTGCTATCCCGGCATATCCCGTCGACGGCGCAGTCCACCCAGGTCATTCAGCTGCTACCGCCGCCAGCTGGGATGATCGTAGGGATCTTGGTGCGCCGGAAAGCCACCACCTCGGCCACCGCCCAAGCAATCACCGTGACCAACACGGTGAGCCCCAGCGCCATGGGATCCAGCACAGGCACGTCCCGCAGTGTGACCATCACAACAAGCAAGGCGACGATCTTCAGCGTGTACCCGCCGAGCACCACCCCGAGCAGCGACTCGGGTGGCAACGCCGCGGTGAGATGCATCATCCCCACGGTCACCAGCGACGAGGCGAAAGCGACCGCGACACCGATCACAGCCCCGATCAGCCCCGTCCAGCCCGCGAGCACAGCGGCCACCACCACGGAAACGGCACCGGCAGCCGCGCCGAACAGCAGCCCGGTTCGCAGCATCGCCGCCGCCAACCTGCGCACCGAGGCCGCGTGCGGATCGTCCTGCCGCACTCCCTCCGGCTGTGAGGTCATGCTGCTCTCGCCGTCCTGGTGCTCAGTCACCCGATGCCCCTTCGTGTACCTGCGTGGCTGACTCGCAGTACGCGCGTGCTCGCTCGGCACCGCCGTGCCCGCCCGCGTCTGCTACTGCCGGACTCTCAGTCTAGGGATCGACGAGACGATCACCGCAAGCAGCAGGCCAACCAGCAACCCCCCGACCACGACGAGCGCGTCGAACAGCGTCAGTGCCACCGCCCCGAACGCGAGCAACGCCGCCCACAAGTAGATCAACAGCACCGCACGCCGCTGTGAGTGACCGATCTGCAACAGGCGATGGTGCAGGTGCATCTTGTCCGCACTGAACGGGCTCTCGCCCCGTCGGGTGCGGCGAATCACCGCCATCAGCAGGTCGAGCAGCGGTACGAACAGCACCGCGGCGACCACGATCAACGGTGACAGGAGCGCGAGCGTGTCGGCACCGCCGTACTGCGTTAGCGAGACCCGGCCCGAGGCCGAGGTGCTGGCGGCGGCAAGCATCAACCCGATGAACATCGAGCCGGAATCCCCCATGAAGATCTTCGCGGGCTGGAAGTTGTGCGGCAGGAAACCGAGGCAGGCACCCGCCAGCGTGGCCGCGATCAGCGCGGGCGGGTAGGCACTGACATCTCCGCCCGAAGAATGCAGCAACACCAACGAGAACGCGCAGATCGCCGCTGCCGCGATGAGCCCGATACCCGCGGCCAGTCCGTCGAGGCCGTCGACGAAGTTCATCGCGTTGACCATGGTCACCACGAGCAGGATGACCAGCAGGCCGCCCTGGTTCTGGTCGAGGATGAGCACCGAGCCGAGGGCGGATTCCTGACCCCCCCACGGCACCCAGAACACCGACCATTGCAAGCCGAACAGCACCAGCACGCCCGCGCAGGTGATCTGGCCAGCCAGCTTGGTCCAGGCATCAAGGTCGAAGCGGTCGTCCAGCGCACCGATCAGCACGATCAGTCCGCCACCGACGACGACCGCCAGCGGATCGAGCGAGAACTCGAAGGCGCGGCGCAGCACCGGCAACTGGTGGGCGAGCGCCATACCGCCGAGAACCCCGGCGTAGATGGCCAAGCCCCCCATGTAGGGCATCGGCGCGGCATGCACGTCCCTGGCCCGGGGGACGGCCATGGCGTTGACCTTGATCGCGAACCGCTTGGCCAGCCCCGTCAGCAGGAACGTCAACGCCGCCGCGGTGAGGGCGACGAGGATGTACTCCCGGACCGGGAGGCCGAAGCTCAGTGTTTCGGGCACAGGGTCCGCTCAGTTCGCCGTCACGTCCGTACCGAGGACCTCGGAGATGGCGTCCACCGTGACTGCTCCCTCGCGGAGCACGACCGGTTCGTCACCGGTGAGATCCACAATGGTGGACGGCACGGCTTCCCCTGACGGCCCGCCGTCCAGGTAGACGCCCACCGAGTCGCCGAGCTGCGAACGCGCCTCCTCCGCGGTCGCGGCTGGGGGCTGACCCGAGGTGTTGGCGCTGGATACCGCCATCGGCCCCACTTCGCGCAACAGCTCCAGTGCCACCGGGTGCAGCGGCATTCGCAGCATCACGGTGCCCTTCGTGCTGCCGAGATCCCAAGCCAGGCTCGGGGCGTGGTGCAGCACGATCGACACGTCGCCGGGCCAGAAGGCCTCGACCAGCGCGCGGGCCTGATCTGGCACGCCGAGCACCAGGCCGTCGATGGTGGACCATGAGCCCACCAGCACTCCGACCGGCATGTCCGGACCGCGTTGTTTGGCACGCAGCAGCGCCCGCACTCCCCCGGTGGAAAACGCGTCGCAGCCGATGCCGTACACGGTGTCTGTCGGGATGACCACGAGCTGACCCGAACGCACCGCCGCTGCCGCCGCGGTCAGACCCGCTGCCCGTGCCTGCTGATCCGCGCAATCGTAGACGGTACTCACAACCCTGAGCCTAGCTCTGGTCCACCCGCCCGATTCCCGCCCCCACCCACACAACGCGGCACCCCGATCCGGGCGGGCGGAAGGAGGGGCGAGCCGAAGGGCCCCTTGGGTACACATCCGGTATCGAAGGAGTCCTTCGGCTCGCACCCTGCGCCGCGCCGAGCTCAGCCGGTCCTGCGGGCGGTGACGAAGCGGGGACGGCCCGCGAGGTCCGTGTGGTCGGCGATCTCGGAGAGCACCTTGCGCTGTGACAGCAGTGTGGTGACCGGTTGCGCGTGATCGTCGTCGTGCTCGATGGCGACCCCGCCGCCCGGTTTGAGCAGCCGGGCGGCCAGCGACACCGCGCTCTTGATCAACGCGAGCCCGCCGTCGTCGGCAAAGACGGCGTGACCAGGATCGTGGTCGGCGACCTCGGGCGGCAGCGTCTTGTTCCGGGACACGTACGGGGGGTTGCACAGCACGAGGTCGACGAGGCCGTCCAGCTCGACGAACAGGCGACCGTCGGTGATGTCTCCGGAGTACAGGCGGATCGGGTTGTCCCCTGCGGAGGCCCGGGCGTCGGCATTGCGGCGCGCCCACGCGAGCGCCGTGGTGTCGTTGTCCACGGCGTAAACCTGCGCGTCGGGGCGGGCGTGGGCCACAGCCAGCGCCAGCGCTCCCGAACCGGTACACAGGTCAACGACCACGGGGAACTCCCGCGCCGACAGCAGGTCGAGCCCCCAGGACAGCAGCAGATCGGTTTCCGGGCGAGGGACGAACACGCCAGGACCGACGTCCACGGTAATCGCGCCAATGGCCGCCCAGCCGGTGATGTGTTGCAGCGGGATGCGCTTGGCCCGCTGCGTGACCAGCTGGCCGAGCGCGTCGACCACCTGCGGATCCACCAGCGGAACCAGCGGCAGCTCGGTCCGCTCCACCCCGAGCACGTGCGCCGCGAGCAACTCGGCGTCGGTGCGCGGCGACTCGACACCCGCGTCCTCGAGAATCCTGGTTGCCTCGAGTACGGCCAGTCGCAACGGTTGTCTACGCACGGCCTCACCTTAATCCCAGTGCCGGCGCATCCGGCTGTTCGACACCTCACCATGGGTGATCGGGTATGTCGTGTCGAGCACACCGGTTTCCGGTGCACACGTCATCGGGTGCCCGAGCGCTGGACACGCGCATCACCCGTCAGCGGTTGGGGACGCCTGCTCGGCGAGCTTCTCGGTGCGGTCGGCTTCCCGCAGCGCGTTGATCACACCGCTGAGGTCACCGGCGAGCACCTGGTCGAGGTTGTAGGCCTTGTAGTTCACCCGGTGATCGGAGATCCGGTTCTCCGGGAAGTTGTAGGTACGCACCCGCTCCGAGCGATCCACGGTGCGTACCTGCGAGCGCCGCGTGTCGGAGGCCTTGGCCGCCGCTTCTTCCTCAGCCATGGCCTGCAACCGAGCCTGCAGCACCTGCATGGCGCGCGCCTTGTTCTGGATCTGGGACTTCTCGTTCTGGCAGGACACCACCACCCCCGTTGGCAGGTGGGTGATGCGCACCGCGGAATCGGTGGTGTTGACGCTCTGGCCACCGGGCCCCGATGCGCGGAACACGTCGATGCGCACGTCGTTCGGATCCACCTCGACCTCGATCTCCTCGGGCTCGGGGTAGATCAGCACGCCTGCCGCCGAAGTGTGGATACGACCCTGCGACTCGGTGGTCGGCACGCGCTGCACGCGATGCACACCGCCCTCGTACTTCAATCGGGCCCATACCCCGTCGGGGCCGTCACCGTTGGCCTTGATCGACACCGTGACGTCCTTGTACCCGCCCAGATCCGACTCCGTGGCGTCCAGCACCACGGCCTTCCACCCCATCTGCTCGACATAGCGCAAGTACATCTGCAGCAGGTCGGCGGCGAACAGCGCCGACTCCTCGCCGCCCGCGCCGGACTTGATCTCCATGACCACGTCCGACGAGTCGTACGGGTCCCTCGGCAGCAGCTGCTCGGCCAGCCGGGACTCCAGCTCCGGGATCCGTTCGGACAGCCGGTCGATCTCGCCTGCGAACGACGGGTCCTCCCGTGCCAGCTCCCGCGCCGCCTCCAGATCACCGCGGGCGGCGTCCAGCTGATGGATCGTCTTCACGATCGGCGTGAGCTCCGCGTACCGCCTGCCGAGCTTGCGGGCGCGATCGGCGTCGGCGTGCACCTCGGGATCACCGAGCTGGCTTTCCAACTCGGCATGCTCCGCGAGCAGCCCCTGCAGCGAATCCCGATCCACCATGTCCTCATCCTGCCCTGCCCGAAAGCGGGTGCGTCGAACCGGCCTACACACCACGCCCGCCCCCGCACAAGGCGGGGGCGGGCCGGAGGTGTGTCTGGAACCCAGCTACTGCTTCTTGGCGGTGCGCTTGCCGTAGCGCTGCTCGAACCGTGCGACACGGCCGCCGGTGTCCAGGATCTTCTGCTTGCCCGTGTAGAACGGGTGGCAGCTGGAGCACACCTCGACGTGGATGGCGCCCGATTCCTTGGTGCTGCGCGTGGTGAAGGTATTACCGCAACCACACGTGACCTGCGTGGTGACGTACTGGGGATGGATACCGCTCTTCATGCCTACCCTTTCGTGACGAGCACCGGGTCCCCGCCGCCTGGCGAGGTGAACCGGCACCTCAACGGACACCCATTATCGCAGACCCGTACCGCTTCGCTGCGCTAGACCTGCTGAGCCGCCTGGTCGTCGTCCTGCCCCGGCGCCGTCTTCGAGACCTGCATCAGGAACTCGATGTTGGTCTTGGACTTCTTCAACCGGTCGAGCAGCAGGTCGATGGACTGCTGCGAGTCCAGCGCGTGCAGCACCCGGTGGAGCTTGTGCGTGACCGCCAGCTCGTCGGGCGACAGCAGCAGCTCCTCCTTGCGGGTCCCGGAGGGGTTGACGTCCACGGCGGGGAACACCCGACGCTCGGCGATCTTGCGGTCCAGCTTGAGCTCGGCGTTACCGGTGCCCTTGAACTCCTCGAAGATCACGGTGTCCATGGTCGAGCCCGTCTCCACCATGGCCGTAGCGAAGATCGTCAGCGAGCCACCTTCCTCGATGTTGCGCGCGGCACCGAGGAAACGCTTGGGCGGGTACAGCGCCGTCGAGTCCACACCACCGGACAGGATCCGACCCGAAGCGGGAGCCGCCAGGTTGTAGGCACGGCCGAGCCTGGTGATGGAATCGAGCAGCACCACGACGTCGTGCCCCATTTCGACCAGCCGCTTGGCGCGTTCGATGGACAGTTCGGCCGCGGTGGTGTGGTCCGACGGCGGCCGGTCGAAGGTGGAGGCGATGACCTCGCCCTTGACCGAGCGCTGCATGTCGGTGACCTCTTCGGGCCGCTCGTCGACCAGCACCACCATCAGCCAGCACTCCGGGTTGTTGGTGGTGATGGCGTTGGCGATGTCCTGCAGGATCGTGGTCTTGCCCGCCTTCGGTGGTGACACGATCAGCGCTCGCTGGCCCTTACCGACCGGCATGACCAGGTCGATCACCCGGGTGGTGAGCTTGGTCGGTTCGGTCTCCAGCCGCAGCCGCTCGTTCGGGTACAGCGGAGTCAGCTTGGTGAACTCCGGGCGCTTGAGGTTGTCCGGCTCGAGCCCGTTGATCGTGTCGACGCGCACCAGCGGGTTGAACTTCTGGCGCTGCTGCTCGCCCTCGCGCGGCTGCCGCACGACACCCGTGATCGCGTCACCCTTCCGCAGGCCGTACTTGCGCACCAGCGACAACGAGACGTACACATCGTGCTGGCCAGGCAGGTACCCCGAGGTCCGCACGAACGCGTAGTTGTCCAGCACATCGAGGATGCCCGCGATGGGCAGCAGCACATCGTCCTCGCGGACGTCGGGATCGTTGCCGCCGCTGTCACCGCGGCTGCCGCGGCGCCTGCGGTCCCGCGAGCGCCTGCTCCGCCTGCCGCCGCCCCGCTCGTCGTCGTCCGAGCCGGAGCGACCGTTGCTCCCCTGACTACCGCCCTGGTTACCCTGGCCGCCCTGCGACTTGCGCTGCTCACCGGCCTCGCGCTGCGACTGGTCGCCCTCGTCCTGCGTGTGCTGGCCTTGCTGCCCTGAGCGCCCACCGGAGCGGCTTTCCTGCTCGCCCCGCTGGGCGTGGTTGCCGCCGTTGCCTGCACCACCACGAGAGGCACCGCGCCTGCGGCGCGAGGAACCTTCCCGCTTCGGCGCCTCGTCCTGCGAGCCACTGTCCTGCGAGCCACTGTCCTGCTGCCCGGCACCGGCATCCGCCTTGCTCGGTGCCTCCGCGGCGGGCTCTGTCGGCTCGGCCTGCGTCGCGGCACCACCGGATGCCGTGGCCTGCTTCGACTCGTCCTGCCCGGCACCGGTCATTCCGTCGAGAGGCAGGGCGTTGCTGTCGTCGCGGTCACCAGGGCGCCTCTTCGGCTTCCCCTGGCGCTCACGGATCGCCGCGATGAGATCGCCCTTGCGCATCCCCTTGGTGTCGGTGATGCCCAGCTCGACGGCAAGTTCACGCAGCTCGGCAATCACCATCCCGGACAACCCGCCGGTGCGGCGCTTCGGCGTCCCGGTACTACCGTTGTTGTCCTGCGCAGTCTCTACCGCCACGTTATCGCTCCCCGAAGATGCTGGCTGGCTCTGTGCCGCTTCCACGCTGCCGCTCAATAGATCCGTGTTGCTCACGCAAGTCCTTCCTAACCGGTCCCCGCACCTGCGGGAACCAGCGAAGTCGCCGCCCGTGTCCAAGCCACGAGCCCGGCGCCGTGTCCTATGAGAAACGTGCGGTCGGAGGCACGTTGACACTCTGTGGCTGTACGCACAACAGGCCGCTGCCCTAGTGCTGTCAAAAACCCTGCCTCCCGAAGTGCCGAGGCAACGCCTCCCCGCACGCGAGCCTGCTGCTCCGCGGGCTCCCTTCCACCGCGAGCCGCACGCTGTCAGCAGGGCTCATATCCGCCCTTGTGCAAGCGGGTCTGGCGGGATGATGGATACACAACCACGGCAGAGCCGCAAGCACGGGATACGCGTACCTCCGACAGGTACCCAGAGGTACGCGGCATCGGCCACCGTGACAACCGGGAACCCACCTTTACAGCCCTCCCAGACCGCCGGGCCGGGAGGGTGCATGAGGTGACAGATGCGTCCCGGGAAGAAACCCGGATGGCGCACCAGGTGCGGAATCCGCACGGTGAACGAACACCTCCGAGCGTAAACTCCCGCCCCGCACCACGCAACAACCACCCCCGTTCCGGCGTGTCAGCCACGACCACTGAGCCGGCTGGCGCTGCCCGTGGGCTGCCCGTAGGCCGCACGCGGGCAGCCCACGACTGGCGGACCGTCATAGCCTGGCGATCCGAACCCCGGTACGATCGATCGGCAGCTCGGCGGTGGTGAACCCGGAGAGGTCGGCCCCTTCGGGTAGCTCACCATCGGTGGTCAACGCCAGCACGCTCGGCCCGCCGCCGGAGACCGTGGCTGCCACCCCACGTGCGCGCAGGTCGCGGACCAGCCGGATCGTCTCCGGGTAGGCGGCTTCCCGGTACTGCTGGTGCAACCGGTCCTCGGTGCCCGCGAGCAGCAGCCGCGGGTCGGTGGTGAGCGCGTGCAGGCCCAGCGCGGCGCGGCCCGCCGTGAACGCGGCGTCGGCGTGCGGCACGCGTTCCGGCAGCAGGCCCCGTGCCTGCGCTGTCGACGATCGGGCATCGGCCACCGCCACGACCGGGCGAACGGTCGGGTGCGGTTCGAGCCGTTCTGCTTGCCAGCGCGTGCCGCCGCAGCTCTCGCCGCCGTCCTGCCAGGCCAGCACGAGCCCGCCGAGCAGGCTCGCGGCGGCGTTGTCGGCATGGCCCTCCAGTTCGGCGGCCAGCTCGAGCGCGGCGCCGTCGAGGTCCTTGTCCGCCAACGCGTATCCAGCCGCGATCCCGGCGACCGCGGCCGCCGCCGACGAGCCGAGCCCGCGGGCGTGGGGGATCGCGTGATGGCAGCGCAGGTACAGGCCCGGCGGTCGCACGTCGAGATGCCGGCAGGCTCGTCGCAGCGCGCGCACCACCAGGTGTTCCTCACCGGTCGGTACGTCGGAGACGTCGCCTGCGCCCGCGTCGACCGGCTCGACCAGCAGCCCGTCGTCGAGCGCCCGCAGTTCGACGATCTCGTACCGCCCGAGGGCGAGCCCGAAGGTGTCGAAGCCGGGGCCGAGGTTGGCCGTCGACGCGGGCACAGTGACACGGAATCCGATCACGCCTGCTCCCTACTCGCCCTACTCGCCGTCGAGCTGTAGCGCCGTGACCACTGCCTGGGGATCCACGGGTAACGGCTCGACCTCCACGTTGCCCTCCAGCGCCGTCGCCGGATCCTTGAGGCCGTGGCCGGTCACCGTGCACACCACGAGCGAACCCGGTGCGATGCGCCCGTCGGATGCGCTCTGCAGCAGGCCAGCGACTCCGGCAGCGGAAGCGGGCTCCACGAAGATCCCCTCGGAAGCGGCGAGTAGCCGGTAGGCCGCGAGGATCTGGTCGTCGGTCACCGCGTCGAACAGCCCGCCGGAGGAGTTCTTCGCCTCGACCGCCGGATCCCACGAGGCGGGGCTGCCCACTCGGATCGCGGTCGCGATGGTATCGGGATCGGCGACCGGCTCCCCATGCACGAGCGGCGCCGCGCCGGCGGCCTGGAAGCCGAACATGCGTGGCGTGGCGTCGATCACATGATCGCCCGCGTATTCGTTGTATCCCGCCCAGTAGGCGGTGATGTTGCCCGCGTTACCGACCGGCAGGCAGTGCACGTCCGGCGCGCGGCCCAGGGTGTCGCAGATCTCCCAGGCCGCGGTCTTCTGTCCGACCAGCCGCACGGGATTGACCGAGTTCACCAGGGTGACCGGGTGATCGAGCGCCGTCTTGCGGGCCAGCTCGAGGCAGTCGTCGAAGTTCCCGTCGATCTGCAGCAGTCGCGCGCCGTGCAGCGTGGCCTGCGCAAGCTTCCCCATCGCGATCTTGCCCTGCGGCACCAGCACCGCGCAGGTCAGCCCGGCCCTCGCGGCGTAGGCCGCAGCCGAGGCCGAGGTGTTGCCTGTGGAAGCGCACAGCACCGCCTTGATGCCGCTGGCCAGCGCGTGGGTGATCGCCACGGTCATGCCACGATCCTTGAAGGATCCCGTTGGGTTGGCCCCCTCGATCTTGACGTAGACGTCGCATCCGGTCAATTCGGACAGCCGGGGGGCGTCGATCAGCGGGGTGTTGCCCTCCCCCAGCGTGACCACCGTAGCGTCGTCCGGGATCGGGATCCTGTCACTGTAGGCATGAATGATGCCCGGCATCTTCGATCGCGAAGCCTGCACCGCGTTCACGAGTCCTCGCCTTCCACCCGCATCACACTGACGACCTCATGCACCACGTCCAGCTCACCGATATCGTCCACCGTGGCGCGCAGCGCCGAATCCGGCGCGGCATGCGTGACCACCACCAGGCTGGCGGTGGAATGCTTGTCCCGCTGCCGCACCGAGGCCAGGCTGACATCGTGCTTGGCGAACACCTGCGCGATCTGCGCGAGCACCCCGGGACGGTCGGCTACTTGCAGGCTGATGTGATACCGAGTCGGGGTATCTCCCATCGGGCGTACCGGTAGCCCCGCATGGGCGGATTCGCGTGGACCGCGCCCGCCCCCCAGCCGGTTACGCGCCACATCGACGAGATCGCCGAGTACCGCGCTGGCCGTCGGGGCGCCACCGGCCCCCTGACCGAAGAACATGAGCTCGCCTGCGCCGTCCGCCTCGACGTAGACGGCGTTGAACGCGCCGCCCACACCCGCCAGCTGGTGGCTGTGGGGGATCATCACCGGGTGCACCCGTACCGATACCGATTCGCTGCCGTCCGGGTCGGTCACCCGCTCGCAGATGGCCAGCAGCTTGACCGTCCTACCGATCATCTTGGCCGCCGCCACATCGGCAGCGCCGACGGAACCGATGCCTTCGCGGTACACATCGGAGGCCGAGACCCTGGTGTGAAAGGCCAGCGACGCGAGGATCGCAGCTTTCGACGCCGCATCGTAGCCGTCCACATCCGCGGTCGGGTCGGCCTCGGCGTACCCGAGGTTGCTCGCCTCCTCCAAGGTCTCGGAGTAGCTGGCGCCCGTGCTGTCCATTGCGGAGAGGATGTAGTTCGTGGTGCCGTTGACAATGCCCATCACACGCGTGATCCGATCGCCTGCCAAGGACTCCCGCAGCGGCCGCACCAGTGGGATCGCCCCGGCCACCGCGGCCTCGTAGTACAGGTCGGCCCCGGAAACGTCGGCGGCCTCCGACAGCTCCGGCGAGTGCTCGGCGAGCAGCGCCTTGTTCGCGGTAACCACCGACTTGCCAGCTCGCAACGCGGTGAGTAACCAGGTCCGCGCGGGTTCGATACCCCCGACCAGCTCGACCACGATATCCACGTCGGAGGAGACCAGCGCCTCGACATCGGAGGTCAGCAGCTCTTGCGGCAACTCGGGATGCTTGTCCGGCCTGCGAACAGCTATCCCGGCCAGCTCGACAGGGGCGCCCGCACGCGCGGCGAACTCGTCGGCCTCCTCGGTGAGCAGCCTGGCGACCTCGCTTCCCACGGTCCCGCAGCCGAGCAGCGCCACCCGGATCGGTGCGGGGTCCGCTCGCCCTGCCGACCTCCGGTCGCCGAGGTCGGCAGCGTGGTCGGCGGAGGGGGCCATCACGACACCTCCAAACGCATCAGATCGTCGATCGTCTCCCTGCGCAGCAGCACCCGCGCGCTACCGTTGCGCACGCCGACCACTGCGGGGCGCGGCTGCCGGTTGTACCCGCTGGCCATCGAGTAGCAGTAGGCGCCGGTCGCCGCTACGGCCAGCAGGTCACCCGCGGCGAGGTTCTGCGGTAGCCAGCAGTCGCGGACGACGATGTCACCGGACTCGCAGTGCCTGCCGACCACCCTGCTCTGCGTCGCCTCGACCGACGGCGAGCCGTCGTCGCTCGAGCGGGACACCAGCCTGCAGTCGTACGCGGCGTCGTACAGCGCCGTACGGATATTGTCGCTCATGCCGCCGTCGACGCTGACATAACGCCGCATCGCACCGTCGCCGAGGGGAACGTCCTTGATGGTTCCTACCTCGTAGAGAGTGATGGTTCCCGGTCCCGCGATGGCGCGCCCCGGCTCCCCGGCGATCCTCGGCATGGGCAGCTCGGCGAAGTCGCACTCCTTACGGACCATCTCCCGGATCTGCGTGACCATCTGGGCAGGCGGCGGCGGGTTGTCCTTCTCGGTGTAGGCGATCCCGAAACCCCCACCGAGGTCGATCAGCGAGAGCTGCTCGGTGATGGCCGGGCCGTGCTCCTCCCGCAGCTGCGCGATCAGGCCGATCACCCTCCTCGCCGCGACCTCGAAACCGTCCGGATCGAAGATCTGCGACCCGATATGACTGTGCAGGCCGATCAGTTGCAGCGACTCGGCCGTGAGCACCATACGCACCGCCTCGGCCGCGTCACCGGCTGCCAGCGAGAACCCGAACTTCTGGTCCTCGTGAGCGGTGGCGATGAACTCGTGCGTATGGGCCTCGACTCCGACGGTGACCCTGACCAGCACCTGCTGGACCACCCCGTGGTCCGCCGCGATCTTGGCCAGCCGGGCGATCTCCGGGTACGAGTCCACAACCACGGTGCCGACCCCGGCCGCCACCGCCTCGCTGAGCTCGTCGATGGACTTGTTGTTGCCGTGAAAGGTGATGCGCTCCACGGGGAACTCCGCGGCTAGCGCCACGGCCAGCTCTCCGCCGCTGCAGATGTCGAGGCTGAGCCCTTGCGCGGCCACCCAGCGAGCGACCTCCTTGCACAGGAAGGCCTTGGAGGCGTAGTGCACCAGGCTGGGATCCTCGAAGGCCTCGGCGTACTCGGCGCACCGCGACTTGAAGTCGGCCTCGTCGACGACGAACAGCGGGGTCCCGTACGTCTCGGCGAGCGCGCGCACGTCCACGCCTGCGATACGCACCACCCCATCCGGGGCCCGGTACGCGTTACGCGGCCATACCTTGGGATATAGCCGATCGAGTTCATCCGATGTGGTCGGTGGATACCCGGAGGTGTCCACGTGCGGGTGTACCTCGGCGTGCCGAGGTCCAGCGGGGTGAGCACACATGTTCCTACATCCGTTCCGGAGCCGATACGCCAAGCAGTCCGAGGCCGTTGGCCAACGTCTGGCGAGCCGCCTCGCAGAGGCCGAGCCTGGCGAACGTCGTCGGTGTCGCTTCCTCGTCACCCTGAGGCAGAACCCTGGCCGCGTCGTAGAACTTGTGGTAAGCGCCGGCCAACTCTTCCAGGTAACGGGCGATCCGGTGCGGCTCGCGGAACTCCGCGGCCTGCGCCACGACCTTGCCGAACTCGCCGATCGTGCGGATCAGCTCGCCTTCCTTGGGGTGGGTCAGCAGCCCGAGGTCCAGATTCGAACCATCGGTTCCGGCCACGGGGGGCAGACCCATCTCGGCCGCGTTGCGTTGCAACGAGGCAAGTCGTGCGTGAGCGTACTGCACGTAATACACCGGATTCTCGGCAGTGTTCTTCCGCAGCAGGTCGAGATCGATATCCACGGGCGAGTCCACCGTGTACCGGGTGAGTTCGTACCTGGCCGCGTCGACGCCAACGGTGTCCACCAGGTCCTCGAGTGTGACCACGGTCCCGGCCCGCTTGCTCATACGCACCGGCTTGCCGTCGCTGACCAGACTGACCATCTGTCCTATCAGGACCTCAACGACGTCCGGGTCGTCACCGAGCGCCGCCGCGGCCGCCTTGAGCCTGCCGATATAGCCGTGATGATCGGCGCCCAGCATGTAGATGCACAGGTCGAAGCCGCGGTCGCGTTTGTCCTTGAGGTAGGCGATGTCACCCGCGATGTAGGCAGGAGCGCCGTCACTCTTGATGACCACCCGGTCCTTGTCGTCACCAAAGTCGGTGGAACGCATCCACCACGCGCCGTCAGCCTGATAGAGGCTCCCCGCCGCCTTCATCGCCTCCAGCACCGCATCGACGGCACCGGAGCTGTGCAGCGAGTCCTCGTGGAAATAGACGTCGAAATCGGTGCCGAACTCGTGCAAGGTCCGCTTGATCTGCTCGAACATCAGCTCGACACCGACACGCCGGAAGACCTCGTCCCGCTCGGTCTCCGGCAGCTCCAACGCACCGGGCTCCGCCCGCATCACCGCATCGGCGATCTCCGAGATGTAGGCGCCGCCGTAGCCGTCCTCCGGCGACGGGCCACCCTGCGCGGCCGCCACCAGCGAGGCCACGAAGCGGTCGATCTGGGAGCCCGCGTCGTTGAAGTAATACTCCCTGGTCACCGCGGCACCCCGCGCCGTGAGGACGCGACCGAGCGCGTCCCCGACCGCGGCCCAGCGGGTGCCCCCGAGGTGGATCGGTCCGGTCGGGTTGGCCGAGACGAACTCCAGGTTGATCGAGCGACCCGCGAGCTCGTCCCCGGTGCCATACGACGCACCCTGCTCCAGCACCTGGCGGACCAGTGTGCCCTGCGCATCGGCGGCGAGCCGGAGGTTCACGAAACCCGGGCCCGCTGCCTCGGCCGAGGCCAATCCCTCGGTGTCGCTGAGTGCCTCTGCCAGCGACTCCGCCAGCTCACGCGGGTTCATCCCCACCTGCTTGGCGACCTGCATCGCCACGTTCGTGGCGTAGTCGCCGTGCTCGGGCTGGCGCGGTCGCTCGATGCGCACCGTATCCGGCAGTACACCGGTGTCCAGGCCACGCGCGGACAGCACCGCGGCGGCCGTCGATCGAACCAGGTCAGCTAGTGCGGAGGGAGTCACCTGGCGAGTGTATGTCGCTGGCGATAGCGTCGCGTCGAGGGGCCGCTCCCGATGTGACACGGTACGAGCTCGTCCCGGCACCGCGAGACGGCACCGGACACGCAGCTGGACACGAACCCGCCGAACGACTGGTTGACGGAGGCTACACACCTCCTGCCTACACTTGGGCCCGTCAGGAGCGATACCGACGCCGCCAGTGAGCAGAGCGCGGCGCGGACGAGACCGCAAGAGACGAGGTCAGCGCAGCATCATGGCCAGAGATAAGCGGAACAAGGGCGGGTTGCGCTCGGGTGTGGCCGCCGCGAGATCCAGCCTTGTCAACACCCGGCAGATCCCGTGGGGGACGATCGCCGCGGTGGTCGCGATCGTCGCCCTCGCGGCCGTGGTGTTCGGTTACTACCTCGTGGAGTCCGCGCCCCAACGCGCACAGGAACAACGCGAGGAAGAGGCCGCCGAACAGTTCACGCCGACCGCGGACAACCCCAACCCGGCGCTGGACATCGAAGGCATCGTCAGCGAGTCGTACGAGCCCGGCCTGCACGTTCAGCCGCCGCAACGTGTCGACTACGACCACAGCCCGCCCATCGGAGGCCCGCACGACGCCGCCTGGGCCGCCTGTAACGGCGTGGTGTACGACGAGCCGGTTCGCTCGGAGGCGATGGTGCACTCGCTCGAGCACGGCGCGGTGTGGATCGCCTACAACCCGGAGGAGGTCGACGGGAACGAGCTGCAGCATCTCGAGGTCCGGGCCGACGGCGAGCCCTTCACCATGATGTCGCCCTACCCCGGTCTCGATACGCCGATCTCGCTGCAGTCCTGGGGCCACCAGCTCAAGGTGGAAGACGCCGAGGACGAGCGGATCGACCAGTTCATCGTCGCGCTGCGCCGTAACCAGAACACCTACCCGGAGACCAGGGGCAGCTGCGATGCGCTCGGCCCGCCGGAGTTCGACCCGGACAACCCGCCGCCGTTCGACCCGAGCCCGCCGGGGGACGACGCCGTTCCCATGGACGCTGGGCAGGAGGACCTGCTCCCGGAGGACGCCATGGGTGAGCTCCCCGACTACGACGAGGAGGAACTGCCCACCGACGGCGAGGGGGATGCCGGTGACGACGAGTAAGACCGGCGGCATACCGGGGCCTGCCGGTGATCGGAGCGCGAGGTGACACGGGGCGGCGAGGACGGCAGCACCGGTTCGGCTACCCCGACGTGGGCGCGCGTGGTGATCTACGGCGGTGCCGCGCTGGCCTTGTTGATTATCGGAGCCACCATCGGCCTGCTGCTGGGCCGGGCCGAGGTGCTCGGCGAGCGCGCCACGCCGGAACCCGGGCCGGTCGACGTCGGGTTCGCGCAGGACATGTCCGTGCACCACCTGCAGGCCGTGACGATGGGCAACTGGGTTCGGGACCACAGCGACAACTCGCACGTGCGGCAGCTCGGCTTCGACATCGCCAGCGCGCAGCTCGGTGAGGTGGGCACCATGGAGGGCTGGCTCACCCTCTGGGACAAGCCGCTTCAGGCGACGGGCGAGTACATGACGTGGATGGATGACGGCTCGCACGACCACGGCGCCACCTCCGGCGACGGCGACGGTGACGAGGCCGAGTCCGAGGCGCCGATGCCGGGTATGGCCACCTCGGATGAGCTCGCCCGGCTGCGGTCGTTGTCGGGTGAGGAGCTGGACGTGTACTTCCTGCAGCTCATGCACCGGCACCACCTCGGCGGCGTCGACATGGCGGAGTACGCCGTGGAGCACGCCCGCGTACCCGCGGTGCGCCAGCTCGCCCAGAGCATGCTCGACTCACAAGGCGCCGAGCTGGAGATCATGGAGAACATGCTCGCGGAACGCGACGCCGAGCCCCTGCCGTTCGAGTCCGGCGGCTGACCACCCGCCGGACCGCGGTCACGCCAACGGATCGCAGTTCTCGGCGGTCTCGGGAGGCTCCACCTGCACCGTGCTGTGCCTGATGTCGTACTCGCGCCACAGCATCTGCCGCGCCCGCTCCAGCACGTCGGGCTGCTCGGCGTCGTCGGCGACGGTGAGGTGGACCGAGGCGACGTCCATGCCCGAGGTCAGCGTCCATACGTGCAGATCGTGCACACCGATCACGTCGTCAAGCCCGGTGAGCCTGGTCGCGAGCTCGTCGACGTCGATCCGTTCCGGTGCGTGCTGGAACAGGATGCGTAGCGAGCGACGGGCCAGGCTGAGCGCCCTCGGGAGCACGAACACCGCGATGGCCACGCCCATGAGCGGGTCGGCGTACCGCCACCCCGTCAGTAGCGTGATGGCACCGCTGATCAACACACCGACCGACGCGAGCAGGTCGGCAAGCACCTCGAGGTAGGCGCCGCGCAGGTTGAGGCTCTCCTTGGCGCCGGAACGCAACAGCAGGAACGAGACCAGGTTGGCCCCGATCCCCACGGTCGCGGCCAGCATGACCGGAAGCCCCGCGACCTCGGGCGGGTCGGCGAAACGGCGGACGGCCTCGTACAGCACGTATCCCGCGACCCCGAACAGCAGCAGGGCGTTGAACAGGGCAGCGAACACCTCGCCCCGGTACATGCCGAACGTCCGGGTGGAGTTCGGCCGGGCACGCTGCGCGATCAGGATGGCGGTCAGTGCCATGCCGATGCCGAACACGTCGGTCAGCATGTGCGCCGCGTCCGACAGCAGCGCCAGCGAGCCGGTGATCACCGCGAGCGTGGCCTCGACCACCATGAAGGTCGCAGCGATCGCGAAAGCAGCGGCCAGTCGCTTCACGTAGCGACCGGATGCGCTGGCCGGTACATCGGCGCTGCCGTGGACGTGCCCCATCATGCCCCTCCTGTTCTCGCCACAGCAGCAATATATAGTGACATGCGCATACTTGCAACAGAGAGAAAGGAGAGTGTGGGCAACACAACCGACCACCGGGCGCTGCCCACCGGCAACGGCCCACCGATCACCACGGGGGAGACCGCTGTGCGGCGCGCTCGCGCCGTACGATAAAGTACCGCCAGGACGTCGACGCGGTCGGCGACTTGATTCGCCCTCGTAGCTCAGCGGATAGAGCACTGCCCTCCGGAGGCAGGTGTCGCAGGTTCGAGTCCTGCCGAGGGCGCATCCACAGACCTCTTGGAACCGGCCCTGGTCAGTGAAAACGCTGCCAGGGCCGGTTCTCGTCGTATCCGGCACTACCCGGCTACGGCCAGCCAGCTCCAGGTGTCGGTGCCCGATGTCTACCCACCCCTACGCCCGATGCCCGAGCGCGGCCTGGATCTGCCACAGCGCGACACCCTCGCCCCCGTCGAGGAACCCGGGTCTCGCCGTGGAACACGCGCCCACCCTCGCCGAAGCCGAAGGTGTCGACATGACGCCACCACAGCCCAGTCAGCTCCGGCGGGCCTCAGCAGACAGGACCTAGTCTAGGCAGAACTCGTTGTCCTCGACGTCCCGCATCACGAGGCAGGCTTCGTTCTCCTCATCGGCAGGTAGCAGGTGCAGACGCCGAGCGCCAAGCGTTTCCAGTCGAGCCGCTTCAGTCTCGAGCGCGCGGACACGTTCATCGCCGGTCAGTCCCATCCCGACTCGGATGTCGAGGTGGAGCCGGTTCTTCACTGTCTTGGGCTCCGGCACTCGTTGAAAAAACAATCGTGGACCGACCCCATCCGGATCCTGGCACGCCCACGCCGAGCCTTGGCGTTCAATGGGAAGTGAGGCATCGAACGCATCCCACGAGTCGAATCCCGGCGGGGTCGGAGGGTCGACATAGCCGAGCGCGGTTTTCCAGAACTGCGCAACTGCTCGGGGATTCGCGCAATCGAAAGTCACCTGAACCTGCTTCACGTTAGTCATCAACCCAGCGTAGGGCCTAGCACCCTCAGACCTATTGCCACCTCGCGGCATGCCACGACAGACGCAGCCGCCGCGGCATATGGTCGAAGACCTTCGACCAGCCAAGATGGCCGTCGCCTGCGCTGACCGTTCGATCCGCGAGGTCGCGCATGGACTCGGCGAGAGTGGTGGCCAGCCCGGCAGCTCGCCCCGTATCGACAATATGCTCGAGAGCGGCCAGTTCCATCTCGACACGATCTTGGTCTCCGGAGTCGGTGGCGGTGTCGATATCGGCGGCAATCGCCTCGAGCGTGTCCGGCAAAATAGACAGTATCCCCAGTGCATAGGGCACGAACGTGCGAGCCGACGCGTCGCCGGAGCGGCGCATCATCGCGGCAGCGTGCACGGAGCTGGTCATGCCGGCGAAGAACACCTCGAGCATCCTGACATCGAACAACGGGGCCAATCCGTGGTCGACACCGAGGAAGTCGGCGTTCCCGGCAAGCACACGCAGCGTCTCGTGGTGCCGCCGGAAGACGGCTTTGTCGCCGGAGTAGAGGATCAAGGCCTCGTCTTTACCGGTGATCGGGACAGACACCATGATCGCCGCTGTCAGGTAGTTCTCGAGACCGGCGTTCGCGGCCCACCGCGCCGTTTCGCGGGCCTGCGTCGGTGTCGCCGAGGTGAAGTTCACCGCCCATGTGTCGGTGGAGATGCCGTGGAGCACGTCTGTGACGATGTCGTGACCCCGGAGGAACACCAGCACCAACTCGGACGCTGCTATCGCGTCGCGGGGGTCGGCGCGACGGTGGCTCCTGCTGCCCGCAGCCGAGCCGCGGCCTCAGCACTGCGGTTCCAGAAAGTGACCCGCGCGCCGTTGGCCAGCAGCGCGCGAGCCAAGGCGGCACCCGTCGGGCCGAGTCCGATCACCGTGATTGAGGGAGGGTTGTCGTATCGAATCATGCCTTCAGCGTCGTACCAACCCCCTTCAGGTACAAGTACACACTATGTTCTCAAGTACTGACTTTTTGGATAGTGAGGTGGTTGCAGCATGCCTGGTCCGAACTTCCTGTGTGGACTCGACGCGGCGATCGACGTCGTCGGGGGAAATGGAAGCCGCTCATCCTTTGGGAACTCAGCGAGGAGCCGCGCCGCTTTGGCGAGCTCCGGCGCGAACTCGACGGGGTCACCGAGCACGTGCTGACCCAACTGCTACGCGAGCTGGAACGCAACGGCATCGTGCATCGCGAAGTGTTCCGCGAAGTGCCACCGAAAGTCACCTATTCGCTCACCGGATCAGGCAAGGCGCTCGACCAAGCACTCGCTGACCTGGGGCGCTGGGGCGAAGAACATATGGCCGAGCTCTCAGCCATCCGAGCCCGCGCCACGCAGTGAGCGTCCCGAGGTCGACCCCGGCCACACAGTCTGGTTGCCGTACTGCCAGTAGAGGACGTCCTCGAGCAGGATCTCGTGCCACTAGCGCAGCCACCAGGTCGTAGGCGCGGGACATGGTTTCCGTGAGAGGGGGCAGGGCGTTGTGCGATGGCGTCGGTACTTCGGGGACTGCTCTGCCGACCGGTGGCTGGCCAGCGGGGTACGACGACGTCCCTGCGGTGCCGGGCGTCCCGCATGCAGCCACTGGGATGTCCACGCTGCACGAGGTGACTGGCGGTGATCCGTCGACGAGTCCCCACCCGGCGGCCCACCGATTTCCCCGCCGCCAGCACCGTCTTCCGCCTGCCGGACCTGGCCGCCGCACGACTCGAGGCACCCTGCGATTCCACGACCGCAGGGCACGCCTTCGGGATCGCCAGCAGCATCACCGAAACGACGTGAATGAGCACCTCGGCACAGGCCGACGAGCCATGGCCGTCGGATCGGGCCACGTCATGTCCATCTGCTTGTATGTGAACTCGAACCACGACATGTATGCCGCCGACGAGGCCAGCGACAGTGGAAGTCCACTTGCGGTGGCGAGGGGCTCCCCTCGCCACCGCGCCGACCGAAGGTCAGCCCGGAAGCTATCGCCTTGCCCTCGCAGCTTGATCAGGCAGCGCCAGCTATTGAAGTGATTCAGGCAGACCGAATCGACTGAACAGCTGACCATCGGCAAAGGATGTAACTGCGAGGATCTTGGCTCCGCGCAACGTGAGTACGTCGATCACCGTCGCTCGGTATATCCCGCTGTCTGCTTCCTGGAGATAGCAACCGACCGCAAGTTGCCCATTCGCACTTGTTGCTCTGTGCCTCCAGCGCTCACGAATCGGGCCGCGGGTGAGGAAGTCCACGATCGCCTGTACGCCGTGGTAGCACTGGCTAGACGGCGGCATCGACCAGGTCGCATCGGCGGCCAGCATTGCGGCGATTGCGTTCACGTCGCCGCGTTCGAACGCGGCCATGTACTCCGCGACGACAGACCGAAGCCGATCATCGCCGAGAGCCCGGAGTGTGACCTGCTGGCTGGGATCGTGGACGCGACTCTGGACGGTCCTCCGCGCATGCTGCAGTGCGCTATTGACCGCCGTCGTGGTGGTCTGGAGCGCGTCGGCTACCTCGCGGGCCGTGAAGCCAAGGACATCGCGTAACAGGAGGGCGGCGCGCTGGTTCGCCGACAGGTGCTGGACTGCGGCGATGAACGCCAACTCCACGCTCTCACGCCACTCGTATCGGGCCTCGGGGCTGGCGAGTTCGCCCCCGGCACCGTCGACAGCGTCCGGGTACGGACTGATCCATGCCATCTCCGGCGGCGAACTGTCGTGAGTCTCACTCGCGGCGCCCGGCAGACCGGCGGGCAGCATTCGGCTGGCCTGCTTGGCGATCGCGGTTAGGCAGACGTTCGTCGCGATCCGGTATAGCCACGTCCGGAACGAGCTGCGACCCTCGAAGCAGGTCAAGCCGCGCCACGCGCGCAGCAGGGCCTCCTGCATCAGATCGTCGGCGTCGTCCAGTGAGGCTGTCATCCGGTAGCAGTGGGCGTGCAACTCACGCCGGTACGGCGCGATCAGCTCGGCGAAGGCGGCCGCATCTCCATCTCGCGATGCCTCCACCAGATCCTGTTCGATGGTGATCACAAGTTCGCTCCTCTCGTTTCCGCGGCACCGGCCGCCGCTGCAGGTACCGACCTCACGGGCCGGTCAACTCATCGCCTTCGGATACCCGGCCTGCTCACCCCGGGTGGATTGGGACCGGCCGAGCAGGGTCAGTGCGGCGATGACGCCGAGCACGGTGACTCCCGCCAACACGCCGAAGGCGAACCGGAACCCTTCGGTTTCGGCCACCGCCGTGGCCGCTCCGGCGTCGATCAACCGGTCGGCGTGGGCGACGGCGACTGCCGAAGCGAGCGCAACGCCGAGAGTGGTACCGATAGCGAACGACGTCTCCTCGATTCCGGAAGCGAGGCCGGACTCATGGTCTGCCACGCCTGTCAACGCGGCGATCTGCGACGCGACGAAGGCCGCGCCCATCCCCACCCCAAAGATCAGCAGCCCGACCAACAGGTCACCTACGAAACGGCCGTCGAGCGGGACTTGCGTCAGCAGCAGGCAGGCCAGGCCGATCAGCGTCATGCCGCCGGAGGCCACCAACCGCAAGCCCAGCCTCGTCACCAAGTGCTGTCCGACGATGACGGCGCCGACGGATACGAGGGTCATGACGACCATGGCCATACCGAACTGGATCGCCGAGTATCCCAGCACCCGCTGCGCGTACAGGGTGAGGATGATCAGTAGGCCGTCCACGGACATACCCGCGATCAGCATGACGAGATTGCCTCCGACCAGCACCTTGGATCGGAAGAGGCGTAGTGGTACCAGCGGAGCCCCCGAGCGGGCCTCAATAGCGACGAAGACGGCGAGCAGCACCAGGGCCGCTACCGCGGGTCCCGCTGTGTGGAATGCCCACCACCCCCGCCCCGGCACCGTGGACAGCGCGTAAACGATCAGCACCAGCGCCGCCGTGATGGCGACAGCACCAGCCACGTCGAAGGAACGTCCACGTGCCCGGCTCTCCGGCAGCAGGACCGGACCCAGTGCCAACACGCCCACGCAGACCGGGACGTTGACCCAGAAGATCCACGACCAGCCCAGACCGTCTGTGATCGGACCACCGAGCATCAACCCCGCAGTGGCGCCCATACCACCCAGACCACCCCACACACCCAAGGCCCGGTTACGGTCACGGCCCTCGGCGAAGATTGTCATCAGGATGGACAGTCCTGCCGGTGTCAGAATCGCCGCTCCAGCACCCTGCACAACCCGGGCCGCAACCAACACATCGCTCGACCATGCCAATCCACACAGCACCGAGGCCGCCGCGAAAACGCCGACCGCAGTGAGGAACACCCGCCGCCGTCCCAGCCGATCTGCCAGTCGCCCGCCAAGCAACAGCAGTCCGGCTACCGTGATCCCGTACGCCGTGATGACCCACTGGATCGCCCCTGGTGAGAAGCTCAGTTCCAGCGCGATGGTTGGCAACGCGGTGTACACGCTGGTGGAATCCAGCACGCCCATGAAGAACGCTGCGGCCACCAGGGCCAGGGCGAACCACCGACGTGAACCAGCTGTGGCCGAACCGAGGTTCTCCGGAGCAGCCGCCAGAAGCCGCGCCCGGTCGTGCTGTCCATGTATCTCCATACCTATACCGACCAGGCCCGCGGCCGGAACTCGTCAGAAGCGAGGCAATCGGGGAGAAACGACCTCGGCGGGACCGAGCCGCGACCATCAATAGGCCGGAAGCTGGCCACCTACGCACTCCATCCAGTGATACACGTGGCACGGTGTGGGGCACGCTACAGTGGGGACCATCGTGGTGGTTGATGGCCTCATAGGCCGGGTGCTTCGCCACCGCTACTGGTAGCAGCCCTAGCTGTCGCACCAACTGCCCCTCGGAAGCAGGTATCGCAGGTTCGAGTCCTGCTGCGGACGCCCCTGGTGACCATCGACTCGGGCGCATCGATCAGGACGATGTCGTCGTGACCGGTCGGTCTGCCATGCCCGACGGCGCACGGCCGTGGCCGATCGGCTACGGCACGGTGTCAACACGGGTGCGGCACAGCAGTCGAGCGCGACCCGGCCCCAGCAGGCACGCGGTGGCCCGGCTTCGGCCACGTGCCTGACGGCCCAACGTGCCAGCCGAGACGCGCCGGTACATCGGTGACCAGTGGTGCTTCCGCACCACGCACCCGCCGTTCAACAGCAGGCTCAGTCGAGATCGGAGTACCCGATCAGCATCGGTGCGATCTGTGCGGTGACCTGCTGCAGCGCCCTGACCAGTTCCGGCAGGCGGTCATCGGTCACCCGGACGGTCGGCCCCTGCAGGGCGACAGCGGCCAATACGTGGCCACCCTGACCGAGTACCGGTGCGCCGACCGCTCGAACACCGGCGTTACGTTCCTCGTCGTTGAGCGCCCACCCGCGCTGCCGAACCAGGTGGAGCTCGTCATACAACCGCTGCGGGTCCGTGATAGTGCGGTCGGTTACCGCGACCAGCTCACCGAGCTGCTCGATGGTTTCGGAGATGTCGCCGGTGAACGCGAGCAGGCATTTGCCCATGGCCGAGGTATGGATCGGCACCCGCGTTCCGGAGGCCTGATCGAACCGTAATGGCTGGTGAGAAGCCGCGTCCAGGATCACGTGGACCTCGTTGCCCGCCCGCACGCCCAGGTTGACCGATTCCCCTGTGGCCTGGGATAACTCCTGCAGCGCCGGCAACGCCCGGTTGTAGCCAAGGCGCTCCGCCGCGTTACGCCCCAGCGCTACCAGTCCGGGGCCGAGCCGGTAGCGCTCGCTGCGCGGATCCTGGCTGAGCAGGCTGCCCTCGGTCAGCGCCCGCGCCAGCCGGTGCGTGGTACTGACGGTGAGTCCGGTCCGCTGTGCGAGCTCCGTGACGCTGACCGAGTCGTCGGCGGATTCGACAGCGCGCAACACGGCCAGCGCTCGCTGCACCGACTGCGCACCTGAGCGACTCTGGCTCACGCTCCCATCAGACACGCGGGAATCTTCGCATACCCCGCGCGACGCGTCCCCCCGGCCGATCACCAGGTCGAACGGATGGACACCCGCAAGGGGTTCTTGCCGGTACGGACTGTCTCCAGGAACTGGGTGACCTCCAGTGCCACGCTGCGGTGATGGGGGCCGTGGAGAACGTCGTGCGCGCTGTCGGCGACGGTGACGAATCTCGCCGCCTTCCAGTACGCCGTCAGCGAGCGGGCCTCCAATGACGGCGCTTCCCCGTCCAACGCGCCATGCACGACCAGCGCCGGGACCGCTCCAGGGCCCGCCTCGATATCCCGTCGATTCAGCGGCCCCGGCAGTCCGGCCAACACCAATGCGTCCAGCGAGATTCCAGGGGTGCGAGCCATGCGGATAGCCGTCACCGCGCCGGTATCGGACCCGAGAACCACCCGGGGAATCCGCCGATCCACCGGTAAACGGCCGAGAACCGTCACCGCGGTATCGATGTCGTCGCCTTCGGCCAACGCGCAGACGTCGTAGCCCGCGCCGGCGAGGATCGCGCCTATGCCGTCATAGGCAGCTGCGGTGTCGGCCAGGGCAGGAAGGATCAGCACGCTGCCACGACGATGCTCGTTCGACGGTGACCAGGACGCCGTCACCGTTCCGGCCGTTGATTCCATCGTCATCGGCTCACTCCTGCGAACGGAACGGACGGGGTCATCCTGTCGTCGGGTTGTTCCTCGTATCCGGGATGGCACCACAAACCACGACGCTGGAGGCGTGGTAACACACCCTCTCCGAACCAGTACGCTTCCTCCAGATGTGGATGTCCGGAGAGGATGAACTCGTCGATCCCCAGCTCTTGGTACTCGGCTATGCGGTCGGCGACCTCAGCGTGGCTTCCCACCAGCGCGGTTCCGGCTCCACCTCGCACCAGGCCGACACCTGCCCACAGGTTCGGGGAGACCTCGAGGTCGCGGGTACCGCCCCCGTGAAGGTCGAGCATGCGGCTTTGGCCCTCCGACTCGCTGCGGGCCAGACCCCGCTGGACCCGCTCGATAGTGCTCGGGTCAAGGGCGTCCAGTAACCGGTGGGCCTCTGCCCACGCTTGCTCGGAGGTGTCCCGCGTGATGACGTGTAGGCGGATCCCGAACCGCACTCGCCGCCCCGCGGCGCGGGCGAGCGTGCGGATCCTGTGGATCTTGGCGGCTACCGCCTCAGGTGGTTCACCCCAGGTCAGGTACACGTCGACGTGTTCAGCGGCGATGGTGACGGCGGCCTCCGAGGATCCGCCGAAGTATACCGGCGGCACTGGATCCGGCACGCGGCTGAGCTGCGCTCCTTCAACCCGAACGTACTCGCCTGCGAAGTTGACCAACGTGCCGTCCCACAACGATCTGACGACCCGCAGGAACTCTCCGGTCCGCCGATACCGCTCCTCCTTGGACAGGAAGTCGCCATAGGCACGTTGTTCGTGGCTCTCACCTCCGGTGACCACGTTGAGCAGCAGCCTGCCGTTCGAATGGCGCTGGAACGTGACCGCCATCTGCGCGGCCAGTGTCGGCGAGACCAGTCCGGGGCGGAAGGCCACCAGGAACTTCAGCCGTTTGGTGACCTCGGTCAGCATCGCGGTGGACAGCCACGCGTCCTCACACCAGGCCCCGGTCGGCGTCAATGCGCCGACGAACCCGAGTTGCTCGGCGCTGCGGGCGATCTGTCCGAGATACTCCAGGGTCGCAGGCCGGGAACTGCCGGTGGCAGCCGTCCGCAGGCCATGCCCGCCGATGACGAGGTAGCGGCTGTCGCCGTATGTCGGCAGGAACCAGTGGAACGTCAGAGACATCGTCGCCTCCACGACAATCGCTACGAAGCAGTAATCAGCCGATCATCACGGTGTATGACCATGGAAAATTCATCCACAATGGCCGTGAGTTCCCGCTCGGCATGTTCGTCGAGCGCGACCCCGTCAGCGGTGACGGTGATCAGGCGGTCGAGGACGAAGTAACCCTGCACGATGTGATGCGCACCCAGTGAGTTGAGCACCGGACGCATCGCGTAATCGATGGCCAGTACGTGCGCTGATGTGCCGCCGGTGGCCAACGGGAGTACGGTCTTGCCTGCGAACGCGTACTGGGGCAGCAGGTCCAACAACACCTTCAGGACACCCGAGTACGCCGCCTTGTACACCGGCGAGGCCACGACGATCCCGTCGGCGGCAGCGATCGCTTCGGTCACTGTCGTGATCTCGGGGTGGGTGGCATCCGCCGACAGCAACGCCTCGGCCGGTAGGTTACGCACCGCTATGGAGTGGACATCATGGCCGTCCGAGCGCCACCGGTCGGCAAGGTGTCCCAGTAGCGCCGCGGTACGCGACGCCGCCGATGGGCTCCCGGTCAGCACCAGAATGGAAGTCATTTCGCTCCTTGTCAGATCTGGCCGCTACGGGGAGGACGTGTCGCGTTGAGGGCGTAGCGGCCGATGTGCTGCACCTTCCAACGCGCGGGATCGTGCAGTGAATGCGTCCGGGCGTTGCGCCAGTGCCGGTTGAGATTCAGTGACGCGCTCGTCGAGCTGGTGCCTGCGAGTTCGAACAGGGCGTTGGCGGCCTCGACGGCGGTACGCCCGCCGAACGCTTTGGCGGTGGCCACCGCGATGGACGCCTCGGCGGCGGAGCCGTTGGACGGTTCCGGCCGTGCCCGGTCAACGGTATCGGCGGCTGTGGCCAGCAGCGCCTCAGCGGCCCGTAGCTGGATCTCCATCTCGCCGAACTGGTGGATGACCAGCGGCTCCTCGGCCGCGGACGCGGCACCGGAGTCCTTCCACGGCCTGCTTCGCGTGCGAACGAACTCCCCCGCGTCATCCAACGCCGCTCGCGCGATCCCGACATCGATCGCCGCATGCAACAGCTGCGCCAATGCGCCGTGTACCTGCGGACGTTCGAACGTCCGGTAGTGCGGAACGACGTGCTCGGCAGGCACGGAGACGTGGGACAACCACACGCTGCCACTGGCCGTGGTGCGCTGGCCCATGCCGTCCCAGTCGTCGATCACCTGCACGCCCGGCGAACCACCCGGCACGAACGCCACGACCTGCCGATCATCGGCGTCCTTGGCCAGCACGCCGATCCACTGCGCGGCCAGCGCGCCGGTGGCGTACTTCTTCGTCCCCGACAGCACGAATCCACCGTCCCAGGCGGGAGTCAACCGCGTATGGATGTCCAATGCGCTGCGACCGGATTCCGCTTGGGCATTGCCGAACCGTTTACCCGCGAGCACCTCACGGTAGAAGAACCGCTTCTGCTCTACCGAACCGTTCTCCTCGAGCACATTGACGTAGACGAAGTGACCTTGTGGGATCTGGGCGATGTTCGGATCGGCCCACGCCAACAGGCGAAACACCTCGGTCAACGTGCGCACCGACACGTCAGCGCCGCCATACGTTCGCGGCACGGTGATAGCCAGCAGGCCACTGGCAGCCAGCTCATCCAGCTCGGCCAGGGGCAGCCTACGCTGGGCGTCACGTTCGGCAGCACCCGACACGAACTGTTCAGCGAGCCGTCGCGCCGTGGTCAGTGCATCCCCGTCACCGGTGATCACCGTGGCGGTCGCCCACTCGGTGTCGGTCGTTTCCCGGGACGCGTTCATGGGTACCACGTCGGCTCCGGGTGTTCGGTGTGCGGCAGGGTTGCCATCCGCTGGTCGACCTTGGCGACCACGCGGGCGCAGCGAATCCGCGTCTCGGCCTCGGCCGAGGTCGGCCGCGTGGTCCAGTGATGCGGAGCCTCGATAACCGTCATGACGTCGCCCCCACCGCGACCGGGTCGCCGGTCCGGTCCAGCTCGGCTTCCAGCTCTCGCACGATCGGCAACACGTGCTTGCCGAAGTACTCGACGTCCTCGTGATAGTGCAAGAACCCCAGCAGTAGCAGGTCCGCGCCCCGGCGTTTGTACTCGATGGCCCGTCGGGCGATCTGCTCCGGTGTGCCGATCAACCCGGTACGGAATCCGTCGTTGTACTGCACCAGATCCTCGAACTCCGAGTCGGCCCACATCCCCTTATTGTCCGATGTGGAGTTCCCTGCCTGCTGCACCGCGGAGCGGAAACCCTCGACCGCCTCGACGTTGGCCTTGTCGACGATTTCCCGCACGACGGCCCGGGCTTCGGACTCGGTTTCTCGAGCCACGACGAACCCGTTGAGCCCGAACCGGACGGTGTGGCTGTTCGCCGCCGCATGGGCCCGAACCTCGTCGACCTGTTCGGCGAAACCGTCGAAGTCCTTGCCGTTGCTGAGGTACCAGTCGGATACTGTGCCTGCGAGCTTGCGTGCCGCGGTCGAGTTCCCACCCTGAAAGATCTCCGGGTGGGGCCGGTCCGCGGACGTCACCGGCTTGGGTTTGATGTCGAAATCGTGGATCCGGTAGAAGTCGCCGAGGAACTCGGCGTGGTCATCGGTCCAGAGCTCCTTGAGCACGCGGATGAACTCGGTTGCCCGACGGTAGCGTTCGTCGTGCTCGAGCCAGGGCTCGCCGAGACCGGTGAACTCGTCCTTGAACCAGCCCGACACCACATTCACCGCCGCGCGTCCGCCGGAGAGCTGGTCGGCGCTGGCGATGAACTTGGCCAGCACGCCGGGATGCCAGAGGCCGGGGTGGATCGCCGCGATGACCTTCAGCCGCTGCGTGGCCAGGAGCAATGCCAGGCTGAAGCCGGTTGATTCATGCTGGTAGGCCGCGCCGTAGCTGGCGGTGTAGCGGACCTGCGAGAGTGCGTAATCGAAGCCGTTGTTCTCCGCGAGCTGGGCGAGCGTGACGTTGTACTCGTAGCCCCAGTCAGTGCGCTGCTCGATGTCGCTGGTGACAAGGCCACCGCTGACGTTCGGGACCCAGTAGGCGAATTTCAAGGGTTGCGATGGGGTGTTGATAGACACAGGTTTCCTCCGAGATCGGCTGCTTTCGGGTGATCGGCGTTCAGCGTGGGCAGTACTGCGAGCTCGTCAAGGCCAGGTCTATGTACCGGCGCCGAGTCAGGGCATTGAACGAGGTGGGCCTGCTCGGCTCGCCCATGTTCCAAGAGGGAGCGGGCGACAGGTCCGATGTCGGTGCTGACGACCGGCTCGGTCTCGTCGCCGATCCCGTGCCGGTATCGGTCACCGCACTGAGGGCATCGACCGTCCGGAGCGCCGGGGCAGGCGCTCGGTCGGTTTCGACGTCGGGCTGGGCGACACCCCGTACGTGAGCGGCGCCCGAGGGACTGGACATAGCTCGACCGTCCCAGGTGGGTACCCCCTGGTCAATTTTGCGGGATAAAGTTCCATATTGCGGGACCGCCTATCGGGTGTCACGCACCCGAGATCGCCCTGGTGCTCAGCACGGCGGACCACCGCCACGTCTGCCCACCCGCAGACAGGTAGGCGAACGGAAACCCGCATGATTCCTGGAACATCGACGCCTCCACACCGCGCTGCCCGCACGAGTCCCCGGCGACGCCACGTCGATGGCACCGCGGACACCTCGCCCATGGCCTCCCGTACCCACTTCGGCAGCGGGATACGCTCGATATATGTCCGAACGATTGTATTTCCGTCAACTGCTCTCCGGGCGTGATTTCGCGGTGGGCGACCCGGTCGCCACACAGATGGTGAACTTCGCGTACCTGATCGGCGACCGCGAGACACGAGAGGCCGTCGTGGTCGACCCTGCCTACGCCGTCGGTGACCTGCTGGACGTGCTGGCCGCCGACGACATGCGTCTGGTGGGCGTGCTCGCCACACACCACCACCCGGACCATGTCGGCGGCAGCATGATGGGATTCGAGCTGCCGGGACTCGCCGAGCTGCTGGCCCAGCAACCGGTTCCGGTGCACGTCAATCGCGATGAGGCCGAGTGGGTGCGTCGTGTCACCAACCTGTCGGAGACCGATCTGACCGGGCACGATCACGACGACGTGCTCGAGGTCGGCGCGATCAGCATCCGGATGCTGCACACCCCGGGACACACCCCGGGCAGCCAGTGCTTCCTGGTGGACAACCGGCTGGTGGCAGGCGATACGTTGTTCCTCGAAGGTTGTGGACGCACCGACTTTCCCGGTGGCGACGCCGACGCGATGTATCGCAGCCTCCAGCAACTCGCCGGTCTGCAAGGCGACCCAGTGGTGTACCCGGGTCACCAGTACTCCACGGACGCTTCCGCCCCGCTGTCCTCCGTACGGCAGAACAACGTCGTGTACCGGCCGCGCTCGCTCGAGGAGTGGCGCAGGCTGTTCGCCGGCTGACCGGCCGCCGTCGGCGGTGCACCGGGGCGGGTGGGCACCGGCTCGGGCGGGGGTAACTCGTCACGGAGGTCCCGTTTCCCGTTCCCGGTGCACCTTTCTTCGCTATGCGATCACCAGCACATGATTTCCATTGCTTTCCGTTTTTCCGCACAGAATTGTGGGGCCGGTCAGTCACACACCGTTAAGGTGAGACACTTCCGAGCATGCAACGATACGAACCTGAAAACCGTCGAGAATATCCCGAGTACATTGAGGATCCGGACGGCCGGATCAACGCGGTTCGCCGGGTCAACGGCATCATCAGAATCGTGTGTGGACTCTTCGCCGCGATCCTCGCTATCAATATCGTCCTGGTTGCCGCCAATGCGAACTTCGGCAATCCGTTCGCCCAGTTCGTCTCCCAATGGGCGAGCGGCGTCAGCCTGGGATTGGACAATCTCTTCCTCACCAGACATCACAAGCTCCAGATCGCGCTGAACCAGGGTCTGGCCGCCATCCTGTGGCTCATCATCGGGGTGCTGCTGACCACGTTCCTGTCCCGAGTCGTGCTGCCAGGCCCCGAACGTCCCGGCCGCCGGTGACCGCCCGCCGAGGGGTGCGTGCACCCGTGTGTCCGCACGTAGGCTCGTGAGGTATCGCGACAACGAAAGGAGGAACCCCGCCCGTGGGTATCCTGAGCTGGATCGTGCTCGGCCTGGTGGCCGGGCTGATCGCGAAACTGCTGATGCCGGGTCGCGATCCCGGCGGCTGCATCCTCACCGTCGTGCTGGGCATCACAGGCGCGCTCCTCGGCGGCTGGCTCGGCGGGACGCTGTTCAACATCCACCTCGGCACCTTCTACGATCCCCGCACCTGGGGACTGGCGATCGTGGGCTCGATGATCATCCTCGCGGCCTATCGGCTGCTGATCGGCTCCCCCAGCCGCCGCGTGTGACCGGAACCGGTCCGGTTCCGGTCACACCTTGCGCCGCAGTGCCCATACCGACAGTGGCGCGAACACGGCCAGCACCACCGCCGCCCACAGGAGCACCTGCAGGATCGCGGCGGTGAGGCTGCCGGTGAACCAGGGCTCGCCGAGCATCAACCCCCGGCAGGCATCCGCGAGGACGCTCACCGGGTTGATGTCCACGAACGCCTGCAGCCAGCCGGGCATGGTCTCGGCGGGCACGAACACGTTGCTGACGAACGTGAGCGGGAACAGCGCCGTGAAACCGAAGATCTGCACCCGCTCCGGATCCTTGGCCAGCACCCCGACCAGCACCGCCACCCAGGAGAACGCCAGCGCGAACACCAGCAGGAGCACCACCGCGGCCAGCAGCCCGAGCACCGAGGTGCCGATCCGGAAGCCGAGCGCCATCCCGACGCCGAGGACCAGCACGATCGACCACGCCTGCTTGACCTGGTCGGCCGCGATCCGCCCCGCCAGCGGAGCCCATCGGGCCACCGGCAGCGATCGCAACCGGTCGAACACGCCCTTGGTCAGGTCGGTATTCAGGCCCTGCCCCACGTACAGGGTGACGAAGAGCATGTTCATGACGACCATGCCCGGCAGCATGAACGTCAGGTACTCGCTGGTGGACCCGGCGATCGCGCCACCGAAGACATAGGTGAACAGCAGCACGAACATGATCGGCTGGATGCTGAAGTCGCTCAGCTCCCAGGGGTTGTGCCGGACCTGCACCACGGTGCGCCACGCCAGGGTGAGGCTCTGCCGTAGCCCTTCGATCGGCCCGACGCGAGGCTTCGGTGTGTAGTCGGTCAGCGGTGACGGAAGCGCGGGGGCGGTCATTCCGGGCTCCTCTCGGTCGCATCGGCGTCCTCGGCCGGATGCCCGGTCAGGGTCAGGAACACCTCGTCGAGACTGGAACGGCGTAGCGCGAGCTCGGCGACCACCACGCCTGCCTGATCGAGCCTGCGCACCGCCGCGGGCAGCACCTGGGGATCGGAGACCGGCGCGGAAACCAGGTCCCCGGACACCTCGGCCGCCATCCCCGCGAGTTCGCCGACGACCGAGACCACCGTGGGAAGCTGGTCCGAGTCGGCCGGGCGCACGGCCAGGCTGCTGCTGCCGGTCTTGGCCTTGAGCTCCTGCGGGGTACCCGTGGCGATGACCCTGCCGTGGTCGATCACCACGATCTCGTCTGCCAGCGCATCGGCCTCGTCAAGGTACTGCGTGGTGAGCAGCACCGTTACCCCGCCGGCCACGAGACGCCGGACGAGCTCCCACAGCTCGCTGCGCGCCCGCGGGTCGAGGCCGGTGGTCGGTTCGTCCAGGAACAGCAGTGGTGGCCTGCCCACCAGGCTGGCCGCCAGGTCCAACCGGCGACGCATACCGCCGGAGTAGCCCTTCACCGCGCGGTCGGCGGCTCCGGCCAGGTCGAACTCGGCGAGCAGCTCCCGCGCACGGTGCTTGGCCCGCCGCCGCGGCATGCCGAGCAGCCTGCCGATCAGCAGCAGGTTCTCGGCCCCGGTCAGCGTTTCGTCCACCGAGGCGTACTGGCCGGTGAGCCCGACGAGCTGGCGCACCTGGTGCGACTGGGTCACGACGTCGTAGCCACCGACCGTGGCACGCCCACCGTCCGGCCGCAGCAGCGTCGCCAGCACCCGCACGGCCGTCGTCTTTCCCGCGCCGTTCGGCCCGAGCAGGCCGAGCACGGTGCCCTGCCGGACAGCGAGGTCCACCCCGGCCAGCGCGGTGGTATCCCCGAAACGTTTGATCAGGCCGTCGGCCACGATCGCGTGATCCATCGTGTGTGCTCCTGTCATGTGGAAGCCAGGCGGACGTGCTCCGTCCCGACCCGATGTCCCTAGCATGCCGGTGGGGACCGACACTGTGCGTGCTATCCGTACCGACCTGCCACGCCACCCGAAGTCACCGCGAAGCGCGCGATGCCACGTCGCGGCGGGTTCCCTCCGGCACGGCGGTCACTGCGCCGTGCCTGCGGTCGCCCCGGCCACCGCAACGCGGGCAACGCTCACAACTTGATAACTGCTGAAGCGTAAAGGTGGCTTTACCGACGATGCTCCGTGGAAAATTCCCGATCAAGGGGCGCCCGCATCCTCGGTGCGCCCACCGTTCGCTGGGAGATCGATTGAGCCCACGTCACAGCGACGGCAAGCCGAGCGCGCCCACCCTGCTGACCGCCCTGCTCTCCATCCTGCTCATCACCGTTCTGGCGGCGGCGACCGCACCGGACGGCACCCCGGCAGGCGCAGCCGCGGCTGGTTCCGTCCAGCACGCCAGCCACAGTTCCGTACCGGATGGCAACGATCAGTCATTCGCCTGGCACACGCCAGGCTGGATCGCCGCGACCGACCATTACGTGACGGGTGCGCACCACCCGGGATCGGCCGACATCGCCGCCCCGCACTACACCCCGGTCCGTGCCGCACGCTCCGGCCGAGTGGTCGCCACCGGCTGGAACGACGTCAGCGGCTGGTTCGTACGCGTGGAACATCGCGGACTCGGAGCCTACAACTACCACACGAGCTACGGGCACCTGGTCGAAGAGCCCCGCGTCCGGCGCGGTCAGCTCGTCACTTCGACCCTGCGCGGGGGTACCGTGCTCGGCTACGTCGGCCGCACCGGCAACGCCGACTTCAGCGGCCCGCACGTGCACTTCACCATCCGGCGCATCCACAAGGAGACCGGGCGCAGCGAGATCCTCCGTATCCCTGATTTGACCATCGGCGACTGGGTACGCGGCGGCAGCTTCAAGCGCGGCCGGTACGAAGGACTCACCCCGCAGGTGTTGGAGACGGCGGGTCGCTTCGATGTGCGGGTCACCGACCGGGACGGGACCGGCATGTACGCCAGCACCCGGCGGCGTGGCTCCGAACTGCTCCACGCGATACCGGCGGGCACCGTGCTCACCGTCGTCGGCAGCGAACGCGGCCAGTACCGGGTGCGCTACGGCGGTCGCACCGGTTGGATCGCCCATTCCGGCACGCAGCCTGCTGCCTCGCCTGCGTTCGGGGTTCGCATCAGCCCCCGCTACACGCGGGTCAACGTGCGCCGCTCACCGGGCGGCCCGGTGATCGGGGTGGTGCCGGGCGGGGCTCGGGTCACCGCCTTCGGCACCAACCAGGCAGGCACCTGGTACCGGGTGCAATGGCGATGCACCAGTACCACCAACCGCAGCACGGTCACGGCCGATCGTGGCCGGGAGGTCGGTGGCTGCCCCGGGCTGCGCCGCGGCCAGTCCACGAAGTACGGCTGGGTCAGCGGCAACGTCAGCTACCCCACGTCGTACTTCCCGACTCGCACCCGTGTCCACGGGCTGACTGTGCACGGCGACCGCGTGGTCAGCGGCAGGAGCAGGCCCGACACCTCGGTCAGACTGGGGACGCTACCGATCCGCAGCATGGTCACCGTCACCGGCACCAGGAACGGCTGGTACCGGATCGACTATGGCGGCCAACGCGGCTGGATCCGCGGCTGGTTCACCGCAGGGCGGCAGTAGGGGTCCTTCCCGCTCCGTTCGGCCCGAGCAGGCCGAGCACGGTGCCCCGCCGGACAGCGAAACGTCGTGTGCTCGTGCGGTTCGAACGGATCCGGCTGGGAGGGACGGCACGCGAGCTCATCGCACCACGAGCTCATCGCACCACGAGGAGCCGACCAGCACCGTCCGATCGCGGGACTACCGCACAGCACCTGCCGACGGCGCAGATGACGGACCGGCCAGCTGACATCCCCGACACTGCGCAGCTGACCGGCCGCCTGCACGGCTAGCCGCACGAGCCGACGGTCGCGCACCGATGCCGCAACTCACCGGTGCGTGACCCCGGCACCGATGTTCAACGCATCTCGACCGACGAGATGTTCCCCACTCTCCGGTGTATGCACAAGGTTTTTTGAGTCCGTTCGACTCAGCTTCGGGAACAAGGAGCGGCACACGTTCGTCATTTACGGTGACGGCCCCATACGGGACCTGCGTGGGATTCTGTCGACGACATCGGTGAGGGACACCAATAAGGACACCGGTCAGGGAGGTGAGAGCCATGGCACTGCCAACGGTTCGGTCCTCGAACACCCCGGGCCGGTGGGACCCGTTTCGCGAGTTCGAAGACCTCTACAGCCAGATGAGCCGGTGGATGGAATCGGTGGTCGGCAGGCTCGAGCCGGACAGCGGTTCCTGGTGGCCAGCGGCCGACCTAGCCGAGACCGAGGACGCGTACCACGTCGAGGTGGAGCTGCCGGGAGTCAAGCGTGACGACATCACCATCGACCTCGTCGGCTCCGAGCTCACCGTCAACGGCGAACTGACCGAGAGCGAGCAGAAGGGGCGGCTCCGCCAGCGGGGACGCCGGACCGGCCGGTTCCACTACCAGGTGACGCTGCCACACGACGTCGATGCGGAACGAGTGGAAGCCACCCTGGACCAGGGGGTACTGACGGTTCGCGTTCCCAAGAGCGAAACGGCGAAACCGCGCCGCATCGAGATCTCCAACAAGTAACCGGCGGCACCGCCGCAGCCCGGGCGTCGGGCCCGCGACCACCACCCCGCGGGCCCGGGTTCCGGCAGCGGCACCGGTCCGGCGCCCAGCCGAAACACAGGGAGGTGAGCCGCAGTGATAACAACGGCAACACCCGGTCCCAGCGGCCTGGCCAACCTACCGACCCCACCCACCGGATGGCCGATCGGCTCCTACGACACCTACGCCGAAGCACAGCGTGCCGTGGATTATCTGGCCGAGAACGACTTCCCGGTACACGACGTGACCATCGTCGGGGTGGAGCCGTTGATCGTCGAGCGCGTCACGGCGCGGCTGAGCTGGCCACGGGTACTGGGTTCCGGCGCGCTGTCCGGAGCGTGGTTCGGACTACTGATCGGACTGTTGCTGAGCCTGTTCACGCCCGAATACCCCGCGATGGCACCGATCCTGCTTGGCACGATCGCCGGAGTCGCTTTCGGCGCGGCGTTCGCCGCAACGGGGTACGCGTCGCTGAAGGGCCAGCGAGGCTTCATGTCCAACACCCAGTTCGTCGCAGGCCGCTACGACGTGCTCTGCGAGCCACGCAACGCCGAGCGCGGCAGGGACCTGCTGGCCAGGCTGGCCATGCAGTGAGCGGCAGGTAGCGGTACAAGCGCGACGACGCTCGGCACGGGAAGCGAACGCACCTGCCCGCACGCCCTCGCGTATGCGGGTAGTACGGGGCAGACTGACCCCATGCCAGCACACCGGGGGATCGTACTCGTACACAGCCCGCTACTCGGGCCGTGCAGTTGGGAGCCGGTGGCGCTCGTGCTCCGCCAGCGCGGGTTCACCACCGCGGTCCCGTCGATGATCGACGCCGTCGGCGGTGAACCGCCCTACTATCCAGCCATGGCAGGCACCGTGGCCACCCGGATCATCGACGAGTTCGCGGCGACCGGGGTGACCGAGATCCCCCCGGCGGAGGTGCTGCTCGTCGGGCACAGCGGCGCTGGGGCCCTACTGCCCACCATCGCCGGTGCTTACGGTGGCACGGTGAGCGGGGCGGTGTACGTCGACGCGCTCCTCCCGCATCCCGGACGGAGCTGGTTCGACACCGCACCAGTCGAGCTGGCCGAGGGGCTTCGCCAGCTCACCGTGGACGGGTACCTTCCGCCCTGGCACGAGTGGTTCCCACCCGAGATGCTCGACCCGCTGTTGCCGGGTGGCACGCTGCGGGACCGCTTCCTCGCTGAGATCCCGGCACTGCCACTCGCCTACTTCCACGAGCGTGCGCCGCACGATCCGCCACTGCCGCAGCGGCACTGCACCTACGTGCAGCTGAGTGAGGGATACCGCGACGCGAGTGTCGCAGCCGAGCGTCGTGGCTGGATCGTGTTCCGGACCAACGCCGATCACCTCGCGCTGCTGACCCAGCCGGAGACCGTCGCCGACCTGGTCGAATCGGCGATGGTCGCTATGGCGGGCGACGAGGCTTCCGGGAAGTGACAGCCGCCGGATGATCGCGGGCGGCCCGCGATGATACGACGCGGCACCGCCTAGGTGCGGCGGGCTGCCAGCTTGAAGAAGTGCTTGCGCTTCCGGGGAGGTGTGCCGAGCCTGCCCGCGACGGCATCGTCGAGCAACGAGCCGACCGTCTCCTTCGCACACTCCCGGTTGGCACCGATACCACCGGACGGCCCACGCTTGATCCATCCCACGACGTACGTGCCTGGCTGATCCGCCACGCGACCGCCGGTGTGCGGGACGGTACCGCTCCGCTCGTCGAAGGGCAGCCCGTCGACGGGCGTGCCGTGATAGCCCACAGCGCGGATCACCTCGCCGGTGGCGATCTCGACGTCCTCCGCCGGTCCGGTCGTCCGGAGTCCGCGAACCTGGGACTCGCCGAGGAACGTGACCGGTGCGGAATGGAACCGCAGCACGATACGGCGGCCATCGTGCCTCGGCGGTGCCGACCAGTCGACGGCTTTCCGTTCGAGGCCCTTGAGCAGGCGAGCCTTGTCGCCTGCCGGTGCGGTATCGATGGCCCGACCGACTCGCGGGTCGTGTGCGTCGACCACCAGGTCGATGTCGTCGCGCTCGATGAGTGCGCGCAGTTCCGGCTCGGTGTAGGCAGCGGCTTCGGGGCCGCGGCGCCCGAGCAGCACGACCTCGCGGATCTTGCTGGCCTTGAGACGCTCCAGCGCCGCGGGGGCGATCGTGGTGCCCTCCAGCACGGCAGGGTCGGTGGTCAGGATGCGGGCCACGTCGAGAGCCACGTTGCCGTTGCCCACCACGACCACGCGTTCGGCAGCGAGGTCGACGGCGTCGGCGGGCACATCCGGGTGGCCGTTGTACCAGGCCACCACCGTCGTCGCCGCGAGGCTGCCAGGCAGGTCCTCCCCGGGGAGGTTCAACCCGCGCGCAGAGGAGGCGCCGACCGCGTAGATCACCGCATCATGGTGCTCGGCGACCTCGTCGACCGTGACGTCCCGCCCGACCTCCAGGCCGAGCTGCAGCCGCAGTCGGGGATGATCGTGGAAGCGGGCGAAGGTCTCACCGATCTTCTTCGTCGAGGGGTGATCCGGTGCCACGCCGTAGCGCACCAGGCCGCCGGCAACCGGTAACCGGTCGATCAGTGTGACCTTGGCGTTGGTGTGCAGCAGCAGGTCCTCCACCGCGTACATCCCGGCGGGGCCGGTGCCGACCACAGCGACGTCGAGCGGGTCCAGGTCCGGCGGGATGACACGGTCGAACACCGGCCGGTTCCAGGAATGGAAGTTCGGACTCGGATCGCTCGCCGCCGTGATCGGATCCCGGTCAGCGTAGTAGGCGGCGTTGACCTCGGCGTAGGCTTGCAGCGGACCGGTCAGGTCCTCGACCGGGAAGATCGCATCGACCGGGCAGGCGTCCGCGCACGCACCACAGTCGATACATGCCTGGGGGTCGATGTAGAGCATCTCTGTGGTCCGGAAATCCGGCTCGTCCGGAGTCGGGTGGATGCAGTTGACCGGGCAGACCGCCACGCAGGACGCGTCGCTGCAGCAGGTTTGGGTGATCGCGAATGCCATGGCCTCAGACGAGGTTCGCGCGCTTGTAGAACCACATCGACGGCTTGGTGAGCAGCCCTGCCGAGTTGAGGAACTCCATCAGTCCCGCGCAGCTCGACCGCATCATCTGCTTGTGGTGCTGATTGGCCTTCGCCTCGCGGAGGGCACGCTTGGCGTCCAGGCCCGCGTTAGCGTACACCTTCTTGTTCACCATGCTGGTCACGATGAAGTACGAGGCCACAGCCACCACCAATGCGTTGAGCTGCCGCCGCAGCTTGCCCGCACCCTGCAGCCGCTCCCGAGTCTCCTCCCTGGCGAACTTCATGTGGCGGGACTCCTCAACCACGTGAATGTTGTTGATCGTGCGCACGAACGGAACCACCCGATCGTCACGCATCCAATCGCGCTGCATCACATCGAGAACTTCCTCGGCCACCAGGATCGAGGCGTAGGCGGACTCACCGAATGCCAGCGTCTTGAACAGCCTGCCCAGCTCGACCACAGTGCGCCGCGGCCGGTAGGCGGGCGCGCCAAGCTTGGCGGCGCCGCGAGCGAACATGATGGAGTGCCTGCACTCGTCGGCGATCTCGGTGAGCGCCCACTGGAACGCCGGGTCGGTCGGGTCCTTCGCGTAGAAGTCCCGCAGCACCATCTGCTGCAGGATCATCTCGAACCAGATCCCGGTGCTGGCCACCGACGCCGCTTCCTGGCGCGTGAGCTCGCGTTGCTGTTCCGGCGACATCTCCTGCCAATAGGACGTACCGTACAGCGTGCTCCACTCCGGGCTGGCCCCGTGGTAGCTCGTGTCGAGCGGGGTCTCCCAGTCGACCTCCTCGACGGGGTCATAGGACAGCGTCTCGGACGAGTGCAGCAGCCTGCGGGCCACGTCCTCGCGCCCCTCCGTCGCGGCTTCCGTCTGCTCGGTGGCAACCACGGGCTTCTCCTTCCCCTAGGTGTTACTCAAGGTAACGCGTTAATGAGAGTAACACTAAGCTGCGAGGTAACGCACACCGGGCGGAGATGTGATTCGAATCACGCTTCTGCCGAGCCGAACGTGACGTCCATTCCGTCTGCGACGCCGAGCGTCACGTTCGGCTCCACACCATTACAGGAGCGGCTCCTCGTCGACGAGATCGAGAGTCAGCGTGCCATCGAGGGCGATAGCGGCGCGGAATCGGACCCTGTCGGGGGTGCCGGGGGTCGATGGTAGCCGCAGCTGAGCCGATCGGTTCCCGGCGCGGACCTCGACCGTAGCGCCGCGAGGAGCCGCCGCCAGGTACACGACATCGGCGATGCCGACGGAGTAGTTCGTCGTCACCGCCGTGCCGTGCCACACCTCGCTGCCGTCGATCAGCAGCGTGACCCGGTCACCGGAGAATCCCTCACCGAGCTCCACAGCCAGCCGCTCCTCCTCGGTCATACGGGCCTCCCGGTGAATTCGTCACTCCTGCAGCGACCGCAGCACCGAATCCGGTGCACCCTTCGACCGTGCCAGTTCGAGGGCATCCTGCCGCATCGTCCGCGCCGTCTCGGTGTCCTCGGCGGCCTGGTGGCAATCCGCGAGGTAGCTCATCGTCTCGTAGACGGTGAGGTCGTCGAGACCAGCGGCACCGCGCGAGGCGTCGATCGCTTCGGTCAGCAGCTCGTCGGCCCGGGACAGATCCCGCTCCCGGACTCTGACGTCACCGTCGTCGGTGACAGCGGCGAACGGCCGCGCCGCGTTCGTGCCGAGGGCGAGCCGGGCATACACCGCCATCGGGTGCCCCGCGTGCTCCGACAGCACCGATTCCAGTGCACGCGTGCCCGCTGCGAGGTAAGGCGAGTCGGAGCCGAGCAGCGTGAGCGCCATACCCGTCTGCTCACCGAGCATGAGGTCGGCGATGTGCTCGTCCTCCTCGTTACGCGGCGATGCGACGCGCAGTGAGACCACATCGGACGCAATGACGGTGCCATCCGGTGCCGTGTAGCTGGCACGCACCCGGTAGGTCCCAGGCTCGGTGAAGATGTGCCCGACAGATCCGTCGTATCCGATGTAGGCACTGACCGGCTGCTCCTCCGCGCGGCCACTCGTTACCAACTCCGGTTCGACACAGTACTTCACCGGAGGCCGGTGAATCAGCATGTCGCCACCGGGCCGGTTCACCGCGACGCTGACGAAACCGAACTTCGGATGCAACTGTTCGCGCCGATCGATCTGCTGACTGCGCTCCGCGATGAGGCTGATGTTCAGGACAACAGGCGTCCCCAGCATCACGGTCGGCTCGGCGGGCGCGATGCGCAGTTGCAGCCCGCTGGTGTCCGACACCGGATCGCCGTACTCATCGCCCGCCTCGAACGCGGCTCCCCTGCCGAACGCGTTGCCACCCATGATCACCGCATCGCGGAACCCGTGCCGCAGGTGAGCAAGCTCGAGATCATCGAACTGGAACGGGAAGGCCGCCCAGAACGCAGCCTCACCGCTCGGCGCACCCCCGCCCGGGTTGTAGAACCGCGGGTAGTTCATCCACGACAGACTGCCAGGACGGTTCGGCAACGGCGGCGTCATCCGGTCCTTGTGGAAGGAATGGAACAGGTTGAAGCAGTGGCCGAGTTCGTGGACGTTGACGTAGAGCTGCTCACGGAGGTTCCTGGCGTTGCGTTCACCCATCACCTGATAGAAGCTGGCGCAACCCTGACGTTGTGGGCCCTGCTGGTCGAACATGATGCCGCGGAGGCCGCTGCCGAACTCGTGACGCATCGCGTGCAGCAACCACACCCTGAACTGCGGCACGTCCCGCCAGCGCGAGAAGTGCCGCTGCATGGCGTTGTGCAGGCTCGCGTTGTTCCAGACGTGCCCCGAAGGGGCACGGACGACATTCGCCCCGCCGGTGTCGACCATCTGTATACCGGCCTCACCGAACGCGCCCGCCGTGGTCAGCGTACGAGCCGGCCCGCCACTCGGCAGCGTCGCCGTGTTGTACGAGGCGAACGGGGTGACCCCGGACTCGCAGTCCTCCTCGAGCTCCACTGTGCGGAACGCGGCCGATTCCCACGCGCACACGTAGGTGGCACCGCTGGCTCCGCTCGGGGTGAACCACCGGATGGTGGCTGCGGCCGCCGGACGGCCGATCCTGGTACGGGGGATGGTGACCCTGGCGACGGTGAACGTCGTCTGCCAGGTCGTCCTGGCCGTGCCCACGACAGTCACCGCGGTGTCCGTGACGCGCGCCGTCACAGCGTCGACGGTCCACGAGCCGAAATAGCTCGTCGTCGAGCCGGATACCCGGTAGTAGTCACCGCTGAGCCTGCGCAGCGGCCGCCTGCCGTCGACGTCGACACGCAGTTCGAGCTGGAACGCACCGGGCCGAGACCGGTACCGACCGCTGGCTGCCCGGTAAGGCAGCGGGAACGGCAGTGGCATCGGGATCGGCCGCGGCGCGACCGAGGCGTCGCCTGCCTCGGAGGCGACATCGCCGTACCACGACTGCCCACCCGGCAGGCCGTTGATCTGCCGCAACAACTCCTCGGCGGTCGGCGGCATCTCACCACCGAGATCCTGTGGTGCCGCTGCGGGTGCGCTGGGATCAGCCGCCGGGCTCGAGCCCTCGGCCACCGTGATCCCCTGCTCCTCCGTGCCCGCACCGGAGACACCCTTGGCTACGTCCTCCACGTCGTCGACGGGTCCAGTTCCCGGGGCCGGCGCATTGGGTTCCATGACAGTCATGGCTGTTCGCTCCTCAGTGCCGTAGGGAGCTCGCAGGAGGGGCACCGGGGTCCCGTTTCCCTCGACGTATGCCTACCGGCTGGAGCCGGGAACGTTCGTTCGGGTGGCTCGCATACAGGGCGCGCGCACCGACCGAGCCGCGCATCGAGTCACGCGTCGTGCTCGCATCCGATCCAGACGAGCGCGGTGGCTTCCCTCCTGGTAGGGCCCGCCTGCGAGATACGGCACTCAGTTAGTCGGCGGTAGCCGGGAATCGTTACAACTATCACCCGAACGGACGCGCTGGACGTGACCTGCGACTGCTCGCGGGTCACCGCGACTCAGTAGCGGCTCAGGTCGGGGTCGGTGTCCGGCGGGCTGCCCTGCCCGAAAGGACTGCCGCCGAGCTCCTCGCGGTGATGCGGAGCCAGCCACTCGCTCAGGTCCGGCCCCTTCGGCACGATCCGCAGCGGGTTGTTCCGGTCGAGGACCTGGTGGTAGTGCCGCTTGATGTGGTCGAAGTTGACCGTGTCGCCGAATCCGGGGGTCTGGTAGAGGTCACGGGCATAGCCCCACAACGCCGGGAACTCCGCGAGCTTGTGGCGGTTGCACTTGAAATGCCCATGATACACCGGGTCGAACCGCACCAATGTGGTGAACAGCCGGATATCGGCCTCGGTGATGGAGCTACCCACAAGGTAACGCTGCTTGCTCAGGTGTTCCTCCAGTGCGTCCAGCTGGGTGAACAGCCGGTCGTAGGCCCGCTCGTAGGCTTGCTGGGTGCTCGCCAGGCCCGCCTGGTACACGGCGTTGTTGACGTTGTGGAAAACGTCCTCGTTGATCGCGTCGATCTGCTCGCGCAGCGGCTCGGGATATAGCGAAGGCGCGCCGGGCCGATGCCAGTCCGTCCACTCCGTGGATAGGTCCAGCGTCATCTGCAGGTAGTCGTTGGTTACCAGCTTGCACGTCGGTATATCCACAATGGCCGGTACGCTGATCCCGCCATGATAGTGCGGGTTGCCCGCGTAGTAAGCCTCATAGAGGAAGCTGATCCCGAGCACCGGATCGACCCCATCGGGATCCAGCGTGAAGCGCCAGCTCCTGGCGTCCTGGATGGGATCGACGATCCCCAACGACAACACGCCCTCCAACCCCAGCAACCGCCGGACGATCACGGCGCGGCTCGCCCACGGGCAGGCGAGGCTGACGATCAACCGGTAACGGTTGGGCTCCACCGGCCACCGCGCGTCGGGTGCGTTGCGGATCCGTTCATCGAACTGGCTGCCGGAGCGGATGAACTCGCCAGTCTCGGGATCCGTGGCGAACGGAGCGGTCGCGGCCATCACCGGCTCCTTCCCGTGCTGTCACGCATGAACGGCGTCAGGTCTTCGCACGGGCGAGCCTACCCTCGGCTCGCCGTGTTCGCCCGCCGCCACAGCACGATCCCGATCGCGATCATCCACAGCCAGCCGAGCACGGTGAACGGGACAATCACGGCGAACGACAACGCGACCGCGCCGGTAAGCCAGCCCGCCCCTGTCACCATGCCGAACGTCCCCAGCCACCGAGGCAACGCTCGACTGTAAGCGAGCACCGCGCCGTAAACGAGCACCGACGATCCGAGCAGGCCTTGAGCGACGAAGGCCGTGCTACCCAGCACGGCGAGCACCGCATCGGCGGCGATCACCGTCCCGTGCTCCGCACCGGGCTCCGCTGCTGCCCACTGGTCGGCAAGCGCCGTGAGGCCGACCCCGTGCACACCGAAATAGACGGCGTATACCGCGGTCGCCACGGACATGGTGGCTGCCGCGAGGCTGGCCAATCCCGCCGAACGGTCGTGTCGCAACACCCTGGTGACCACCACGAGCGCCACGAGCCAGAGCACGACGGCGAGAACGTTCGCCAGATGGGCGTGCAGCCACCAGGAACGTTCGGCGACATGATCCAGGGTGGCCGCGGAGTCGGTGATCGGTGGGTTGCCGTGCGCTACGGAAACCACCACGTACAGCACGGTCCCTAGCAGCGCGGCGACAGCGCCCGCGCGCAACGTGACGGTGTCCACGGCGGCTGCCGTCCCCGTTTCGACCCGCATGGTGCCGGGCTCCCTTCGCATCGCGCGCGGCCGGATGACCCAACGCGCTTTAGATTATGACATAACTAATTATATATTAACTATGCGAGGGTGCAACCGAACTCACACGACAGCTGGTTGAATGACCGCATGACCTCCGAGGCGACCGAGCGAGAACCACGCCGCTCACCCCTGGCCCTCGTTGTTCTCGCGCTGCTGGCCGAGTCGCCGATGCACCCTTACCGGATGCAACGGCTGATCGCAGAACGAGGGAAGGATCGGGTGGTCAACATCGCACAGCGCAACAGCATCCACCAAACGCTCGCCCGGCTGCGACGTGAGGGGCTGGTCGAGGAGATGGAGGAGCAGTACCACCAACGACGACCACGACGCATCGTCTATAGCATCACCGGAACCGGACGGGAGCTGCTCCAGCGATGGATGGCCGAGATGCTCGCCCGGCCTGCGCGGGAGTTCCCGGAGTTTCCGGCAGCGCTCTCACTGCTCGGGCTTCACTCCCCCGAGGACGTGGTGGCGCGGCTCGGCGAGCGGGCGAACGCGCTGGAACGGGTCGTGGCCGAGCTGGATGCGGAACTGGAACGCGCCCAGGTACCTCGAGTGCTGTTAATCGAGGAAGAATACCGCCGAGCGATGGCGGTGGCGGAGTCGGATTGGGTGCGATCGCTGATCGCCGAGATCGAGTCGGGAACACTGTGGTGGGACACCGTGGAACTGCTGGCCTGGTCCCGATCCACGCCCGACTCCGGCGGCTGAGCCGCGATTGCCCGCGACCGCCAGCAGGGGTGGCGCCCCGGTCACCCCGCCGGAGGCCACCCCTACGGCTGCCGTCAGTAGTTCGGTGGCGGTCCTTGCGGCGGGAATCCACCCTGCCCCGGCGGGGGTCCTTGCGGCGGCATACCCTGCCCCGGCGGGGGACCCTGGCCCGGCGGCGGCCCCGGCGGCGGCCCCTGCGGCGGCATACCCTGCCCGGGCGGTGGGCCCTGCGGGCCACCCTGCATCCGGACCAGCTCCCCGGTGTTCTGGGCCGTGTAGATGGTCGCGAGCAACGACTCGAGGCCGACCCTGATGAGGACCACGTACAGCAACGCCACCAGCGGACCGATGATCACCAACATCAGCAACCCGAAGAGGACGTCTTCGGTGAACGCGGCGATCACCGCGAAGATGTAGCCGAGCGCGATGAAGACCATCAGCAGGATGTAGACGACCTTGGCGATCGTCGGTGCGACGAACCTGCTGAAGCTGAAGTCGAACAAGGCTCCCATGTCAACTGTCCCTTGATTGAAGTGACATCCAGAGCCCCTAACCTACCGGCTTCCCCCTGAGCTCCACTGGCGCGACATGCCCCGTCGACCCAATGGGCCACAGCCGACGTACCAAACGGACGCGCATACACACAGCGGCGGCGTGCCGGGAGACCTTGTCCCCGGCACGCCGCCGCTGGATGACGATCCGGTCGAGCCGCCGTCGCACTGTCGCGACGGTGACGCCGGTGATCAGTACCGGTAGTGCTCCGGCTTGTACGGACCCTCGACGTCCACGCCGATGTACTCGGCCTGGTCCTTGGTGAGCTTGGTCAGCTCGCCACCGAGCGCCTCCACGTGCACCCGGGCGACCTTCTCGTCGAGCGCCTTGGGCAGCATGTAGACCTCGTTGTCGTACTCCTTGTGCTTGGTGAACAGCTCGATCTGGGCGATCGTCTGGTTGGAGAAGCTGTTCGACATCACGAACGACGGGTGGCCGGTAGCGTTGCCCAGGTTGAGCAGCCTGCCCTCGCTCAGCACGATGATCGAGTGGCCGTCAGGGAAGATGAACTCGTCCACCTGCGGCTTGATGTTGACGTGCTTGACGTCCTTGCTGCGCTCCAGGGCGACCATCTCGATCTCGTTGTCGAAGTGGCCGACGTTGCCGACGATCGCCTGGTGCTTCATGCGCTTCATGTGCTCGAAGGTCACCACGTCCTTGTTACCGGTCGTGGTGATCACGACATCGGCCTTGTCGACCACGCTGTCCAGCGTGGCCACCTCGTAGCCGTCCATCTGCGCCTGCAGCGCATTGATCGGGTCGATCTCGGTGACGATCACACGAGCGCCCTGGCCGACCAGCGAGTCCGCCGAGCCCTTGCCGACGTCACCGTAGCCGCAGACCACGGCCACCTTGCCGCCCATCATCACGTCGGTGGCGCGGTTGAGACCGTCGATCAGCGAGTGGCGAATGCCGTACTTGTTGTCGAACTTGGACTTGGTGACCGAGTCGTTGACGTTGATCGCCGGGAACAGCAGCTCACCCTGCGCGGCCAGCTGGTACAGCCGGTTCACACCGGTGGTGGTCTCCTCTGTGACGCCGAGGATGCTCTCACCGATCTTGGTCCACTTACTCGCGTCCTTGGCCAGCGAGGCACGCAGCCTGCCGAGCACGACCTTCCACTCCTCCGGGTCGTCCTCCTCCTCAGGTGGCACCACACCGGCCTTCTCGCACTCGGTGCCCTTGTGCACCAGCACGGTGGCGTCCCCACCGTCGTCGAGAATCATGTTGGCGGGCTGGTCGGGCCAGGTGAGCATCATCTCGGTGCACCACCAGTACTCCTCCAGCGTCTCGCCCTTCCAAGCGAAGATCGACACACCCTGCGGCTTCTCCGGGGTGCCGTACGGGCCGACCACCGCCGCAGCAGCCGCGTGGTCCTGCGTGGAGAAGATGTTGCAGGAGGCCCAACGCACCTCCGCGCCCAGCTCGGTCAGCGTCTCGATCAGCACAGCCGTCTGGGTGGTCATGTGCAGCGAGCCGGAGATGCGCGCGCCCTTCAGCGGCTTGACATCGGCGTACTCGCGCCGCAGCGCCATCAACCCGGGCATCTCGTGCTCAGCCAGCCGGATTTCCTTCCGGCCGTACTCGGCCAGCTCAAGGTCGGCAACGGCGAAGTCGATACCGTTGCGGGTCTGCAGCTTGTCCGTCGTTTCCAGAGCCATTCTCTCTCTTGTCCCCTTATCTTGCCGTCATCGGTCCGATTGCCGGCCGTCTTAGGTGTTGAAATACTTCGCTTCGGGGTGATGGGCAACGAAAGCGTCGGTGGATTGCTCCGGGTGGAGCTGGAACTCCTCCGACAGCTGGACACCGATCCGTTCCGAGTCCAGCAGATCGACGATCTTCTTCCGATCCTCGAGGTCCGGGCACGCGCCGTAACCCAGTGAGAAACGGGCGCCGCGGTAGCCGAGCTTGAAGAACTCCTGCACGTCGTCAGGATCCTCGTTGGCGACCGCCTTGCCGGATTCCCACTGCAACTCCTCACGGATCCGGCGGTGCCAGTACTCGGCAAGCGCCTCCGTCAACTGCACGGACAGGCCGTGCACTTCGAGGTAGTCACGGTAGGCATTGCCCTCGAACAGCTGGTTGGCGTAATCGGCGATCGGCTCGCCCATGGTGACCAGCTGCAGTGGCAACACGTCCACGGAACCATTGGATTCGGCCATCTCGCGGGAACGGAAGAAGTCCGCCAAGCAGAGCCTGCGATCCCGGCGCTGGCGCGGGAACGTGAACCGGCACCGCTCCGCGGCGTCCGGCTTCGGCTCCTCGAGCACGATCAGGTCGTTGCCCTCGGAGACGCACGGGTAGTACCCGTACACCACCGCGGCGTGCGCCAGTATGCCCTTGGTGGTCAGCTCGTCGAGCCAGGCACGCAGCCGGGGCCGCCCCTCGCTTTCGACGAGCTCCTCGTAGGTGGGGCCGTTGCCGCCTTTGGTACCGCGCAGGCCCCACTGGCCGAAGAATGTCGCCCGTTCGTCCAGCATCTTCGAGTATTCGGCGACGGGCACACCCTTGACCACCTTCGGGCCCCAGAACGGGGCAGCAGGCACCGGCACGTCGGCAGCGACGTCCGAACGTGTGGTGTCGTACTCGTCCGGTTCCTCGCCCGCCTCGGCCTTGCGCTGCTCCGCGATCCGCAGCGAGCGTTCCCGGCGAGCCTTGCGCTCGGCCCGCTTGGCCTGCTCCTGATCGTCCTCCTCGAGGACCTCGCCCTTCTTGCGGGCCATGACCTGGTCCATCAACTTCAGGCCCTCGAAGGCGTCCTTGGCGTAGTAGACCTCGCCCTCGTAGACCTCGTCGAGGTCGTTCTCCACATAGGTGCGGGTCAACGCCGCCCCACCGAGCATCACCGGATACTTCTCGGCGAGTCCCCGGGAGTTCATCTCCTGCAGATCATCCTTCATGATCACAGTGGACTTCACCAGCAGCCCGGAGAGCCCGATGGCGTCGACTTCGTGCTTCTCCGCCTCTTCCAGGATGTTGTTGATCGGCTGCTTGATACCGATGTTGACCACGTCGTAGCCGTTGTTCGAGACGATGATGTCGACGAGGTTCTTCCCGATATCGTGCACATCGCCCTTGACCGTGGCCAGCAGCAGCTTGCCCTTCCCACCGGAGTCGTCCTTCTCCATGTACGGCTCCAGATGGGCCACGGCGGTCTTCATCACCTCGGCCGACTGCAGCACGAACGGCAGCTGCATCTGCCCGGAGCCGAACAGGTCACCGACAACCTTCATCCCGGCGAGCAGGTTCTCGTTGACGATCTCGAGCGGCTTCTTCTCCTCCATGGCCGCCATGAGGTCGTCCTCGAGCCCGTTGAGCTCACCGTCGACGATGCGCTTCTCCAACCGCTCGAACAGCGGCAGCTTGGCCAGCTCTTCGGCGCGCGACTCGCTCGTCGACGAGGCCGACACGCCTTCGAACAGCCCCATCAGCTTCTGCAGTGGATCGTAACCCTCGCTGCGGCGGTCATAAACGAGATCGAGCGCGACCTGCTTGGCCTCCTCGTCGATCTTGTTCATCGGCAGGATCTTCGACGAGTTCACGATCGCGGACTTCAGCCCGGCCTCGCGGCACTCGTGGAGGAACACCGAGTTCAGGACCTGCCGCGCAGCGGGGTTGAGGCCGAACGAGACGTTCGACAGCCCGAGGGTGGTCTGCACGTCCGGGTGACGCTCGGACAGCCGGCGGATCGCCTCGATCGTCTCGATCCCGTCCTTGCGGACCTCTTCCTGCCCCGTCGTGATCGGAAAGACCAGGAGGTCGATGATGATCGCGGACTTGTCGAGGCCCCAGTTGGTGGTCGCGTCCTCGATCGCCCGCTCGGCGACGCGCAGCTTCCAGTCGGCGGTACGCGCCTGCCCCTCCTCGTCGATACAGGTGAACACCACGGTGGCGCCGTGCTCACGGATCATCCGCATCATCCGGTCGTAGCGCCCACCAGGTTCGGTGCCGTCCTCGTAGTTCACCGAGTTCACCGCGCACCGGCCGCCGAAGTGCTCCAGACCGACCTCGATCACATCCGGCTCGGTGGAGTCGACCATGATCGGCAACGTCGATGCCGTGGCCAGCCGCGAGGCCAGCTCCCGCATGTCGTAGGTACCGTCCCGGCCGACGTAGTCGACGCAGAGGTCGAGCATGTGCGCGCCCTCACGGGTCTGTCCCTTGGCGATCTCGACACAGTCGGAGTAGCGCTCCTCCAGCATCGCCTCCCGGAAGGCCTTCGAACCGTTGGCGTTGGTGCGCTCACCCACGTTGAGGATCGAGGCTTCCTGATCGAAGGGGATCGCCTGGTAAACCGACGACACCGAGGGCACGACCTCCGGCGTACGCCGGGGAACCGGCAGGTCGGACACGGCGTTGGCCACTGCGGCGACGTGTTCGTCCGTGGCGCCGCAGCAGCCACCGACAAGGCGCGCGCCGAAATCGGTGACGAAGCCTGCCAGCGCCTCGGCGAGCTCGTTCGGCTGTAGCGGGTAGACGGCACCGTTCGGTCCGAGCTCGGGCAGTCCCGCGTTCGGCATCACCGAGATCGGCACACTCGCGTGGTCGGCGAGCACCCGCATGTGCTCGCTCATCTCGGCAGGGCCGGTGGCGCAGTTCATGCCTATCATGTCGATGCCGAGCGGCTCGAGCGCGACCAGCGCGGCTCCGATCTCGGAACCGACCAGCATGGTGCCGGTTTGCTCCACCGTCACCTGCGCGATGATCGGCAGCCTGACGCCTGCCTGCTCCATGGCCCGCTTGGCCGCGACGATCGCGGCCTTGGTCTGCAGCAGGTCCTGTGAGGTCTCGACAAGCACGACGTCGATACCGCCGTCGATCAGCCCGCGGACGCTCTCCTCGTACGCGTCCCGCAGGTCGGCATACGGCGCGTGCCCCAAGGTGGGCAGCTTCGTGCCCGGCCCAACGGAACCGAGCACGAAACGCGGCTTGTCCGGGGTGGAGTACTCGTCCGCGCATTCCCGTGCCAGGGCCGCGCCCTTCTGGGCGAGCTCGCGGATCCGGTCGGTGATGTCGTACTCGGCGAAGTTGGCCAAGTTCGTACCGAAGGTGTTCGACTCGATCGCGTCCGAACCCGCCTCGAGGAAGCCGCGGTGGACCGCACGAACGACGTCCGGGCGGGTGTCGTTCAGAACCTCGTTGCAGCCTTCGAGATGATCGAAGTCGTCCAGCGACAGGTCGTGAGCTTGGAGTGCCGTCCCCATTCCACCGTCTGCGACGAGCACACGGCGCTCGAGTTCGGTCAGGAACGAGCTATCCACTGGACTACCTACCTCCTGTAAACAGTGTGTATGAGGTGACGACATTCACTTCGTCGCCTGTACGGGCCTCAGACACGGAGTTTCGACTCGATCTCGGCGGCGGCGTCGGCGCCGTAGGCTCGCGCCACGCGATCCGAGAAGGTGGATCGTTGCAGAACGTACTCCTGCGTACCGATCGTTTCGAGCACGAACGAGGCCAGCGTGCTGCCGACCTGCGCCGCCCGCTCGGTGGGCAGCTTCACGCTCAGCCCCCACAGGAAGCCGGAACGGAAGGCATCGCCGACACCGGTCGGTTCGACCTCGGATACATCCGGTACCGCGGACACCCGCACCGGGTCGTGCTGGGTGCTCTCGATGACGACACCTTCCCCACCGTGGGTCATCACCCAGGTGCCGACGCGCTGGAGCACCTCATCGTGTGACCAGCCGGTGCTGCGCTTGAGCAGTGCGGTCTCGTACTCGTTGGTGAACAGGTAGGACGCACCCTCGACGAGGGTCCGTACCGTTTCGCCTTCCAGCCGGGCCAGCTGCTGCGAGGGATCGGCAGCGAACGGGTAGCCCGCCGCCCGACACTCCTCGGTGTGCTTGACCATCGCGTCGGGATCGTTCGGCGAGACGATCACCAGATCCAGCCCCCCGGTGCGGTCGGCGATCGGCCCGAGCTCGATGCTGCTCGACTCGGCCATCGCGCCCGGGTAGAACGAGGCGATCTGATTCTGCGTCTGGTCCGTGGTGCACACGAAACGTGCGGTGTGCTTGTTCTGCGAGACGTGGACCGACTTCGTGTCCACCCCGTGGTCCTCCAACCACGTGCGGTACTGCTCGAAGTCAGCACCGACGGCGCCGACAAGCACCGGCGACATCCCCAGCGACCCGAGCCCGAAGGCGATGTTGGCCGCGACCCCGCCCTTGCGGATCTCGAGCTCGTCCACCAGGAACGACAGCGAGACATTCTCCAACTGGTCGGCGACGAGCTGGTCGGCGAACTTACCGGGAAAGGCCATCAAATGGTCGGTCGCGATTGAGCCGGTGACGGCAATGCGCATCGCTGATACCACCTTAATCTCAGATCAGGCGAGTTCGTCGCAGAGGCCGTTGACTCTGCGTGGTCCGTAACGGCGCTGGCCGGCGGGACCCCCGATCGGTTCGAGGGTCCCGCCGGCACGAGATCAAGAGGTCGCGATGTCCTTCAGCGCCGCGGCGCGGTCGGTGCGCTCCCACGGGAGGTCGACGTCGCTGCGGCCGAAGTGACCGTACGCCGCGGTGGGCGCGTACATCGGGCGCAGCAGGTCGAGCTCCTTGACGATCGCCGCGGGCCGCAGGTCGAAGACCTCCGTGATGGCCTTCTGGATCTTGGCCGGATCGACCTTCTCGGTGCCGAAGGTCTCCACGAACAGACCCACCGGTGCCGCCTTACCGATAGCGTACGCCACCTGGATCTCGGCACGCTCGGCCAAACCGGCCGCCACGACGTTCTTGGCGACCCAGCGCATCGCGTAAGCCGCGGAGCGGTCGACCTTCGACGGATCCTTGCCGGAGAAGGCGCCACCACCGTGCCGGGCCATGCCACCGTAGGTGTCGACGATGATCTTCCGGCCGGTCAGCCCGCAGTCACCCATGGGACCGCCGACGACGAACCGGCCCGTCGGGTTGATCAGGATGGTCGGCTCGTTGACGTCCAGACCCAGGTTGTCGGCCTCGGCCTTGATCACGTGCTCGGTCAGGTCGGGCGCCAGCGTCTTGTCCAGGTCGATGCCCTCGGCGTGCTGCGTGGAGATGACCACGGTGTCCAGCCGGACCGGCTTCTCGCCGTCGTACTCGATGGTGACCTGGGTCTTACCGTCGGCACGCAGGTAGGGCAGCGTCCCGTCCTTACGGACGTTGGTGAGCCTGCGCGAAAGCCGGTGAGCCAGCGCGATCGGCAACGGCATGAGCTCAGGAGTGTCGGTGGAGGCGTAACCGAACATCAGGCCCTGGTCACCGGCACCCTGGGCATCGATCTCCTCATCGGTGCCGCCGACGCGCTTCTCGTGCGCCTCGTCGACACCCTGGGCGATGTCGGGCGACTGCGCGTCGAGCGCGACGTTGATCCCGCAGGTCTCCGCGTCGAAGCCCTTCGCAGACGAGTCGTATCCCACGTCCAGGATCTTGTTGCGCACGATCTCGGGAATGGACACCTGCGCCTGGGTGGTGACCTCACCCGCGATGTGGACCTGGCCGGTGGTGATCATGGTCTCCACCGCGACCCGGCTGTTGGGGTCCTGCTCCAGGAGGGCGTCCAGGATGCTGTCGCTGATCCCGTCCGCCATCTTGTCCGGGTGGCCCTCCGTTACCGACTCGCTGGTGAACAGCCTGCGGTTGATTGCACTCACGTTTCTCGTCCTCACCTGTCGTATAGTGCCGTCGCCGCCGCCCGCCGATCGATCCGTGCCGACGGGCGACGATGACGTCGAACGTTGCTTCCGCTGTCTCTTCAGGGACTATCCGGGGACTATTCGGGGATGTACTCGGGCGCGGCTAGGACCGTGCCACAAAGATTCCCCAAGCCAGGTTCCCTGCCTTTCCTCCGTTGACCCAGTTGCGGAGGCCTTGCTTCATACGGTCGATGTAAGCCTGGCTGACGTGCTCGGCGATCTCCTTCTCGCGCCGCTCGAGTTCAGCCAGCACTCGACCGTAGTGAGCAGGCAGCTGGGGGCTGTGGTCCTCGAAAGTCACCTCCCTCATGCCGAGTCGCTTCAGCTGGCTCTCATACCAGCCCGGCGCACCGAGGCTGTCGAGGTGGAGGCGATCCAGGATCGGCCGCAGGGCTTCCTTCTCCGCACCGTCGACGGCCATCGGGTCGGTGAAGATGAACTGCCCGCCCGGCTGGAGCACCCGGTCGACTTCCTGCAATGAACGCGCCCGGTCACCGCTGTGCAGGAACGAGTCTTGCGACCAGACCAGATCGAAGCTGTTGTCCTGGTAGGGCATGTCCTCGAACGAACCGTCGGTGACCTCGATGAGGTGGGACAGGCCCTGCTCCTCGGAGAGCTGCCTGTTGCGTTCGTTCTCGACCTCGCTGAGGTTCAGGCAGGTGACGTGACAGCCGTAGGTCTTGGCCAGGTAGCGCGCAGCGCCCCCATAGCCCGCACCGGCGTCGAGCACGCGGGTGTTGGCGTCGATCTTGACCTTGCTGGCCATGTGCTCGACAGTGCGGCGGCTGGCCGCCTTGATCTCCTCGCTGTCCGACTCGTACAGCCCGACGTGGATGTCCTCGCCACCCCAGATGACGTAGTAGAAGTTGTCCGCGTCCGAGGAATTGTAATAGTCGCGCGCGGTGTTCACCGCGGAGGAATATTTGGTCACCCGATCCTCCTGTTGCGTATATGCCTTTTCGGCGACGTGCACGAGAAAGTCGGGCTCCTCATCGGCGAAGCTCTCCTGGAAATCACCATAGGTGTCCACGTTCTGAAAGCCGACCTCACGTAAAAGCCTCCGCGTGTAATCTTTGCGGAGGGGATACATGTTGAGGTGATATTGACTTTTGTCGGGGAAGCTGTATCGGAATCGGGCGAGCCCTTCGTCCACATATTCCGGCTCCGCCGATACGGAATCGCCACAATAGTAATAGGTGTGCTTACTGGAGAACCCGTTGTCCAGGATCGCATCGTAGTTGCGCTGATCGATGATCAGGATCCCGTCGTGCTTGAGCACGGAGTAGAACTCAGCCAGCGCCTTGCGCCGGTCCCGCTCGGAGAACAGGTGCGTGAACGAGTTGCCGAGGCAGATGACGGCGTCGAACTTGCCCTCGACGTCGCGGCTGAGCCAGCGCCAGTCGGCGTGCACCGTACGCAGGATGTGCCCGCCGTAGTCCCTACCGTTCTCGAAGGCCTTCGCCAGCATCTCCGCGCTGCCGTCCACGCTGACCGTGTCGAAGCCTTCCTCGATGAGGCGCACCGAATGGAACCCGGTTCCCGCGGCGGCGTCCAGCACCGACTGCACTCCGTGCGACTTCAGCAGGTCGACGAAGAAGCTACCCTCACTCTCGTAACGCTTCTTCCAGTCGATCAGGTCGTCCCACTTGTCGACGAAACCGCCGACGTACTCCTCGGTGTAATGATCGGTATCCCGAACTTCCAGGGGATCGTCGCCGAACGATTGCGCCGGATGCGCTTCGATGGACTTCTCGACTACCGCCTCGCGGGAATCACCCCGATCATCCGTCTTGTCCTTACTACGCACCGACCTAGAATCGTTCATTGCACTCCTTCCCGCGATGCGTCCGATACTGTGCTGCGCAGCTCACGCGCCGTTCCAGAGTCCGCCCCAAACCGTGTCCGACCGCGCTCCACCGTCTGATCCGGCGGCGCTGCAATGTCGCGGAGTCGCGGTTCAGCAACTTCACCGGCGACGACTCTGCTCAGCTCGGGCGCATTCCACAATCGCCGAGCCGCCTGGGGCCAGATCGTCGTTGACCGCCCGCAGGCCTTCCTCATAGCAACATAGGGAACTTGGCTCGAGATTTCAATGCGTCGTTGGCATGACTCTGAAATTTCACCTTTCGTATATGACCTGGACCACTCGACAGCCGCTGTTCGAGCGCCCCGGCACACCGCTACAGGTGCCGTTTCCGGAGGTCGGAGCGCCTGCGACCGCGCGAACGACACACCGCATCACGCTGCCCCATCCGCTACCCTTGCAACGCCTCAACGTTCACCCAATTGGCGGAGTGAATATTACATAGAGTAGCTTCATTGGCACGAGCAGGTGCAGTATTCGCCCGCAAGGCGGATCACGTCACAGGTGGTTGATCTCACCCAGTACCGATGTCAACCCCCCTGACCGGCGACTACCGTGGCGTATCACACCGGCACGACCCCGGCCGCATGGCGCACGATTCATACATTCTGCGCCGCTGCAACTTTCACAATGAGCAAATCACGCAACAGTTGCTGCGAACGCAACGAAATGCAAGATCGAATCTCTTTTCCCGGACGGGCTCGACACCGCTGCAGCCTTCTCGCCTACCGCGCCGCGCCCACCGACCCTTGCCGTGGCTGTGCCACAACGACCGGCTAGCACCGGCCCCGCCTGACGCGGCGCCGGTAGGCCGCAGGCGTTTCTCCCCGCCACCGCCGGAATGCGTAGATGAAGCTCGTGGCCTCGGCGTATCCCAGGCGGATCGCCACGTCCGACACCGACAGCGCCCCGGTGGCCAGCAGCTCCTCCGCCAGCGCCTGGCGCACCTCGTCCAGCAAGGCGCGGTAGCTCGTGCCTTCCTCCGCGAGCTTGCGTCGCAGCGTGCGCTCGCTCATATGGAGCTCACTCGCGACGACCTCGATCCCCGCAGTGATCGCGCCGAGCTTGGTCAGCCGGTCCCGCACCTGCTCGGCCACCCCGCTCCGCCTGCGCCTGCGGGTGACCAGCTCCCGGCACTGCGCCTCGCACAGTGCGACCGTGTGTTCGTTGGCCTGCGGCAGCGGGCGGTCCAGATAGTGGCGCTCTGCGGCGAACGCGTTGCGCGCCGACCCGAGCGCAGGGACGACGCCGAACGCCTCGATGAACGGCTCGGGCCCGGCCCGCTGCTGGTCGCGCAGTTCCAACCCGGCCAGCGGCAAGGTGCTACCGAGCAGGTCGCAGCCGACCGTGTAGATCGCGGTGAGGTCGCGTTGCACCAGGAACCACCGAACGTCCTCGGGGACTCGCTCGTCGTGCAACTGCAGCCTGAACCGCCCGTCGACCTCGCTCACCGTAGGGATACAGAAGGTGAACGACAGGTCGAGGTACCGCAGCGCGAATGCCAAGGCATCCCGAAGCGTGGGGCTGCTCACACACGCGAAGCCGAACACGCCGAATGTCGAGACCCGGTACCTACGCCCGAGCTCGATGCCGAGCGCCGGTCGGTGACCGAGAGTTTCCACCAGGTTCCTGATCACGGTCAGTTCCTGCTCCGCCCCGATCTGCACCTCGGGGTCGGTCAGCGTCCGGCCCGTCATCTCCGTTCGACGCAACAGGTGATGCGCGGCGACGCCGTGCTCGGCCGCGAACTTCACCATCAGCAGCACGCTGGCGGCGCTGCGCGGGAAGTCCCACTGACCGACGACGGGCTGCGGTAGCTCAGCCATCATGCGCAAAGTGTTGTGCACAACGGCCGGACGCACCAGCGCGGGGGTGAGTGATCGTGTGGCCGGAACTATGGATCGGGTGACCGCCTGTCTCTTCGCACGGCGCCCGGTCGCGGCTACCGTACCGATATGACCACCGCAGAAGGGCGAACTGGTCCCTCCGTTCTGATCATCGGCGCCGGATTCGGCGGGCTGGCCTGCGCACTCGAGCTCAAGCGCGCCGGATGGCACGACATCACGGTGCTGGAGGCCTCCGGCGATCTCGGCGGGGTATGGCGCGAGAACACCTACCCAGGCTGCGGCTGCGACATCCCGTCACCGCTGTACTCGTTCTCGTTCGCCCCGAATCCGACCTGGCCCATGCGGTTCTCGCTGCGCTCCGACATCCACGAGTACATGCGGCGCGTGGCCATCAAGTACGGGGTCGAACCGCACATCCGTTACCACACCAAAGCCACCGGAGCCTCATTCGACCGCGAGCGCGGACTGTGGCGCGTGGAGACGAACACCGGCGAGATCTTCGAAGCGACCGTGCTGGTCCCTGCGCTCGGGCAGCTATCCCGACCCTCCTGGCCCGACATCCCGGGACGGGACACCTTCCGGGGCACGGCCTTCCACTCCGCCGAGTGGGACCACGGCTGCGATCTGACCGGCAAGCGCGTCGCGGTGATCGGTACGGGCGCCAGCGCCATCCAGTTCGTGCCCGAGATCCAGCCGCAGGTGGGGCGGCTCACCGTCTTCCAGCGATCAGCCCCCTACATCATTCCCAAGCCAGACCGGGTCTACTCCACCACGCACCACAAGCTGTTCTCGACGTTCCCGCCGTTGCAAGCCGCTGAGCGGCTGCTGTGCTGGCTGTTCTTCGAGTTCGTCACCACGGGACTGATCGGCAACCGGCCTGTCACCAAGGTCTTCGGCGCGCTCGCGAAGTGGCACCTGCGCAGGCAGGTGCCCGATCCCGAGCTCCGCGCCAAGCTCACCCCCGACTACCCGGTCGGATGCAAGCGCGGATTGCTCTCCGAGGACTACTACCCGGCGCTCACCCGGCCCAACGTGGTACTCAATACCGATCGGATCTCCGAGATCACGGCAGCTGGCGTGCGCACCGAGGACGGCACGGAGCACGAAGTCGACGTGATCATCTACGGCACGGGGTTCGCCGCGACCGATTTCCTGGCACCGCTGAAGGTCACCGGCGCCGACGGCGTCGCGCTCACCGAGCAGTGGGCGAGCGGCGCGTACGCCTACCTCGGCATGGCCGTACCGCACTTCCCCAACATGTTCCTGATGTACGGCCCCAACACCAACCTCGGCTCCGGATCGATCATCTACATGCTGGAGCGCCAGGCCCGCTACGTCCGGCAGGCCGTCGAGCAGCTCGCCACCTCGGGTACACGCGCGTTGGAGGTCAGCCACGACGTCGCCAGCACCTTCGACGCCGAGATGCAACGGCGGCTGGAACGCAGCGCATGGAGCATGTGCGCCAGCTGGTACCGCGACGCGAACGGCAGGATCGCCACCAACTGGCCGGGGCTGGTCAGCGAGTACCACCGCAGGACGAAACGGCTGGACCCGGCCGATTACCTGAAGTGGTAACCCGCCTCACTCCTCGATGGCGCCCGCGACCAGACGCGTCACGGCGAGACCGGCATGCTGGCGCTGCAGCGCACCGAGAGCGACCTCGTCGGTGAACAACGCGAGATCGGTACCGTCGGTCCTGGTCAGCACCTCGCCACGCCTGCTTGATTCGATCACCTTTCGGTAGGCGGGATCGGTCAACCGCCGCACCGTGCGGTAAGGCAACCGGTCGAGCTCGATCGCGACACCGAACTCCGCGTCCAGCCGGTGCGCGGCCACCTCGAACTGCATCGGGCCCACCGCCGCGAAGATCGGCGTCCCCTCCCCTCGGCGTTCGGACCGCAACACCTGCACCACGCCCTCTGATTCCAGCTGCTCGACGCCTTTGCGGAACTGCTTCGCCCTGCCGAGGTCCTTCGGGCGCGCGACCGCGAAATGTCCCGGTGCGAAGCTCGGCAGGCCGGGGAACCGCACCGAGGGCTTGCCGTCGTGCAGCGTGTCGCCCACCCGCAACGCGCTGGCGTTGACCAGCCCGATCACGTCGCCGGGGTAGGCCTCGTCCACGGTGGACCGTTCCTGCCCGAAGACCTGCTGCACGTACTTGGTGGCGAAAGCCCTGCCGGTGCGGGCGTTGGTGACGGTCATCCCCCGCTCGAACCGGCCGGAACACACCCTGGCGAAAGCGACCTGGTCCCGGTGCGCGCGATCCATGCCCGTCTGCATCTTGAACACGAACGCCGAGAACGGTGCGTCCAGCTCGCGCGGGCGCTGCCCGGTGTCGAGCCTCGGCTGCGGGCGCGGCGCCAGCTCGATGAGCGAGTCGAGCAGGTGGCGCACGCCGAAGTTGAGCATCGCCGCGCCGAACAGCAACGGCGTGGCCGAGCCGTCGAGGAACCGGTCGTAGTCGAACTCGCCGCCGTCGGCGAGCACGAGCTCGGACTCCTCGGTGGCCTGCTGCCACTCGTCGCCGTGCTCCGCGTGCGCCTGCTGCCCGGCGAGTCGCTCCTCCGGCGCGACGGTGGCCCCACCCGCGGTGCGTTCGTAGCGCACCATGCCGCCCTCGCGGACGTCGAGTACGCCGTCGAATGCGCCTGCGATCCCTACCGGCCAGGTCAGCGGCATCGGTGGCAGCTGGATGCGCTGGGTCAATTCCTCGCACAGATCCAGCGGGTCCCGCCCGGGACGGTCCCATTTGTTGATGAAGGTCAGCACCGGGATCCCACGATGACGGCAGACATCGAACAGCTTCAGGGTCTGCGGTTCGAGCCCTTTGGCCGCATCCAGCAACATCACCGCGGAATCCACCGCGGCGAGCACTCGGTAGGTGTCCTCGGAGAAGTCCGCGTGGCCCGGGGTGTCCAGCAGGTTGATCACCGTATCCCGGTACTCGAACTGCAGCGCGGCCGAGGTGATCGAGATCCCACGTGCCTGCTCCATCTCCAGCCAGTCCGAGGTGACCCCGCGCCTGTTTCCCTTGCCGTGCACCGCACCCGCCGAGGTCAGCACCCGCGCGTGCAGCGCGAGCGCCTCGGTCAGCGTGGACTTACCGGCGTCGGGATGGCTGATCACCGCGAAGGTTCGCCTGCGCGCCGCCTCGTCGAGCACACGATCCGGCACCCAGCGCCCTCCTCGACCGATTTCGCGACTCTCCGGCGATTCACCTGCGGGTCCACGGTCTCACACCGTGGTCGCGCGCGTGCCACACGGCCGGAGATTGCCGCACGGGCCATGCGGCGCCGGAGCGCACATGAAGCCGGTTACAACTGTGCGTCCACCTACCGTCACGATGTGTCGCGACTCGCAGTTTCCCCCACGAAGCGGGTTCGTTGAACCGGGCAAGTGCGTACACTCATTCGGTGTTGCTCAGACCACACCGACAGGGGACGCAGCCAGGTCCGAGAAGCACCCGAGCACGAAGGCGGGAGCCCATGCAGTTCATGCCCATCACCGACTCCATCTTCCTGCTGCTGGAGACCAGGGAACACCCCATGCACGTCGGCGGCCTCCAGCTGTTCAAGAAACCGGAAGGCGCGGGCGAGGACTACGTACAGAACCTGTACCGGGAGCTGATCGACACCGCCGAGGTGCGCCCGCTGTTCACCAAGCGCCCAGCGGCCCCGGTGAACAGTCTCGGCCAGTGGATGTGGACCAGGGACTCCCACCTGGACCTCGACTACCACGTGCGGCGGTCCGCGCTGCCCAACCCCGGCAGGATCCGGGAGCTGCTCGAACTGACCTCGCGTTGGCACAGCACGCTCCTCGATCGGCACCGGCCACTGTGGGAGACGCACTTCGTGGAAGGGCTGTCCGACGGCCGCTTCGCCGTGTACACCAAGGTGCACCACGCCGTTCTCGACGGGATCTCGGCGCTGCGGCACATGACCACGGCGTTGACCGAGGACCCTGACGCCCGCGACTGCCCGGCACCGTGGGCGATGCCCGCCGAACGGCGCAAGCCCACCTCGGCCGACCCGCTGGCGTTCGCGCGCACCGCGGGCCGCACCGTCGCCGACCTGGCTTCGTTCCCCCGCGCCGCCGTCAAGACCGCCAACCAGGCCTTCCGAGAACAGCGGCTGACGCTGCCGATGCAGGCACCCAAGACCATGCTCAACGTGCCCATCGGCGGGGCGAGGCGGTTCGCCGCGCAGTCCTGGCCGATGGAGACCTTCCGCGCGATCAAGAAGGCCTCGGGCACGACGGTCAACGACGTCGTTCTGGCGATGTGCGCGGGGGCGCTGCGCGACTACCTCATCGAGCAACGCGCGCTGCCGGACGCTCCGCTCACCGCCATGGTGCCGGTCACCCTCCGCCAGCCGGCCGCGGCCGAACGCGGCGGCAACGCGATCGGCGCGATCCTCTGCGACCTGGCGACCAACGAACCCGATCCGGCGCGGAGGCTGGAACGCATCGCTCGCTCGATGGCCGACGGCAAGCAGCTGTTCTCCGGGCTGAGCCCCGCGGAGATCCTGCTGCTGTCGGCGATGAACGTCTCCCCGCTCGCGCTCTCGCCGGTGCCCGGCATGACCAACTACATGCCCCCTCCGTTCAACCTGGTCATCTCCAACGTCCCAGGGCCGCGCAACACGATGTACTGGAACGGTGCCGAGCTCGACGGCGTCTACCCGGCATCGCTGCTGCTGGACGGGCAGGCCCTCAACATCACGCTCACCAACCGGGCCGAGGAGATCGACTTCGGCATCATCGGCTGCAGGCACAGCGTTCCCCACTTGCAGCGCCTACTACTGCACCTGGACACCGCGCTGACCGAGCTCGATTGCGCCACGCGATAAGTTGAGATACTAGCAGTACCTGGCATACCGTAGGTACCCACCGATAGATCCGAGTGACCGATGCGCGGGGCCGCGCGCATGGTCCGGCAGGAGGTTACCGCGGATGCCAGACACCGTGCACACACCCGAACGACCGAGCTACCGCTCGCGGTTGGTCTACGCGGCGGCCTGGGTGGCAGGCCGATCGGTACTTCGGATGCTCCCGCTCGACGAGCGTGGCATGCACGCCGCGCAGCGGATCGACCCGCTGGCCGGGCGGGCGCCGCGTCCCCGGTACGCGGACACCCGCCCGGTCTCGTTCGGCGAGTTCGACGGTGAGTGGGTACGCGGCCACCGGGCTACCGGCGAGGGCGTGGTGCTGTACTTCCACGGAGGCGGCTTCTTCTTCTGCGGACTCAACACCCACCGCCGCTGCGCCGCCCGGATCTCAGCGGGCAGCGGGATGCCCGTACTCAACGTGGCCTACCGGCAGCTGCCCGTTACCGACCTGCACGGTTCGATCACCGACTGCCTCACCGCCTACCGCTGGTTGCTCGATCAGGGCTACCGCGCGGACCGGATCGTGTTCGCGGGTGACTCGGCTGGCGGCTACCTGTCGGTGGCCACCGCGCTGCGTGCCCGCGAGGCCGGTCTGGCCGTTCCCGCGGGCATCGTGGCGATGTCCGCGCTGTTCGAGATCGACTCGACCGCTCGCCTACTGCACGCCAACACCCGCAGCGAGACCTACATCCCGATCCGGCACCTACCCACCCTGTCGCGCTGGTGGTCCGGCGACGGCGAGCTCGCGGCAGGCGACCGACGCCCTGCCCTGTCCCCCGTGGACGCCGACTTGACCGGGCTGCCACCCACGCTGCTCGTCGCCGCCGAATCCGAGGTCCTGCGGCTGGATTCCGAGCTGATGGCCCAGCGGCTGGCCGAGGCGGGCGTACCCTGCACGCTGCACCTCTGGCGAGGGCAGATCCACGCCTTCCCCGTCCTCGGCCACATGCTGCCGGAAAGCAAGGCCGCCCTGACCGAGGTCACCCGCTTCGTGCGCGAGACTGTCGACGCGGGAAGGCACTGAACGCCACGTTCCTTCCGTAGCAGGCGCTGGACGTCACGTTCGGCTGCCCTCGCCTGCCACCGGGGCGGCGCGCTCTGTCGGCCATGGGTGGATCTCCTGCACCAGCCGAGCGACCGCGAGCACCAGGTCGTCGGAGTGGCGAGGACCAACGATCTGCAACCCAGCGGGCAGTCCGTCGGAGGTGAAACCGGTGGGCACGCTGATCGCCGGCTGCTGCGTCATGTTGAACGGGTAGCTGAACCGGGTCCACTCCGGCCAGCTCCGGTAGCCGGACCCCGGCGGCACATCGTGTCCAGCCTCGAAGGGCCGGATCGGCATCATCGGTGTGATCAGTACGTCGTAACGGGAGTGGAACTCGCCCATGGCGATCCCCAGCTCCACACGAGCCTCGTTCGCCCCGAGGTAGTCCAGTGCCGAGTGCGTCAGGCCGCGATCCCACAACGCGCGCAACCCCGGATCGACCTTCTCGGCCGAGCCCTCGGGGAACTTGCTCAGCCACTTCGCCGCGCCCGCGCTCCACAGCACGTCGAACGGCTCGAGCGGGTCCTCGAAGCCGGGATCCACCTCGTCCACGTGCACCCCGGTCTCACCGAGCAGCCGCACCGCGTCGTCGACGAGCGCGGCCACCTCCTGGTCGACGTCCACGTAGCCCAACGTTGGCGAGTACGCCGCGTTGATGCCGCGCACGTCCCGGCGGGTAGCCTCCCGGTAGGCGCCGAACGGCGGAGGCAGCGCGGTCGGGTCGCGGTAGTCGGGCAACGCCAGCACGTCGAGCAGCAATGCCACGTCATCGACGGTCCTGGCCATCGGCCCGGCATGGGCGAGCATGCCGAACGGGCTCGCGGGAAACAGCGGGATCCTGCCGTAGGTCGGCTTGAACCCGACGATGCCGCAGAACGACGCCGGGATACGGACCGAACCGCCAGCGTCGGTGCCCACCGACAGCTCCCCCATGCCAGCGGCCACCGCCGCCGCGGAGCCACCGCTGGATCCACCAGCCGTCTTCGTCGGGTCCCATGGGTTGCGTGTGATGCCGGTCAGCGGGCTGTCCGTGGTGCCCTTCCAGCCGAGCTCGGGCGTGGTCGTCTTGCCCAGTAGCACCAGCCCGCTTTCCCGCATCCGCGCCGTGATCGGGCTGTCGAGCTCCCACGGCTGCTGCGGGTCGATACAGCGGGATCCGCGCAACGTGGGCCACCCCTGGGTGAGAAACATGTCCTTGATGGACGATGGCACGCCGTCCAGCGGGCCGATCGGGTTCCCCTCACGCCACCGTGCCTCTGAGGCCCGCGCTTGATCCAGCGCCGTCTCGGCGTCGACGAGGCAGTACGCATTGCAGGTGCCGTCGCGCTGTTCGATCGCGTCGATCGCGGCCGTGGTGGCCTCGACGGGGGACAGCTCCCCTGAGGCGTAGGCCGAAGCCAACTCGCTGGCCGTCAGCAGTGCCATGTTCTCACTCCTTCGTGCGTGCCACACCGACTACTGCCGCGTCCGATCACCCTGACGGCGTCTCGCTCGGCACGTATCCCAGTTCCTTGTCGACCACGTTGCGCAGCGGCTTGCCGTCGACCCACCGGGCGAAGTTATCAGTGAAGATCTCCACGAGCGCGTCGCGCCATCCCACCACGTCCCCCGACATGTGCGGCGAGACGAGCACGTTCGGCATCGTCCACAACGGGCTGCTCGCAGGCAGCGGCTCGGTGTCGAAAACGTCGAGCACCGCGCCCCGTAACTGCCCAGTGTCCAGCGCCTCGATCAGGTCAGACGTCTCGGCCAGCTCGCCGCGACCGACATTGATGAACCACGCGTCGTTGCGCATCGCCCGGAAGACGTGCCGGTCGAACATGCGACTGGTCTGCTCGGTCAGTGGCGCCACCGCGATCACGTAGTCCACCCCGCCGACGTGCTCGCTGAGGCTGTCACTGGGGTACACCACGCCGAAGTCGGAGTCGTGCTCGCGGTAACGTCTGCCCGCGCCGCTCACCCGGATCCCGGCGGCGCGCAGCAGCCGCGCGATCGCCCTGCCGATCGGACCAGTACCGACGACCACGGCGCTGGTGCCCGCCACACGCGCGGTCTCCCGGTGCACCCAGCGCTTCTCGCGTTGCAGGTCCCTGGTGTGGAACAGGTCCTTGGCCAGTGCCAGGATCGCCCCGAGGACGTACTCGGCGATCGGGGTGTCGAAGACGCCGCGAGAGTTGGTCAGCACGACGTCGCCTGCGCGCAGCTCGTCGAACATGACCGGGTCCACCCCGGCGCTGGCGATGTGCAGCCACCGCAGCCGGTCGGCCGCGTGCCAGGCGTCGGGCACCGCCGTGGACAGGAAGTCCCAGACGAAGAGCGCGTCGGCGCCACGCAACGCGTCGGGTAGCTCGGCCGCCGACGCGTAGCGCACCTCCGCGGCGCGCTCCACCCGGTCCATCCCAGCGGGCCGATGCTCACCGCAGAGCACCGCCACTACCGGCCGCGCATCCTGCCTGTCACTTCGCGTATCACCACGAGCCGCGGTCGACTCGTCGGAACCGGTGTCGCTATCCGGACGCTGCACGATCCGCTCATCCCCTACCTTGACTCCTGTGCACATCTCACCGCTGCCCGAGCCCGCGCCCGACCCTACGTGGCCGCACGGCCGAACACGAGTCGGGAGCCTGCCGACCGGCCCGTCCGCGGGCCGCGGGCGAGTCGCGATGGGCGCCGGTGACTGTGCGGGCGACATCGCCGAGGTCGTCAGAGTTGCGTTGACACGGTAGGAGTGAATCGTATGATTGTCAACAATCAGCGCCGGTAGGGAGAATGCGTGGATAGCGCGCACCGCCGTACCGCTACCGATGCCCGACCCTGCACCGTCTATGTGGCAGTCGTGGGAGTACCGACGTGGAACTTTCATCGCTGGACCTGCCGTTCGAGGGTCCGCTCGCGCAACGCGGCATCGGGATCATCGCCCCGTTCGACCTCGCGTTGGAACGCGAACTGTGGCGATGGGTTCCCGTCGAGGTCTCCCTGCACCTGGCGCGGACACCGTACGAGCCGGTTCCGGTCAGCATGGAGATGGCCCGACTGGTCAGCAACGAGCAGCATCTCGAGGCGGCGACCAAGACCGTGCTGCACGTCGAGCCTGAGGTGGTGGCCTACCTGTGCACATCGGGAAGTTTCATCAACGGCGTCGACGCCGAGCGCGAGCTGCGCAAGATCATCTGTGACGCGGGGGCGCCCGATGCGGTCACGACTTCCGGTGCGCTGGCCGAGGCGCTGCATCACCTGAACATGCACAAGATCGCGGTGCTCACGCCGTACGACGCCGACCTGACCGGCAAGCTCCACGAGTTCCTCGCCGAGCTCGGGGTCGCGACGGTATCCAGCGATCATCTCGGCCTCGGCGGCGGCATCTGGCGGGTGAACTACCGGACCATCGCCGAACACATCCTCAACGCCGACCACCCCGATGCGGAGGCCATCTTCGTGAGCTGCACCAACCTGCCCACCTTCGACTTGATCGACCCGCTGGAGAGCATGCTCGGCAAGCCCGTGCTGACCGCGAACCAACTCACCATGTGGGCCTCGCTGGACCGGATGGGGCTACCGATCGTCGGACCGGGTAGCTGGCATCACGGCATGACCGAGACGGTTACGCCCGAGTAGGTAGACTTGACTCGGATTGTCGACAATCCCACACCCCATGCGATCCGGAGGCGCGCCGATGACCACCATCGGGTTCATCTACCCTGACCACGCGGCCGAGGACGACTACCCACTCGCGCAGCGATTGCTCGGTGAGGTCGCGCAACTACCGGTCGCCCACATCTACGGAACCGACCTGCATGCCGTCGACGAGCTCCGCGATCTCGGCAGCGAGCAGCGGCTGGCGGAGGGAGCGGCGAAACTCGCCCCCCACTCGCCAAGTGCCGTGGTGTGGGCCTGCACCAGCGGCAGCTTCGTCTTCGGTCACGACGGGGCGGCCGAGCAGGTGACCAAGCTGTCCCGCGCCAGCGGAACCCCCGCTTCCAGCACCTCGTTCGCCTTCGTCCGCGCCGCACAGCGGCTCGGGCTACGCAGGGTCGCCGTCACCGCCAGCTACCCGAACGACATCGCCGAGCTGTTCGTGCAGTTCCTGACGGTCGAGGGCATCGACGTCATCAGGATGTCCAGCGCGGGCTTCGACACCGCAGCCGAGGTCGGCGGTCTCACCGACCAGCACGTGCTCGACCTGGCCCTCAGCGGCGACCACCCCGACGCCGACGCCGTGCTGATCCCGGACACGGCGATGCGCACGATCAGCCTGGTCGGCGCGATGGAGGACGCGCTCGGCAAACCAGTACTGACCGCCAACCAGGTCAGCATCTGGGAAGGCCTGCGCATTGCAGGCGTCGCCGCGCGCTCGGACGCGCTCGGCGAGCTGTTTCGCCACTGGCCCGACGACGGGACGCCGCATGGCTGGTGACATCCGGCCCATCGCACGCGAATCGACCGCGGCCATCATCGCGAGGCAGCTGCGGGAGGCGATCACCTCCGGTGTGCTCGAACCGGGCCAGCAGCTCGGCGAGGCCGAGCTGGCCGCGCGGTTCCAGGTGTCGAGGGGCCCGCTGCGCGAGGCCATGCAGCGCCTCGTCTCGGAAGGTCTGCTGCGCAGCGAGCGCCATCGCGGGCTGTTCGTCATCGAGCTGGATCCCGGCGACGTCTACGACATCTACGCCACCCGCGCTGCCATCGAGCACGCCGCGGCGGTGCGCATTATCCGCAGCCACCACACTGACGCCGTGGCAGCGCTGGAGGCGGCAGTGGAGGGCATCCGCGAGGCCGCCGAGCGTGACGAGCCGCGCGCGCTGTCTGATGCGGACTTCCGGTTCCACGAGGTGCTCGTCCACGAGTCCGGTAGCAGACGACTGAGCCGCGTGGCGAGGACGCTGTTCATCGAGACCCGGATGTGCCTGGCTGCGCTCCAGCACCACTACCCGGACCCGGCGTCACGCGTCGAGGAGCACGCCGCCATCGTCGAGGCCATCCGCCACGGCGACGAGGCCGCGGCGCAGTCCCGCATCGAGGCGCACATGGAAGACGCCGTCAGCAGGCTCGCCCCTGGCACGAGCCTGCGCTCCGGAGCGGCACCCACGCTATCCGAAGGCGGGATGGACATCCCCGGCTGAGCGGTCGCAGGGTGCGAGCCGAAGGGCCTCTCCGGTGCCGAATATGTACCGAAGGAGTCCTTCGGCTCGCACCCCCGCGGCTACTCGCGCAAGCCCACCGCCAGGTACTTGGTCTCGAGGAACTCGTCGATGCCGACGGTGCCGCCTTCCCGGCCGACGCCGGAATGCTTGATCCCGCCGAACGGGGCGGCCGGATTGGACACCAGGCCCTGGTTCAACCCCACCATGCCGACCTCGAGCTGCTCGCACACGCGCAGCGCTCGGTCGAAATCAGTGGTGTAGACGTAGGAGACCAGCCCGTACTGGGTGTCGTTGGCCTTGGCCAGCACCTCCTCCTCGGTGGCGAACGACGAGATCGGGGCGACCGGGCCGAAGATCTCCTCGTCCGTCATCCGTGCGTCGTCCGGGATGCCGGTCAGCACCGTGGGCCGGTAGAAGTGGCCTGGACCGTCGAGCCCGGAACCACCGGTGAGCACCGTCGCACCCCGGTTGACCGCATCGCTCACCAGTGCGTCCACCTTGTCCACAGCGGCCTGGTCGATGAGCGGTCCGATGGTCACGCCCTCTTCGGTGCCCCGACCGATACCCAGCGATTCCATCCGCTCGGTCATCCGGCGCGCGAACTCGTCAACCACCCCTTGCTGGACGTAGAAGCGGTTCGCGGCCGTGCAGGCCTCCCCGATGTTGCGCAGTTTGGCCAGCATCGCCCCTTCCACGGCGGCGTCCAGATCCGCGTCGTCGAAGACGATGAACGGGGCATTGCCGCCGAGTTCCATGGAGGTCCGCAACACCTGATCGGCGGATTGCTGCAACAGCGTGCGCCCGACGGCGGTGGAACCGGTGAACGACAGCTTGCGTGCCCGCCCGTCGCGGATCATCGGCTCCATGACCGCACCTGAGCTGCTGGTGGTGACGACGTTGACCACGCCGTCCGGCAGGCCTGCCTCGGCGAGGATGCCCGCGAGCGCGAGCATCGACAGCGGCGTCTGCGCGGCGGGCTTGATCACCGAGGTGCAGCCTGCCGCGATGGCCGGGCCGATCTTGCGCGTGCCCATGGCCATCGGGAAGTTCCACGGAGTGATCAAGATACTCGGACCGACCGGCTGCCTGGTCACCAGCACGCGGCCGGTGCCGTTGGGCGACACCGCGTAGCCGCCGTCGATCCGCACGGCCTCCTCGGCGAACCAGCGGAAGAACTCCGCGGCGTAGGCGACCTCGCCCCGCGACTCGGCCAGCGGCTTGCCCATCTCCAGCGTCATCAGCAACGCCAAGTCGTCCACCCGCTCGGTGATGATTTCGTAGGAACGGCGCAGGATCTCGCCACGCTCCCTCGGCGGGTGCTTCGCCCAGAAGCGCTGCGCGGCGACCGCTGCATCCAGCGCGGCGATGCCATCCGCGGGCGACGCGTCGGCCACCGAGCACAGCTCGGCCCCGGTCGCGGGATCGAGCACCGGGAACGTGCCACCCCCCGAGGCGGGTTGCCAAGCCCCGCCGATATACAGCTCCTTGGCGACCCCGTCGATCACCTTGGTCTCAGCCGCCGCGCCGGTCATGACTGACCTCCTCGTCCTCGCCGTGCTCGTTCACCCGCTCATTCGGCCCGCGCGCCCGTGGCTTTCCGCGCGCGCTGCGCGCCACACTAGGCCGCATCGGCCTGCCCGCGCAGTCACCACCCGTGTGTCGCGCTCGGCGCCGCTCTGACCTATCGTCGGATACCCGACCATGAGCAGGGCGCCGCGCGGCGGCAGGAATCGAGCAGGCCGTCGGCACCATGCTAGATAGATTGTCAACAATCGACAACAGGGGATGTCCGCTCACCACGCACGCGAAGGAGTCACGCTCGCCATGTCGCAGCTCTCACCACTGCTGAAGCAGGCCACACCGGTCGAGGTCGACTACGGGGAGGGGGTGTACCTCTACGACCGCGACGGTAGGCGCCACCTCGACTTCACGGCGGGCATCGGTGTGACCAGCACCGGCCACTGTCACCCCAAGGTGGTAGCCGCCGCCAAGGAACAGGTCGGTCGGCTGATCCACGGCCAGTACACCACCGTCATGCACGAACCGCTACGCAGGCTCTCCGAGCGCCTCGGCGAGGTGCTACCCCCCGGTCTGGACTCGGTGTTCTTCGCCAATTCTGGCAGTGAGGCGGTGGAGTCGGCGCTACGGCTGGTCCGCCAGGCCACCGGCAGGCCCAACGTGATCGTGTTCCATGGCTCGTTCCACGGCCGTACCGTGGGCGCGGCCTCGCTGACCACGTCGGGCACCCGGTTCAGCGCGGGCTACGCCCCGCTGATGGGTGGGGTGCACGTGGCGCCGTTCCCCTTCGCCTACCGCTACGGCTGGAGCGAGGCCGAGGCCACCCGGTTCGCATTGCAGGAGCTGGATTACCTGTTCGCCACCCTGTCCTCACCGGACGACACCGCGGCGTTCTTCGTTGAGCCGGTACTCGGCGAGGGTGGTTACGTGCCCGCCAACGCGGAGTTCGTCGCCGGCCTGCGGGAGCGTGCCGACCGGCACGGCATCCTGCTGGTCGCCGACGAGGTGCAGACCGGGTTCGGGCGCACCGGCACCTTCTGGGGTATGGACCACTTCGGCGTCAACCCGGATGTGCTCATCACCGCCAAGGGCTTGGCCAGTGGCTTCCCGCTATCGGCTATGGCCGCCCCCGCCGAGCTGATGAGCAAGGCCTGGCCGGGCTCGCAGGGTGGCACCTACGGTGGCAACGCCGTCGCCTGCGCCGCCGCGCTGGCCACACTGGACGTGATCCAGGAGGAAGGGCTGGTCGACAACGCTGCCACTCAGGGCAAGCGGCTGCTCGAGGGCGCGCGCGAGGTCGCCGAGCGGCACCGGGCGATCGGTGATGTCCGCGGTCTCGGCCTGATGGTCGGCTCCGAGTTCGTCACAGCCGACGGCTCGCCCGACCCGGAAACCGCCAAGGTCGCGCAGCAAGCAGCCGCCGAGCGGGGGCTGCTGCTGCTGATGTGCGGTGCCTGGATGAACACCGTCCGCATGATCCCCGCGCTGGTGGTCGGCGGTGAGCAGGTGGACGAGGCGCTGCGGATCTGGTCTGAGGCCGTGGCCGCGGCCACCAACCGGTGAGAGGGGTGTCGCCACGGTGGCCCGCTACATCTCCATCAGCTTGGACAAGCGTGGCGTGTCCTGCCGCGCGCGGCTGCTGACCGAGGAGGCCCCTCGCACCTGCCGTGCGGTATGGGACGCCCTGCCGCAAGGCGACCAGGCCTACCACGCCAAGTACGCGCGCAACGAGGTGTACACGCTGGTTCCGCCGTTCGCCGACCCGGAACCCGGTAGGGAGAACCCCACCGTGACCCCCATCCCTGGCGATGTCGTCTACTTCGCGTTCGAGCCGTGGGAGATCGGTAACCCAGCCTACGGTTACGAGGAAGGCAGCCAGGCGCACAGCGCGACGGGGGCGACGGACCTGGCGATCTTCTACGGGCGCAACAACCTGCTCATCAACGGCGACGCAGGGTGGGTCCCCGGCAACGTCTTCGCCACCATCACCGACGGCCTTGACGAGATGGCCGCCGCCTGCCACGACCTGTGGTTCCGCGGCGTGGAGGGCGAGACCCTCACCTTCCGCAGGAAGGAGAGCTGAACGTGACGTTCGGCGCCCTCTATGGCCCGAACGTCACGTTCAGTGCCTTGACCCTCGAGCGGGATGCGGGAGCTGAACGTGGCCTTCGTTCCGTCTACGGAACTGAACGTCACGTTCAGCTCCGCACCACCAGACCCTCGCGCGTCCCCGTGTGACGCGATAGCGTCCGTACTCGTGAGTAATCACGTATCGCCGTGCCGATCGGAGGGCCTATGGACGCGGACGTGATCGTGGTGGGCGCCGGGCTCGCCGGGCTGGTGGCCGCGGACGCGCTGGCCCAGGCGGGCAAGCGTGTCGTCATCGTCGAGCAGGAGCCCGAGGCCTCGCTCGGCGGGCAGGCACACTGGTCACTCGGCGGGCTGTTCCTGGTGAACAGTCCCGAACAACGCCGGTTGCGCATCCGCGACTCCGCCGAACTCGCCTGGCAGGACTGGCTCGGTACGGCGGGTTTCGACCGCGAAGAGGACCACTGGCCCCGCCGGTGGGCGGAGGCTTACGTGGACTTCGCCGCTGGGGAGAAGCGGGCGTGGTTGCACGGACTCGGGCTACGGATCTTCCCCGTCGTCGGCTGGGCCGAGCGCGGTGGCTACGGCGCGACGGGCCCCGGCAACTCGGTGCCGCGCTTCCACATCACCTGGGGCACCGGACCCGGCGTACTGGAACCGTTCGTCCGCCGGGTCCGCGCTGCGGCCGAGCGCGGCCTCATCGAGCTAAGGTTCCGCCACCGGGTGGACGAGCTGACCACCTCCGGCGGCGCCGTGGACGGCGTCGCAGGCTCGGTGCTCGAACCGAGCTCGGTCGCCCGCGGGCAGGCGAGCTCGCGCGAGGTGGTCGACCGGTTCTCGCTACGGGCGCAGGCGGTGCTGGTCTCCTCCGGCGGCATCGGCGGCAACCCGGAGCTGATCCGCGCCAACTGGCCAGCACGTCTCGGCGAACCACCCACCAACCTGTTGTCCGGGGTTCCCGCGCACGTCGACGGCCGGATGCTGGGGATCAGCGAGGCCGCGGGCGCGCGCCTGATCAACTCCGACCGCATGTGGCACTACGTCGAGGGCATCACCAACTACGAGCCGATCTGGCCACAGCACGGCATCCGCATCCTGCCGGGACCCTCCTCGCTGTGGCTGGACGCACGCGGCAACCGCCTGCCGGGACCGCTGTATCCCGGGTTCGACACCCTCGGCACGCTGGCGCACCTACGCACCACCGGCTACGACCACTCGTGGTTCGTACTCACCCACAGGATCATCGAGCGCGAGTTCGCGCTGTCCGGTTCGGAGCAGAACCCCGACATGACCGGCAAGAGCGTGCGTGACACGTTGCGACGAGCGTTGCCGGGGCCGCCGGGGCCGGTGGAGGCCTTCCTGCGCAAGGGCGAGGACTTCGTCACCGCCGATTCCGTGGCCGAGCTGGTGTCCGGGATGAACGCGCTGACCAGTGAGCCGTTGTTGGATCCCGCCACCGTGGAAGCCGAGATCGTCGCCCGCGACCGGGAGATGAGCAACCCCTACGCCAAGGACATGCAGGTCACCGCGATCCACGGGACACGGCGGTTCCTGGGTGACCGGCTGGTGCGGGTCGCCTCCCCACACCGGCTGCTCGACCCCAAGGCGGGCCCGCTGATCGCGGTACGGCTGAGCGTCATCAGCCGCAAGACGCTCGGCGGCCTGGAAACGGACCTGTCCGGCCGGGTCCTGCGGCCGGACGGGCAACCGCTGCCCGGCCTCTACGCCGCAGGCGAGGCCGCAGGCTTCGGCGGTGGTGGGGTGCACGGTTACCGGGCGCTGGAGGGCACGTTCCTCGGCGGGTGCCTGTTCTCCGGAAGGCAGGCGGGCCGCGCGCTCGCGGACGCGGTGTAGCGACTAGCGGACACGACACCGACCTCGGCGAAGGGAGCGTGGATGAACGGGGCACAGTCAGTGCTGCGCACGCTGCTGGACGCGGGTGTGGACGTCTGTTTCGCCAACCCGGGCACCTCGGAGATGCACCTGGTGGCCGCCCTCGACGCGTTCCCGGCGATGCGGGCGGTGCTCGGGCTGTCGGAGGGTGTGGTCACCGGGGCGGCCGACGGCTACGCCCGGATCACCGGCACCCCGGCCGCGGCACTGCTGCACCTGGGACCGGGCCTGGCCAACGGGTGGGCGAACCTACACAACGCGCGCCGCGCGGGCAGCCCGGTCGTCGCGATCGTGGGTGATCACGCCACTTACCACAAGCGTTTCGATGCGCCGTTGGAATCGGATATCGAGTCGCTTGCCGACCCGCTGCGCGGCTGGGTACGGCGCAGCTCCCACGCCGCCGACGCCGGCGCCGACACCGCCGCGGCGGTGGCCGCCGCGATGGATCCGCCGGGGCGCGTGGCGAGCCTGCTGCTGCCCGGCGACGTGTCCTGGGGCGATGGCGGTGTGCCCGTGGAGCCGATCCCGCCCAAGGCACCGCGCCTGCCGGGCGAGGCCGCGATCGCGGCAGCCGCGGGGGCGCTGCGCGACGACGAGCCGACCACCCTGCTGCTCGGCGGTCCCGCCTGCACCGAGGCCGGGCTGCGTGCGGCGAGCCGGATCGCGCGGGCGACCGGCGCGCGGGTACTGGTGGAGACCTTTCCCGCCCGGTTGCCGCGGGGTGCCGGGCTGCCGTCCTTCGATCGGCTGGGCTACCTTCCCGAGCAGGCGGCTGGCCAGCTCGACGGCACCCAACGGCTCGTGCTGGCAGGCGCCCGGTCACCCGCGACGTTCTTCGGCTACCCGGATCACGCGAGCGACCTGGTCCCCGAGGGCGCGCGGGTGCATCAGCTGGCAGGGCGCGAGCACGACGCCACTCGCGCGCTGGAGGACCTGGCCGGGCGGGTGGCGCCAGAGTACGCGCCGCTGCTGGCCGAGCAGGCACGTCCCACGCTGCCCGGCGGCGCGCTGACGGTGCAGAACTGGGTGGAGGTCATCGGCGCGCTGCTGCCGGACAACGCGATCGTCGCCGACGAGTCCAACACCTCGGGGCTGCTGCTTCCGCAGGCCACAGCTGGGGCACCGCGGCACGACCTGCTCACCCTCACCGGCGGCGCGATCGGCCAGGGGATGCCCGTGGCCACCGGCGCGGCCATCGCCGCGCGCGACCGGCCGGTGATCAACCTGGAGGCCGACGGCAGCGCCATGTACACCCTGCCGGCGCTGTGGACGCAGGCCCGCGAGCAGCTCGACGTCACCACCGTGGTGCTGAACAACCGCGCCTACGCGATCCTGCGCATGGAGCTGGGCCGGGTCGGCGCCGAACCGTCGGGCGCGGCGGCGAAGTCCTTGTTCGACCTATCCACACCGGATATCGACTTCACCGCGATGGCTTCCGGTATGGGTGTGCCGGCTTCCCGCGCCACCACGGCCGAGGAGCTCGCCGACCAGTTCCGCAGGGCCACCAGCGAGCCGGGACCGCACCTCATCGAGGCGATGGTCCCACCGCTGGCGTGAACGCTCCCCGCCGCACGCGGCAGTGCCTGTCGCCTGCCAGGCACAGGGCACCGGCGCCGCTCAGCCCACCTCGGCTGGCACGTCCCGCACCGACGCGCCGATGTCCACACCCGTCGCAGCGAGCAACGTACGCCGCAGTCGCTGCCTGCCGCCGGTCAGCGCCGGGTGATCCACGTACTCGTCGAGCACCGCCACCAGCTGGGGGTTCGCGCGTGCCGCGGTGGCCAGTACCGCCGCGACGGAGCCGTAGCCGACCGGCCGGGACGAGGGGGCGGTCTCCAGCAGCCCATCCAGGTGGGCGTCGACCGCCGTATGCCAGTGCCGTTGCACGTCCTGCAGGAACGCGCCGAGGTCACCGAACTCCACGTCGATCGCGGCGCGCCAGGAATCCAGCGAGTCGACTCCGTGCCGCGAGACGTCGTCGGCCACCGCGACAACGAGGCGGTGCCGTCGCCGGTACTGCTCCCACCCGGACATGACCTTCACCTACTCCCTGAATGTCACATACACAGAGTATGTCGTTACACTTAGCGTATGCCACATGTCAAGAGCCGCCGCGATATGTACGCCGAGGCCACCCGCGCCGCCGTACTCGAGCAGGCAGCCACGCTGTTCGCCGAACGCGGTTACACGGCTACCTCGCTGGCTGACGTCGCGGTCGCCGCGCAGGTCACCCGCGGTGCGGTGTACCACCACTTCGACGGGAAGCGGGCGCTGTTCCAGGCCGTGCTCGAGGAGCTCGAACTGGCCGCCATCGAGCGCATCGCCGCCAGCGCTGCGGACGTGGACGACCCGTGGCAGGCGGCACTGACCGCGCTGGACACCTTCCTCGATGAGTGTTGCGATCCCACCTACGGTCGAGTGGTCTGGCAGGAAGGTCCTGCCGCACTCGGCTGGACCCAGTGGCGGGAGTGCGAGGAGAAGTACGCCTTCGGGCTCGTCGAGCAGTTGGTACGCAGCCTCCGCGAGGCCAATTACCTGCCGCCACGGGATCTACCGACCATGACGTGGCTGTGCTTCCACATGCTTGGCGGCGCCGGGCTGCGGCTGGCCGAGACCCCACCCGAACGCAAACGCGAGGTCCGTGACGAGTGCGCGGCGCTGCTGCGGGCCATGTTCGGCGGGTTGCGCGCCGGCGTGACACCCCGAGCAGGCGGCTGAGCCGCACACCTCGCCCCGGTCCGGCAGGGGACGCGTGCCGGATCAGCGCATGATGGCCGCGAGCATCAGCCCCCGGATCTCGGCGGCGACCTCGTCGGTCGAGGCGTGCGCGGTGCCGGACTGCCAGGCGCGCAGCAACCCCGTGATGGCGCCGACCAGCCCGAGCGCGGTGAGCCGGAAGTCGCGCCGCGGCGCCTGCTCGAGCCTGGCGGCACGGTTGGCCTCCTCCTCGATGAACGTCGCCCACCGCTCGACCCAGCGCTGGTGCTGGCGTTCCATGGCCGGGCTGACCCCGACAGCTTCCACGTAGGCCAGGCGGGGCAGCCGGGGGTCTGCGGTGACCCCGGACAGGAAGGCGTCGAGCAGCGTCGCGATCCGAGCGCCCGGCTCCCCGTCCGGTGCCCCCGCGAGCGCGGTCGTGACTCGTTCCATCCCCGCGGCGTTGATGCGCTCATGCAGCTCGCGCAGCACCTCTTCCTTGCCCTCGAACTCCTCGTAGAAGTTCCGCGTCGATACCCCGGCAAGCGTGCAGATCCGCACGATCTTCACCCGCTGGTATCCCTCGGCGGTGAACAGCTCCAGCGCGGCGTCGAGCAGCCGTTCCCGCCGCGCCGCCCGGCGCTCGTCGTGGTCAAGGCCCCGGTAGGCACGCCGGGTCGTGGTCACCTCGTCGGTCACGCGCGCTCCAGTCGACTGCTGGTCACAACCATTGCCGTAGGCACCCCTGCCGGGCTATATTTCGAAAATCGCAGTTACCAGTCTAGCGAAAGGCGGGGAATCCATGCGACGCGGACTCCGCGGGGTGGCGGCGGCAACCATGGCACTCGCCATGACACTCGGCCTGGCGGCACCCGCGACGGCCACCACCGGTAGCAAACCCCCACCCCCTTCCGAGGATCCCTTCTACACCCCGCCCGACCCGTTACCGCCCGGCGAGCCGGGTCAGCTGCTGGACGAGCGCGAGGTCGAGGTGCACGCCGAGCCGCTGCGCCTGCTGGAAGTACCAGTGCGATCCTGGCAGCTGCTGTACCGCTCCACTTCGGCCACCGGTGAGGCCAATGCGGTCTCCGGCACGCTGCTGGTACCCGACGTCGAGTGGCAGGGCGAGGGCGAGCGGCCGCTAGTGAGCTACGCCGTCGGCACACACGGCATCGGCGATCACTGCGCCCCCTCGTACGCGATGCGCACCGGAACCGAGCAGGAGGTCGCCCTGCTGGCCTCGGCGCTCTCGCGGGGCTGGGCCGTCGTGGTCACCGACTATGAAGGGCTCGGAACCCCCGGTGTGCACACCTACGCCACCGGTCAGTCGCAAGGCAGAGCGGTGCTGGACGCCGCGCGGGCGGCCACGCACCTCGAGCAGGCCGAGCTGACCGGCGACGGGCCGGTCGGGGTACTCGGCTACTCGCAGGGCGGCCAGTCCGCAGCCTTCGCCGCCGAGCTCCATCCCGACTACGCCCCCGAGCTCGACATCGTCGGCGTGGCGCCCGGCGGGGTACCAGCCGACCTCACCGACGTGGCGGAGTTCAACGAGGGCGGACCCGCCTTCGGCCTAGTGCTCGGGGCCGCGCTTGGGCTGGCAACGGCCTACCCGGATGTGCCCTTCGAGGAGATCCTCACCGAGCGCGGCGAGCGGACGGTCGAGCGCATCTCCGAGGCCTGTACCGCCGAGCTCGGCGCGGCCGCGCCGTTCGGCACCTTCGACCAGTACACCACACTGGACGACCCGCTGTCCCACCCTGAGTGGCAGGCGCGTCTGGCGGAGAACCGCGCGGGTCAGCACGCCCCGGAAGCGCCGCTGTTCCTATACCACGGCACCAAGGACCAGCTCATCCCCTACCAGGTGGGGCGCGAGCTCCGTGACCGGTACTGCGAGCTCGGCGCGGAGGTGCACTGGCAACCGATCCCGCTGGCCGAGCACATCACCGGGGTGATGGCGGGTGGCCCGCTCGCGATCAGCTGGCTGGACAAGCGTTTCGCCGGGGCCGAGCCGGTCGACTCCTGCTGACACCGGGCGCACGACACGGCGTGTCACAGCGCCGAACACGGGGGGCTGGAGCGCTGGACACGCATATGGCCCCCGCGGGTTCGTCCCGCGGGGGCCACGTGCGTACCGGGGTCAGGCGAAGGTCTCGCCCTTGGCCGCCTTGTCCACAAGCGACTGCGGCGGCTCGAACTGCGAGCCGTACTTCGCGGCGAGCTCGCGGGCGCGCTCCACGAAGCCGGACAAGCCGCCCGGGTACTGCTTGATGTACTGGACGACCCCACCGGTCCACGGCGGGAAGCCGATGCCGAAGATGGACCCGATGTTGGCGTCCGGCACCGTGTTCAGCACGCCCTCGTCGAAGCAGCGCACCGTCTCGACGGCCTGGACGAACAGCATCCGCTCCTTCAGGTCCTCGAACGGCACGTCGGCACTGCCGGAGTTGAACGCCTCGCGCAGCCCCGGCCACAGCCCGGCCCGCTTGCCGTTCTCGTCGTACTCATAGAACCCGGCGCCCGCCGCCTTGCTCGGCCGGTCGAACTCGTCGACCATCCGGTCGACCACGGCGTCCGCACCGTGCGGCGTCCAGGTGCCACCCGCGGCTTCCACGCCCGCCTTGGTCTCCTTGCGGATCTTCTGCATCAGCGTGAGCGTGAGCTCATCCGACAGCTGCAGCGGCGGTGCCGGGAAGCCGGCCTGGCTGCCTGCCTGCTCGATAGTCGCAGGCTCCACACCCTCGCCGACCGCGGAGATGGCCTCGTTGATGAAGGTGCCGATCACGCGGCTGGTGAAGAAGCCGCGGCTGTCGTTGACCACGATCGGCGTCTTGTTGATCGCCTGCACGTAATCGAACACCCTCGCCAGCGTGGCATCGGAGGTCTTCTCCCCGCAGATGATCTCCACGAGCGGCATCTTGTCCACCGGTGAGAAGAAGTGGATCCCGATGAAGTCCTCCTGCCGCTTGACGCCCTGGGCAAGCCCGGTGATCGGCAGCGTGGAGGTGTTGGAGCCGAGCACCGCGTCTGCATCGACGATGTCCTCGATCTCCTGGAAGACCTTGTGCTTCAGCGCCTGGTCCTCGAACACCGCCTCGATGACGAAGTCGACACCTTCCATGTCGGACGCCGAGTCCGTCGGAGTGATACGGCCGAGCAGTGCGTCGGAGCGCTCCTGGGTGGTCTTGCCACGCGACAGGGCCTTCTCCTCAAGCTTGCGGGAGTAGTCCTTGCCCTTCTCGGCGTTCTCCTTGCTGATGTCCTTGAGCACGACCTCCATACCGGCCTTGGCCGATACGTAGGCGATACCCGCGCCCATCATGCCGCCGCCGAGCACGCCGACCTTGCGCGGAGTGCGCTTGTCGTACCCGGAGGGACGGCTCTCACCGTTGTTGATGGCTTCGAGGTCGAAGAAGAACGCCTGGGTCATGTTCTTCGACACCTGCCCGGTGGCCAGGTGCACGAAGTACCGGGTCTCGATCTCCGAAGCGGTATCGAAGTCCACCTGGGAACCCTCGACCGCGGCGGCCAGGATGGCCCGCGGGGCGGGCATCGGCGCGCCCTTGATCTGCTTGCGCAGGTTCGCCGGGAAAGCGGGCAGGTTCGCCGCGAAGCCCGGGTTCGACGGCGTGCCGCCAGGGATCTTGAATCCCTTCTGGTCCCAGGGCTGCACGCAGGCATCGGGATTGTCGGCGTTGGCCTTGATCCACTCTTTGGCCTTGGGCAGCAGCTCGTCGACCGAGTCGACGACCTCGTCGACGATGCCGACCTCCTGCGCCTTGCGCGGCTTGTGCCGCTGGCCCTCGACCAGCACGTTCAGCACCGCGTCCTGAATGCCCAGCATGCGGACCGTGCGGGTGACGCCACCCGCACCGGGCAGCAACCCGAGGGTGACTTCAGGCAGGCCGATCTGGCTGCCCTTGACGTCGGCCGCGATACGGTGGTGACACGCTAGGGCAATCTCCAGGCCACCGCCGAGCGCGGCACCGTTGATCGCGGCGACCACCGGCTTGCCCAGCGTCTCCAGCCTGCGCAGCGGCGCTTTGAGCCGGTGGTTGGCCATCGTGGTCAGCTGCTCGGCGTGTTCCGGCCGGGCCTGGATCAGGTCGTTGAGGTCACCGCCCGCAAAGAAGGTCTTCTTCGCCGAGGTGATCACGACACCGGTGATGGAGTCCTTCTCGGCCTCGAGGCGATCGAGGATCGCCAGCATCGAATCAATGTAGTCGGCGTTCATCGTGTTGGCCGACTGCTTGGGGTCGTCAAGCGTCAGCACCACGATGCCGTCGGAGTCCTGCTCCCAACGGATGGTCTTGTTCTCGGTCATCGCTCTCCTGCTCTCTGACACAGTGCCGTCAGACCCGCTCGATGATGGTGGCCAGGCCCATGCCGCCGCCGATGCACAGCGTGACGAGCGCGCGGCGGGCGTTACGGCGCTCCAACTCGTCGACCATGGTGCCGAGGATCATCGCTCCGGTGGCGCCGAGCGGGTGTCCCATGGCGATGGCGCCGCCGTTGACGTTGAGCTTCTCGTCGGGAATGTTCAGGTCCCGCTGGTACTTCAGCACCACCGAGGCGAACGCCTCGTTGAGCTCGAACAGATCGATGTCGTCGACCGTCAGACCCGCCGTGTCGAGCACCTTCCGTGTCGCAGGGGTCGGGCCGGTCAGCATGATCGTCGGGTCCGAACCGGTCACCGCGGAGGCGACCACGCGGGCACGCGGGGCCAGACCGAAGTCCTTGCCCACCTGCTCGTTGCCGACGAGGACCAGCGCGGCACCGTCGACGATGCCGGACGAGTTGCCCGGCGTGTGGACGTGGTCGATCTTCTCGACGTCGTGGTACTTCTGCAGTGCCACCGCGTCGAAGCCGCCCATATCGCCGATGCCTGCGAACGACGGGTTGAGCTTGCCGAGATCCTCCACAGTGGTGCCGGGACGGCGGTGCTCGTCGTGGTCGAGCACGGTCACGCCGTTCATGTCGGTGACCGGGACGACGGACTTGGAGAAGTACCCGCCGGACCACGCTGCCTCGGCCCTCTCCTGCGAGCGCACCGCGAACGCGTCCACGTCCTCGCGGGAGAATCCCTCGATGGTCGCGATCAGATCGGCGCCGATGCCCTGCGGGACGAAGTAGGTGTCGTAGTTCGTCGCCGGGTCGAGGAACATCGCCCCGCCGTCGGAGCCCATCGGCACCCGCGACATCGACTCGACGCCACCGGCCAGCAGCAAGTTGTCCCAGCCCGCGCGGACCTTCTGCGAAGCCTGGTTGACGGCCTCCAGCCCGGAAGCGCAGAACCGGTTCAGCTGTACGCCCGCGACGGATTCCGGCAGGCCGGAGGCCATCGCCGCGGCACGCGGCAGCACACCACCCTGGTCACCGATGGGCGAGACGATGCCGAGGACGATGTCGTCGATGACGGCCGGGTCCAGCCCCGGATGGCGGCGCTTGATCTCCTCGATCAGCCCGACGACCAGATCGATCGGTTTGATCCCGTGCAGGGATCCCTTCTTGCCCTTACCCCGAGGCGTGCGGATCGCCTCGTAGATGAACGCCTCATTGCTCACGCCAACATGTCCTTCCTGATGCAGGCATCATTGTTCGCTGGCACTGCTAGCTAGCTTGGCTGCCTCGTGGCGCTAATACTGACTAACATAATCCGCGCGAATGCCCAGTTGTCAATGGGTTGTCACTTATTCAACTCGCGCTAGAGTGTGTTTACTATGACCGGCACCAGGACGACCGCGGGCAAGCCAGGCAAACGCGGCAACCGCAAGGCACAACTGGCGGCTGTGGCGGCCGAGTTGTTCCGTGCGCGCGGCTACCACGAGGTCGGCGTGACCGACATCGCCGCCGCGGCAGGGGTGACCGGACCCGCGATCTACCGGCACTTCTCCGACAAGCAGGACATGCTCGGCCACATCGTGCTGTGCGGCCTCGACGAGCTGGTCGAGGCCACCGACGAGGTGCTGGCGACGGGCGGCACCCCCTCCCCCGAACGCGTCGACGCGCTGCTGGCCACGCTGGCCCGACTGGCCGTGGAGCGGCGAGAGCTCACCGCGCTGTGGCGCACCCAGCGCCGTCACCTCCGGCAGGAGGACCACGCCGCGCTCCGAGAGCGTGCCACGCTGCTGTACCGCACCTGGACGCAGACACTCCGCACGCTGCGGCCCGAGCTGGCCGATTCGGAGGCCGAGCTACTGTGCTTCGCGGCGATGAGCGTCTTCGGCAGCGCGTCGGTGCACGCCACCCGCATCGCCAAGGGGCGCTTCCAGTCGCTGCTGGCCGAGCGTGCCCGCGCGGTGCTGCACTGCGAGCTACCGCCGGTGGATGCCGGCACCCTTACCGGAGCCGCCACCGGACTCGACGCCGAACCCCAGGTGCTGCGCGCCTCGCGGCGCGAGCAACTGATCACCGAGGCGGGGCGGCTGTTCCAAGAGCGCGGGTTCCACGAGGTCAACATGGACGAGATCGGCGCGGCTGCAGGCATCAGCGGCCCCAGTGTCTACCGGCACTTCCCGAGCAAGGCCGCGCTGTTCATGGCCGTATCGCAACGGGTGGCCGACCGGCTGGAACACGGCAGGCAGCAGGTCTCGCACACCGCGGCCGACGAGGCTGACGCGTTGCGCGGGCTGGCCGCCTCGTACGTCGACACCATGGTCAATCACGCGGATCTGCTGGCGGTCGGGCAGCAGATGAGCGCGCTGTCCGAGGCCGAGCGCGCCGAGCTACGCCGGATCCAGCGGGATTACGTCGGCGAGTGGGTACGGCTACTGGGCACGGTGCGTCCCGAACGGGACACCAGCGCGAACCGGGTCGTCGTCCACGCGGCGCTGACCATCGCCAACGACCTGCTGCGCGCGCGGCGGGTCACGGCGCGGCCCTGGGTGCGTGCCGAGCTCGTGACCCTGATGGCCACCGCGCTCGGGCTGCCCGATCCCGCGTCCCCGACCTACGCAGCCGGTAACAGAACGGACAACTTTTCTTCGCCCGAACGGAGCACGTGACGCACCCCACTGGCGCGAGCCGACTCGGAGGGTTTACTTTACTCACGAGTAGGTTTTGTCGTGACGGCCGCCCGAGGCCGATGGGAGAGTGACCGTGTCTGAAGCCGCACCCACCACGAACGGACAACGGGTCGGTCCGCCGCCGAAGAAGCGTGACGCCATGGGCCTCGGCCTGGCAGCGCTGAACAAGCTCGCCAGCGCGCGCATGCTCGACAGAGTCGGGCTGCGCAAACCGCTGGAGAACGTCGTGCACAGCTCCACCAAGCACGGGTTCCGTGCGGTCGGCGCCGCGGGACGCACGTTCACCGCGACCACCAAGCTCGGCAAGCCTGCCCGGCTCGGTCCCGCGCGCCAGCGGGACCTGTTCGATCTCGAACCAAACGACGAGCAGCGGATGATCACCGAGACGGTGCAGGAGTTCGCCGCCGAGCAGCTGCGGCCCGCCGCCGACGACGCCGACGCCGCCTGCCACCCACCTGAGGGCCTGCTCTCCCGGGCGAGCGAGCTGGGGATCGGGCTGACCAGCATCCCCGACGAGGTCGGCGGTTTCGGCACCGAGCGTGACGTGGTCACCAACGTGCTGGTGGCCGAAGCGCTGGCGCACGGCGACATGGGACTGGCCGTGGCCACCCTCGCCCCGTCGGCCGTCAGCACCGCCCTGGTGCAGTGGGGCGACGCCGAGCAGCAGTCCACCTACCTCCCGGCGTTCACCGGCGAGAACCCGCCCGTGGCCGCGCTCGCGCTCGCCGAGCACGCCCCGCTGTTCGACCCGCTGCGCCCGCGCACCCGCGCCAAGCGCACCCCGGGCGGCTACCAGGTGACCGGGGCGAAGGCGCTGGTACCGCGCGGGGCCTCGGCCGAGCTGTTCGTGATCTCCGCCGACCTGGAGGGCCCGCAGAGCAGCCGCCCCGCGCTGTTCCTCGTGGAAGCCACCACCTCGGGGGTGTCGGTCGAGGCCGACCCCGCGATGGGGCTACGGGGCGCGGCGACCGCGACCGTGCACCTGGACAAGGTGTCGCTGCCCGCGGGCGCGCTGCTCGGCGGCGGGGATCCGCAGGTCATCACCGAGGCGGTGCGGCTGTCCCGACTCGGGTGGTGCGCGCTGGCCGCGGGCACCGGCAAGGCGGTGCTCGACTACGTGATCCCCTACGTCAACGAGCGGCACGCTTTCGGTGAGCCGATCAGCCACCGCCAGGGCGTCGCGTTCCAGGTCTCCGACATCGCCATCGAGCTGGAGAGCATCCGGTTGACGACGCTGCGCGCTGCCTCGCGGGCGGAGCAGGGGCACAGCTACGCCCGCGAGGTGGCGCTGGCCCGCAAGCTCGCCACGGACAAGGGCATGTTCATCGGTAACGCGGGCGTCCAGCTGCTGGGCGGCCACGGCTACACCAAGGAACACCCCGTGGAGCGCTGGTACCGCGACCTGCGCGCCGTGGGCCTCGCCGAGGGCGCGGTCCTGGTCTAACCCGCCTGCGGCGCAGGACGCCGGGGCGTCCCGGTTCGCGCCAACCGAGCCCGCACCACCCGTCACGCTTCAGGAGACACACCGATGATCAACCTTGAGGTCCCGAAGAAAGCCGAAGCGCTGGTCAACCAGGCATACCAGGCCGCGGCCGAGGTCTTCCGTCCCATCTCTCGCAAGTACGACCGCGCCGAGCACAGCTACCCGAAAGAGCTGGACATGCTCGCCTCCCTCATCGACGGGTTGAACTCGTCCGGGGAGGGTGGCGCGGGAGCCTCCGGCGTGCGCCGCGACGACAACGGCGACAGCGGCGGCAACGTCAACGGCACCAACCTGCGCACCGTCCTCGGCACTATCGAGATGTGCTGGGGCGATGTGGCGCTGCTGTTGTCCATGCCCCGGCAGGGCCTGGGTAACGCCGCCATCGCGTCGGTGGCCGACCAGGAACAGCTCGAGCGGTTCGCAGGTACCTGGGCCGCCATGGCCATCACGGAGCCGCACTTCGGCTCCGACTCGGCCGCGGTGTCAACCACCGCCGAGCTCGACGGCGATGAGTACGTGCTCAACGGCGAGAAGATCTTCGTCACCGCGGGCGAACGCGCGGACTCGGTGGTGGTCTGGGCCACTCTGGACAAGAACAAGGGCCGCGCGGCTATCAAGTCCTTCGTGGTGGAGAAGTCCCGACCCGGCATCCGCGTGGAGCGCCTCGAGCACAAGCTCGGCATCAAAGCCTCCGACACCGCGGTGATCCGGCTGGAGAACTGCCGCGTGCCAAAGGAGAACCTGCTCGGCAGTCCGGAGATCGACACCAAGAAGGGCTTCGCGGGGGTCATGGAGACCTTCGACAACACCCGGCCGCTTGTCGCGGCCATGGGTGTGGGCCTGGCCAAGGCCGCCCTGGAGGAAACCGCCCGGCTGCTGGCCGAAGCGGGCGTCGAGATCGACTACGACCGGCCCGCCAACACCCAGCACGCCGCCGCGGCGACCTACCTACAGCTGGAATCCGACTTCGAGGCCGCCTACCTGATCACCATGAGCGCGGCGTGGATGGCAGACAACCGCAAGCCGAACTCGCTGGAGGCCTCGATGTCCAAAGCCAAGGCGGGACGTTCCGTTGTGGACATCACGCTGCGCTGCGTGGAGCTGTGCGGCTCGCTCGGCTACAGCGAGCAGACGCTGCTGGAGAAGTGGGCGCGCGACAGCAAGATCCTCGACATCTTCGAGGGCACCCAGCAGATCCAACAGCTCATCGTCGCCCGCAAGCTGCTCGGCAAGAGCAGCGCAGAACTGAAGTAACTCTCCGGAGGGGAGAAGGGCACCGGCCCGCGAGTCACTGGGGGACTCGCGGGCCGTCGCATGCCGGGCCGTCGGACACTGCAACGACACCGGCATGGGAGCCGCTCAGCTCGCGAACATCTCGGCGGAACGGCGGGCCATCTCCTCGCTGGTGACGTCCTCGACGTGCGTGGCGATGTGCCAGATATGCCCGAAGGGATCGGTGACGACCCCGACACGGTCGCCGTAGAACTGATCACTGACCGGCTGATCCACCGTGGCCCCCTTGCGCTGGGCGAGCTCCACGGTGGCGTCGGCATCGGCGACGTATATCATGATCGTCACCGGCGTACCGCCGACGGTGCGTGGGCCCTTGTTGCCGAACTGCGGGTTCTCGTCGGCGAGCATGATGACCGAGTCCCCGATCTGCAGCTCGGCGTGGCCGACGCTGCCGTCGGGCATGGTGAAGAGGTCACCGCGCTGGGTGGCACCGAAAACCTCGCTGTAGTACGCGATCGCCTCGGTGGCGCCGTCGACGGTCAGATGGGGACTAACCCTCGGGTAGTTCTCCGGAATCGCTGCGACCATGGCTGCCTCTTCTAGGACGGGCGGCTTCGTATCATGCGCGGCGGCGGCCGCCGTGACGCCCCGCTGACCGGAGCCTAGCCAGGGGGTACGACAGTCCGGGGTGGTCGCGCTGCCGGAACGGGTTACCCGCGCGGCTGCAGCGGGGCCTGCTCGGCTAGGAACTCGTCGATGTAGCGCCAGGTCGTCCCCCTGGCGGCGCGGCCTGTGATCACGCCGAGGTGGCCGCCCGGCGCCGTCTCGAATCGCACCAACGGCGCGTTGTCCAGCAGCCCCACCACACGCTCCACGGCAGCGCGCGGCGCGATCCCGTCACCCTCACCCGCGATGATCAGCGCGGGCACGGTGACCGACGACAGCGTGATCTCCCTGCCACCCAGGTCGACGCTGCCCTCGGCGAGATCGTTGGTCCGGAAGAACCGGTGGTAGAGCTGCCCGAACGTGCGGCCGGGGTAGGCGAGCATGTTGTCCATGAAGTGGTCCACGGCCTCGATCTGGGCGAGGTAGTCGCGATCGTCTAGGTTCTTCAGCTTCGCCAGTGGCTTGGTGAGCTCCTTGTCCAAACCGGTCAGCCGGAACACCCTGCTGACAACGGCTGCGGGTGCCCCGCCTGCCGCGCGGTACAGCGGGGTCAGAATGTGCCCGCCGGTGATATCGACCAGCGGCCGGAACGGCGCCACCAGCGGGATGGCGGTGAAGTCGAAGGGCGCGGCCACCGAGGTGATCGAGGCGACCGGCAGGTCGGCAGCGTCGGCAGCGTCGGCTGCGGTCAGCAGCGAGAAGATGCCGCCGAGGCACCACGAGACCAGGTGCACCTCCTGGTCGCCCGCGTCCTCGCTGACCCGCCGGATCGCACGGGGCAGCACCTCGTCGATCCAGTGCTCCACCCCGAGATTGCGGTCCGAGAACGACACATCGCCGTAGTCGACCAGGTAGGTGCGGCGCCCTGTGGACAGCAGGTGCTCGGCGAGGCTGCACCCCCTACGCAGGTCGAAGCAGTCGGCTGGGGCGGCCAACGGTGGGACCAGCAGCACCGGCGGGCCCGCGAGTTCCGGGTCACGGGAGGTGTAGCGGTAGACAGCCCGCAGCGGCCCCTGGTCGATGAGGACCCGTGGCATTGGGCGCAAGTCGGCGACCCCGTCGCCAAGCACCTTGCGGAGCAGGTTCGACGTGGCGGCGGCCACGCTCATCGCCAGCGAGCTCATGCCTGCGCCCCGTACCTACCCGGCCCCGGCGGGTCCGGCCTCTCTCGCAGCCGATGTCCCTGCGTCGCTTCCCGTCCACACACGCTTGTCTACGGTACGTACGTGAGCGGGGACACAGAGTTCCAGAGGCGGTCACCGGAGAGCTACGACACATCGCGGATCATCCCCCAACACGGCGTGCCAGCAAGCTCGACACGGGGTGCCGCAGGCCCCAACACGGGGTGCCGCAGGCCTGAACACGGGGTTACAGGCCGAGGTCGCGGGCGATGAGCATGCGCTGCACCTCGCTGGTGCCCTCGCCGATCTCCAGGATCTTGGCGTCGCGGTAGAAGCGGCCGACCGGGAACTCGTTCATGAAGCCGTAGCCACCGAAGATCTGGGTGGCCTCGCGGGCGTTGTCCATCGCGGCGTTGGAGGAGACCAGCTTGGCGATCGCGGCCTCGCGCTTGAACGGCTCGCCGCGCAGCATCTTCGACGCCGCAGCGTAGTAGGCCAGCCGAGCGGTGTGGGTGCGCGCCTCCATGTCGGCGACCTTGAACTGGATCGCCTGGAACTGCCCGATCTGCTGGCCGAAGGCCTCCCGCTCCCGCACATAACGCAGGCACTCGTCGACACAACCCTGCGCAAGCCCCACGCTCAACGCCGCGATCGCGATCCTTCCCTCGTCCAGAATGGACAGGAACTGCGCGTATCCCTTACCGCGCTCGCCGAGCAGGTTCTCCTCCGGTACCCGCACGTCGTCGAAGGCCAGCCCGTGGGTGTCTGAGCAGTTCCATCCCACCTTGGAGTACTTGGCCTCCACTGTGAAGCCCGGCGTGCCCGATGGCACGACGATCGTGGAGATCTCCTTACCACCATCGGGCTTGGTCCCGGTGACAGCGGTGACCGTGACGAAGTCGGTGATGTCGGTGCCGGAGTTGGTGATGAACGCCTTGCTCCCGTTGATCACCCACTCCCCGTCGCGCAACACGGCCGTGGTGGCGGTCGCCCCGGCGTCGGAGCCACCGCCCGGCTCGGTGAGGCCGAACGCGCCGAGCGCCTCCCCACGGCACAGCCGGGGCAACCACCGCTGGCGCTGCTCGTCGGTGCCGAACCGGTAGATCGGCATCGCGCCGAGGGAGACCGCCGCCTCGAGCGTGATCGCCACCGAGGAATCGACCCGCGCCAGCTCCTCCAGCACCACGCACAGCGCGAAGTAGTCCCCACCCATACCGCCGTGGCTCTCCGGGAACGGCAGCCCGAACAGGCCCATCCGCCCCATCCGCGCCACGATCCCGTACGGGAACTCCTCCCGCTCGTACAGCTCCCCGATCACCGGCGAGACCTCGGAGGCGGCGAAGTCCGCCACCGTCTTGCGCAGGTCCTCGTACTCCTCGTCCAACCGGAAATCGATCATCCGTTCCTCCTCACGCCTCGTCACGTCTCGCCGGGGATGTCGCCGCCTGCCTCACCGTCCGGTGTCACCAGCGCCAGCGGCTCATCCAGCGCCACCTGTTGCCCCGCGGTGACGTGCAGTTCGCTGACCACCCCGTCGACCGGGGCGGTGATGGTGTGCTCCATCTTCATCGCCTCCACGATCATCAGCGCCTCACCGGCAGTGACCGGCGCGCCGAGCTCGGTCTTGACCGCGATGACGGTGCCGGGCATCGGGCTGCTGACCGGACCTGCCTCCGGGCCGCCCGCGTGGGCCACGGCCAGTCGCGGGCGGTCGTCGAAGGGCACGCACCGCCCCTCGCGGGCCAGCCACAACCTGCCTTCCGGGCCGAGGGCGCGGCGGTAGCGCTGCACCTGCCCGGCGTAGCGCAGTTCGAGAATCCCGGGTTCATCCGCGCGCCAGCCGTTCCAGAACGCGCGGGCGACCACCGCCTCGCCGTCGCCGACCCTCACCAGCGCGTCGGCCGGCTCGCCCCGCACGTGCACCTCTGCTTCGATCTCGCCGGAGCGCAGCAGGAACGTGGTGCCGCCCGCCCCGCCCAGTCGCCAGCCGGTCGGGATCGTCCACGGGTCGACCACACCGCCAGCGGGCCACAGTTGCAGTAGCCGGTCCAACGCGGCCGCGGCGAAGAACTCCGCCGGAGCCTCGCGGGTGGCGGGAGCGGTGACCTCGTCGAGTACCCGCTCCACCAGGCCGGTGTCCAGCTCGCCCGACTGGACCTCGGGTATGGCCAGCAACCCGCGCAGGAACGGCACGTTGGTGCCCACCCCGAGCACGGCGGTGTCAGCCAGCGCGCGGTCCAGCCGGTGCAGCGCGGTGGTGCGGTCCGGGCCCGTGGCGATGACCTTGGCCAGCATAGGGTCGTAGTCCGAGCCGACCACGGTGCCCGCGTCGATCCCGGAATCCACCCGGACACCGGTCCCCTGCGGTTCGGCCACGGCCAGCACGGTGCCGCCGGTGGGCACGAAGCCCCGTGCCGGGTCCTCGGCGTAGATCCGGGCTTCCACGGCGTGACCGGTCATGGCGATATCGGCCGAGGTGAACGGCAGCCGCTCCCCCGCGGCCACCCGGAGCTGCCACTCCACCAGGTCGATGCCGGTCACCAGCTCGGTCACCGGGTGCTCCACCTGGAGCCGCGTGTTGGTCTCCATGAAGAAGAACTCGCCAGCCCCGCCGTCCCCCGAGCCGCCCGGAGCGTCGCCGGAGGTGATGAACTCCACAGTGCCCGCACCGACGTAGCCCACCGCGCGCACCGCCTCCACCGCGGCCGCGCCCATCCGCTCACGCGTATCGGCGTCCAGCAACGCCGACGGCGCCTCCTCGATGATCTTCTGGTGCCGCCGCTGCAGGCTGCACTCGCGCTCGCCGAGGTGGACGGTCGTGCCGTGGGCGTCGGCCAGCACCTGCACCTCGATGTGCCGTGGGGTGCTGACGAAGCGCTCGGCCAGCAGGGAGTCGTCGCCGAAGGCGGCGCGCGCCTCCCGCTGCGCCGAGGCGATGGCCTCGGCCAACTCGCCTGCCTCGTGCACCACCCGCATGCCCTTGCCACCGCCACCGGCCGATGGCTTGAGCAGCATCGGACAGCCGACCTCGGCAGCGGCGCGGTCGAGCAGCTCCTCCGGGGTGCCCGCGATGCCGGGCACCACCGGAACGCCCGCGGCCGAGACGGTGGCCTTCGCGGTGATCTTGTCCCCCATGGTCTCAATGGCCTCGGGGGGCGGGCCGACGAACACCAGCCCCGCCTCGCGGCAGGCGCGGGCGAAGGCGGGGTTCTCGGAGAGGAAGCCGTAGCCGGGATGCACCGCCTGCGCGCCGGTGGACTCGGCGGCGCGCACGATGTCCGGAATGGACAGGTAGCTCTTGCGGGCCTCCGCCGGGCCGACCCGCACCGCGACATCGGCCTCGTGCACGTGCCTGGCGTGCGCGTCGGCGTCGCTGTACACCGCGACGGAGCGGATGCCCATCCGGCGCAGCGTCCGGATGACGCGCACCGCGATCTCGCCACGGTTGGCGACCAGCACCGTGTGCAGCGTCTCGCCCCGGCGAAGGGTCCCTGCTGGGGAACCGAAGTCTGTCATGGTCACATCCGGAATACGCCGTAGCCGACAGGGTCAAGGGGGGCATTGGCCGCAGCCGACAGGGCCAGGCCGACCATCGTGCGGGTGTCGGCGGGGTCGATCACCCCGTCGTCCCACAGCCGCGCGGTGGAGTAGTACGGGTGCCCCTGCTGCTCGTACTGCTGCCTGATGGGTTCCTTGAACGCCTCCTCGTCCTCGGCCGACCACTGCTCGCCGCGTGCTTCGACGGCGTCGCGGCGCACCGTCGCCAGCACCGAGGCGGCCTGCTCGCCGCCCATCACCGAGATGCGCGCGTTGGGCCACATCCACAGGAACCGGGGCGAGTAGGCGCGCCCGCACATCGAGTAGTTACCGGCACCGTAGGAACCGCCGATGATCACCGTCAGTTTCGGCACCCTGGCGCAGGCCACCGCGGTGACCATCTTGGCGCCGTGCTTGGCGATACCGCCCGCCTCGTAGGCCTTTCCCACCATGAAACCGGTGATGTTCTGCAGGAACAGCAACGGGATGCGGCGCCGGTCGCACAGCTCGATGAAGTGCGCGCCCTTGGCGGCCGATTCGGAGAACAGCACGCCGTTGTTGGCGATGATGCCCACCGGGTGGCCGTGCACTCGGGCGAAGCCGGTGACCAGCGTGGTGCCGTACTCTTTCTTGAACTCGGTGAACCTGCTGCCGTCGACGACCCGCGCGATGACCTCCCGCACGTCGTAGGGGGTTCGCGGGTCGGTCGGCACGATGCCGTAGAGCTCGCCGGGGTCGGCGGCCGGTTCCTCGGTGGGTGCGACTTCCCACGGCGACTGCTCTGCGGGGCCGAACGTGGCCACGATCGAGCGCACCGTGCGCAGCGCGTCGCCGTCGTCGACGGCGAGGTGGTCGGTGACCCCGGAGGAGCCGGCGTGCACGTCGCCCCCGCCGAGTTCCTCCGCGGTGACCTCTTCCCCGGTGGCGGCCTTCACCAGCGGCGGCCCGCCGAGGAAGATCGTGCCCTGGTTGCGCACGATCACCGCCTCGTCGCTCATCGCGGGGACGTAGGCCCCGCCAGCGGTGCAAGAGCCGAGCACCGCGGCGATCTGCGGGATGCCACGGGAGGACATGGTTGCCTGGTTGTAGAAGATCCGGCCGAAATGCTCGCGGTCGGGGAACACCTCGTCCTGCGCGGGCAGGTAGGCCCCGCCCGAGTCCACCAGGTAGAGGCAGGGCAGATTGTTGTGCAGCGCGATCTCCTGGGCGCGCAGGTGCTTCTTCACCGTCATCGGGTAGTAGGTACCGCCCTTGACGGTGGCATCGTTGGCCACGATCACGCACTCGCGGCCGCTGACCCGGCCGACGCCGGTGATGATGCCCGCCGACGGCGCCTCGCCGTCGTAGAGGCCCTCCGCGGCCAGCGGGGCCAGCTCCAGGAACGGCGAGCCGGTGTCCAGCAGCGCGTCCACCCGGTCGCGGGGCAGCAGCTTGCCCCGCTCGACATGGCGGGTCCGCGCCTTCTCCGAACCACCCTGCCGCACCCGTTCGAGCCGTTCGGTCAAATCCGCCACCAGCGCGGTCTGCTCCGCCGCATTGCGCTGGTAGGCCTGGGATGCGGGGTCAGCCGCGGTGCCCAGTGTGACTGCGTCCATCGTGCGATCCCCTCGGTCCAGAGGTCCCTACCGCGTGATCTTCGTTAGTAACCGTTAACCGCGCTACCGATGTTAGTATCCACTAACCGAGTAGGTCCAGCCCTCATCGGCAGGGGCAGCGCGCACCCGCGAGTGTCCCGCAGGCGAGGCGGGCGCGCACCACAGCGCTCGCCGGGTGGGCGGGTAGGACACGCGCACGAGGTGATGCAGGTGATCCGGGTGACCAGCGACCAGCGCACGCTGACGCGCCGGGAGCAGATCCTGGACGCGGCGGCGGAACTGTTCGCCACACATGGCTTCCACGGGGTGGGAATCGACGATATCGGCGCGGCCGTGGGCATCTCGGGGCCCGCACTGTACCGGCACTTCCGGAGCAAGGACGCCATGCTCGGCGAGATGCTGGTGTCCATCAGCGAGGGCCTACTCGAAGGCGGCAGGGACCGGGCAGCGGCGGCCGCGGATCCCAGCAAGGTGCTGTCCGAGCTCGTCGTGTTCCACACCAACTTCGCGCTGGAGAACCCGGCGCTGATCACGGTGCAGGAACGCAACCTCGGCAACCTGCGGGACGAGGACCGCAAGCGAGTACGCACGCTACAGCGGCGATACGTCGAGATATGGGTCGACGCGATCGCCGACGCCGTACCTGGGCTGACCGAGCAGCGCGCGCGGTCGGCGGCGCATGCGGTGTTCGGGCTGCTCAACTCGACACCACACAACCGCTACCTCGGCAGCGACGAGCTCGCCGAACTCCTGTACCAGCTCGCGATGGGGGCGCTGTACGCTGCGCGGGAGGGTTGATCGTGCCCGTGGTGCGCGCGGGATGTCGATCGGAAGGTGAATAACCTCCCTGCCCCTACCCATCCGTACCGAACCTCGTGTTTGATAGGACTCGTGAACGCTGATCATCCCGGTCGCTCCCATCTCGTGGACCAGGCGCAGCGCGCGCTGGTCGCCATCAGGGCCGGAACGGACACCGACGCGCTGACACAGGTCGATGCGGAGTGCACCCGCGATCTGGTGACGCTGCTCTTCGCCGAGTGCAGCGCCATGGTCGCCGCCCTGGGCGACGGTGGCGCCACTCCCGTGCGGGTCCAGGTGTTCGACGAGGCAGGCACCGAGGTGTCGATCGACGCCGCCGACCCGCCGATCCGCACCGCCGTGCGCACGCTGCTCGCCGAGGTGCACGGCAAACCGGCCGACGCCAAGGAGCAGGTGGAGATCGCCCTGGCCAACGCCGCACCCGAGGAGATCAGTAGCCTCGTCCTGCAGGCTCTGCGCTGGACCAGCAGGCTCGCCGACGAATGCCTCGACCGCGACATCGAGATCGCCCCCTGGATCGTCGACGCCCTGCGCCGGTAGGCAGGCAGGCGTGGGAGCTCAACGTGACGTCCGGCGCCGTAGACGGAGTGAACGGCACGTTCATTCACCATTGATCCAGATCAGATACCACGGCAGTCCCTCGCACGGCGTCCCGTCCTGGGCCACCGGAATCCGGCTGCTACGGCGCAGCCGCTCCGGAACCAGCGCACCCGCGATCGCGTCGACGGTATTGGAGGTGATCACCCGGCCCGTCGCGTTGACCAGCAGGCACACCGGAGCCACCGCGTCGAGTAGCGGCAACATCATCGCCTCGAGATCCGAGGTGCGAACGTCCGCGGCGGCCACGCCGAGGAAGCGCTCCGCGCTCCGGATCGGGCAGGAGAACGTCAGGATGTACTCGTCGGTACCCGCGTAGTCGACATACGGCCCCACCACCACGCGCTGCCCGGTGCGCCGTGGTTTGTCGAACCAGGTCGTCGACGTGTACTCGTAGCCACCGATGTGGTGTGGGTCGAGATCGACGGTCAGTGGCCGCGGTGCCGCCGAACCCCGTGGCGTGCGCCACCATTCGAGCCAGCGGGGGCGGTCGGCCAGCGAACCCGGCGCCGCGATGACCCCGGTCCCGGAGATCACCGGCACACCGCTGGCCAGGTGCTGGAACACGGTGGGCCGGATCGAGGCCAAGTCCGCGGTACCTGGCAGCCGCCCTTCGCCTGCGGCGCGCTCATGCACCTCCACGGTGAGCCTCCGCAGCGCGTCGACCCCGGCGAACACCGCATCGATCACCGAGCTCACCCGCTCGACGGTGTCTCGCTGATCGACAGGCTGAACGTTGCCCACGACTACCCCGCTGGTTGCTCACGCTACGAACCCGACCCGGAACTGTGATCTCTGTCACCACATACGTATCCCTCACAGGGTAGCGGTCAACGCTTGGCAAGCTGAAGGTGAAAGTGGATAAGTCGCGCGATCGCCTGCTCGATGTGGTGCTCGGTGCACTCCCGTGCCCGCTTGCCGTCGCCGCTGGCGATCGCCGCGAGGATCTCCTTGTGCTGCGCGACCACCTCCTCGCGCTGCACGGCCTCGCCGAACGGGAGCCAGAGCAGCTCGCCGATCTCACCTTGCAGATCGATCTCCTGCCGCGTCAGCCGGGTCGACTGCGCTGCGGCGGCGATCTCGATGTGGAACCGGCCGTCCGCTCGCCTGCGGTCACCGACGGACCCGGCATCGGCGAGCTCGCTGATCAGCGCCTCCAGCCGTGTCAGGTGATCGGCCGAGGCGCGCTCGGCTGCCAGTCGCGCGGCGGTGCCTGCGATGGCGACGTGGTGGTCGCCAATCTCGCGTAGCTCGTGCACGCCGTACTCGCGCAGCATCCGGCGAAGCCTGGCGATGGAGGCATCAGCTGGGGCCCGCACGAAGCTGCCGCCACCGCGCCCCCGCCGGGTTTCCACCAATCCTTGCTGCCGCAGCGAGGACAGCGCCTCGCGCAGCGTCACCGTTGAGACGTTCAGCGCCACCGCGAGTTCGGATTCGCTCGGCAGCTGCTCGCCGTCTGCGAGGAGGCCCAGCGCGATGGCCTCGCTGATCCGGCGAGCGACGACGTCCACCCTGGCGCCCCCGGCAACCGGCGCGAAGATCACGTGCCGCCCGGGACCGGTGGTGGCGCTGCTGTCGTTCACCCGAACAATCCCTTGCCTCTTGAGATATAAAACCATATGTTTAATGTTGTGACGTAGATTACATCACCGGCCACCATCCCGCTGCCGCACGAGGCGGTGCCCAGCGCGCAGCCCCCACCGTCCTGGAGGCAGACCATGACCGAGGTCCCGCAACGGGATAACGGACCCACCACCGAACCGGCTCATCAGGAGGGAAATGGACACTCCCCAGTCACCCTCGAGTTCCTCTCCGAGTGGCGCAACGCTGCGTACAACTGCTTCTCCTCAGGCCACAAGTTCTGCCGTGAAGTCTGTCCAGTGATGCAGGTGACGCGCAACGAGAACCATACCCCTACCGCCTTCCACGCCAACGTCGTGGCGATGGAACAGGGCAACCTCACGATCTCCGACGTCGCCGAGGACTACGTGCACTGCACCCAGTGCGGGGCCTGCGAGCTGCGCTGCCCGAACACGCTGTTTACCGGCGACTTCTACCGGTTCCGCGTGCGCACCGTCGACCTGGTCAAGCAGATGCGAGCGCTCGCGGTGGACAACGGCGTGCAGCAGCCCGGCTACCATCGCTGGAACGAGCTCACCGACGAGCGCAGCCACGAACCGGTGCTCGGCGAGGTCCCGGTCAGCCAGGAGCACGTGCGTGACTGGGCCGAGGGACTGAACCTGCCCATCGGCGGCGAGACCATCCTGTTCGTCGATTGCGAGGCAGCCTTCTACCGCACCTCAGTGCCGCGCGCGGTCGCACAGCTGCTGCAGCGCGCTGATTACGAGTTCGGTCTGATGACCGAACAGTGGTGCTGCGGCGGACCGGCCGCGGAGATGGGCTACCGGGAGCAGGCACGGCGGTTCGCCGAGCACAACCTCGCCGACTGGCGCGCCGCAGGGGTGCGGCGGGTGCTGGTGCTGGACCCGCACGACTACATCACCTTCACCGAAGACTACCCGGCATTCTTCGGTGAGGACTTCGACATCGAGGTCGTGCTGGTGATCGAGCTGCTGGCCGAGCTGATCGCCGAGGGGACGCTCACCCCCTCGGTACCGGTTGAGCGCACCGTGACCTACCACGACCCATGCCGGCTGAACAAGCGCAAGGGGATCTGGCAAGAGCCGCGCCAGATCCTGCGCGCGATCCCGGGGCTGACCTTCCACGATGTCGACCGGGTGACGCAGTGGTCCTACTGCTCCGGCGCGGGCGGCGGGTTGCCGATCGAGCGCCCCGATATCGCCGCCAAGATCAGCCAGAACCGCCTCGACAAGGCCGCAGCGCTCGAGGTGGACACGCTGGTGTCGGCGTGCCCGTGGTCTGAGCGACCGCTGTCCGAGGCAGGGCAGGAACGCTCGATCGACGTGGTCGACATCCACGAGTTGCTCGCCGAGTCGCTCGGCATCGAGGTCGGCGGGAGGACGCACTCATGACCATCGCCCCCGAACTGCCGGACCGCGTGCTGTCCGAACTGGTCGACGCCATCGGCGCGGAATCCGTGCTGACATCGAGAACTGCCCGCTACAACCGGTGCCGGGTTCCTGCTCCGTTCCCGGTTCACCGGTGGTCCGAACGCGTCCCCGGCCTGGTGGTGACCCCGCGCAGCACCGAGGAGGTCGCCGCGGTGGTGCGGATCGCGAACGCGCACCGCGTCCCGGTCGTACCGCGGGACGGCGGCACGGGGCTGACCGACGGCGCCGTCCCGGAGCGGGGCGGCATCGTCATCGACGTCAAGCGGATGAACGACGTCAAGGAGATCGACACCGACAACCGCACCTGCACCGTTGGCGCAGGCATCAACATGCTCAAACTCAACGAGGTGCTGGCGCCGTACGGGCTGCTGTACCCGGACGATCCGGCGTCGTACCCGTGCTCGCTGGTCGGCGGGCGCATCGGCACCAGCGGCTGGTCGCTGATCGGTTCCCGCTACGGGCACACCCGTGACCTGGTGCTCAGCTTCACGTTCGTGCTGCCGACCGGCAAGATCATCCGGCTCGGCGATGGCGGCGGGCCGAAGGTGTCGAAGAGCTCGACCGGGTTCCACCTCAAGCAGCTGTTCATGGGCCACCAGGGCACGCTCGGCATCGCCACAGAGGCCACGCTGAAGCTGTTCCCGAAGCCGGAGGCGGAGCTCTCACCGTTCTGGGCGTTTCCCGATTACGACTCCGCCCACCGCGCGGTACGGCAAGCGGCTCACGCCGGGGTCGCCACCTTCGCCGGCGCGGTGCTGTTCGACGAGTGGAAGGTCGACTACCTGCGCCGGGACGACGAGGCCTACATCCCGCAACCTGCGGACGTGCGGGCGCTGGTGTGCACCGTGGCCTACGGCAACGCCGACGAGGTGCGCGCCGGTGGCAAGCGGCTGATGCGGATCGTGCGCGACGCAGGCGGCCGATACCTCGGCGACGAGATCTCGCACGGCGACTGGGCGGCGCGGCATGACCGTTACGCCACCCCGCTGCACGGCCGGGTGCGCTCCGGGCAGGTGGTGCCGATGAGCTGGCACTGCGAGGACGCCGCGATCAACTGGACGGAGCTGCCGCAGGTGCGGCTGGAGTGGCACCGCATCATCGACGACCTGCGGGAGCGGTTCGACATGTTCGACGACTGGGGGATCTTCGCCTACACCAGCGCCGCCACCGGTGTGGACTACCTGACCGAGATCGATGTCGGCATCTGGGAGCAGGAACTCGACGACGAGTCGTGGGCGGCCTGGGTGAAGGCCAAGCGCGACATCGCCGAGGTAGCTGTGCGCTATGGCGGGTCGATCAGCGCCTGCCACGGTGCCTGCCGTGAAGGCGAGGTCGACCTGGTGCCGGTCGAGCTCGGCGACGCCTTCGACGTGATGCTCGACGTCAAGCGGGCTGTAGACCCCAACAACATCATGAATCCCGGCAAGTACTTGCTGGACCGGGCGTACGGGACGAGGTGATGGACGTGGCCGGCTACCGCTACCAGGAGCAGCACAGCCCACCGCCGGCACGGCAGGTGAGCGATGTGGCCGTGGAACGCTTCGAGCACATCTTCGAGGTGGATCCGAGGTTGATGAGCGTCCACGTCGCCCAGCAGCTGTTCCCCAACTGGGACACGCTGCGGATCGCGGCCTCGCGCACCGATCACCTCGAGTGGATGCACCGGCACTGGACCTACGAGGTCATCTCGGGTCAGGAACTGCTCGACGAGCTCGACGCCGGGCAACCCGGCTGAGGACACCCACGACCACGGGAGGGGCGATGGCCTCCACGACGACCACGACAACGCGGACGGTACGCAACTTCGTCGGCGGCGAGCACGTCGACGCGGCCAGCGGCAAGACGGCAGACCTGATCAGCCCGGTCACCGGCGAGCCGTTCGGCACCGCACCGGTATCCGGCCAGGAGGATGTCGACAAGGCACTGACCACCGCGCGAGCTGCGTTCGAGACGTGGCGGGAGACCACCCCGGCCGAGCGCCAGCTCGCACTGAACCGGCTCGCCGATGCGATCGAATCGCGCCAGGACGAGCTGTTGAGCCTGGAATGCGAGAACACCGGCAAGCCACTGGAGCTCACCCGCCAGGAGGAGCTGCCGATGCTGCTCGAGCAGCTGCGGTTCTTCGCGGGGGCTGCCAGGGTGCTGGAGGGCCGGGCGGCAGGCGAGTACATGGCGGGGCTGACCTCGTGGGTGCGCCGCGAGCCGGTCGGGGTATGCGCACAGGTCACCCCGTGGAACTACCCGGCGTTGATGGCGCTGTGGAAGTTCGCTCCCGCGCTGGCGGCGGGCAACACGGTGGTGCTCAAGCCGTCCGATACCACGCCGGTGTCCACGGTGTTCATGGCCGAGCTGGCCGCGGAGTTCCTGCCGCCCGGGGTGTTCAATGTGATCTGTGGTGACCGCGACACCGGCGCGGCGTTGCTCTCGCACCGCATACCCGACATGGCCTCGATCACCGGCAGCGTGCGGGCCGGTCGGGAGGTCGCGCGCGCCGCGGCAGAGGACCTCAAGCGGGTGCACCTGGAACTCGGCGGGAAGGCCCCGGTGATCGTGTTCGACGACGCCGATCTCGCTGACGCGGCCGAGGGGATCGCGGCGGCGGGCTTCTTCAACGCCGGGCAAGATTGCACCGCGGCGAGCCGGGTACTCGCCGGCCCACGCGTGCACGACGACCTCGTCGCGGCGCTGACCGAGCAGGCCGCGGGAACGTCTACCGGTGCGGAGCCCGATGTGGACTACGGTCCGCTGAACAACGCCGACCAGCTGGCGAAGGTCGCAGGTTTCATCGACCGGCTCCCCGACCACGCGAGGCTGCACCACGGTGGCGGGCGCGTCGGTGATCGCGGCTACTTCTACGGCCCGACGGTGATTTCCGGGCTGCAGCAGCACGACGAGGCGGTGCAGCAGGAGATCTTCGGCCCCGTCATCAGCGTGCAACGGTTCACCGACGAGGACGAGGCGCTGCGATGGGCGAACGACGTCGAGTACGGCCTGGCGTCGTCGGTGTGGACCACCGATCACGGCCGGGCGTTGCGGATGTCGAAGGGGCTCGACTTCGGCTGCGTGTGGATCAACACGCACATCCCCCTGGTAGGTGAGATGCCGCACGGCGGGTTCAAGCATTCCGGCTACGGCAAGGACCTGTCGATGTACGGGCTGGAGGACTACACCCGAGTCAAGCATGTCATGTCCAATTTAGAATCATAGCGAGAACACTGAAGGTGAGCAGCCATGAAGTTCAGTTACGTGATGCTGCCCGATTACCCGCTCGACGAGACGATCGAATCGATCAAACTCGCCGACAGGCTCGGGTACTACGCCTGCTACGCCGCCGACGAGACCTGGCACAAGGATCTGTGGCTGCTCTTCGCGGCAGCGGCCCGCGAGACCACGGACATCCGCTTCGGGCCGAGCCTGTCGCCGATCACGTTGCGCGAGCCCACACTGATCGCCCAAGCCACCGCGACCCTGGACGAGCTGACCGGCGGCCGCGCCGAGTGCGTGCTCGGTTCGGGCAATTTCGGCTTGTTGGCCCAGTACGGCATCAATTGGGCCAAGACCAAACCGCTGAGCAGGTTGAAGGAAGCGCACCACGTGGTGCGGACCATGCTCGACAACGGTGCGATCACCTATGACGGCGAGTTCTTCACCTACAGCGGCCTGTTCAGCTTCGCCCGCCCGGTTCAGCAGCGGGTACCGGTGAAGCTGGGCGCCATGCGCGGGCCGAAGTCCTTCCAGGTGGCCGGGGAGATCAGCGACGGCGTACATCACGCGCTCAGCTACACCAAGCAGGCCTACCAGTACATGGTGGACAACGTGCGCGCCGGTGCCGAGCGCGCCGGTCGCGACGCCGACTCGCTGGACCTCGGTGCGTGGATCGTGTTCGCCACGGGACCCGACTCGCAGGCGGCGAAGGACGCCGCGAGGGCGATGGTGGGCCTCTACGCCTCGGCCATGCCGGTCGAGCAGCTCGAGCGCAACAATGTGAACCCCAGCGAGCTGGTGGACATCGTCACCGCCGTCGGGCAGGGCGAGATCGCCAGGGCCTTCGAGCTCACCCCGCCGGAGCTGGCCGACCGGCTCTCGGTGGCTGGCACACCGGAGGAGTGCGCCGACAAGATCAGGTCAGAGATCATCTCGACCGGGGTCAACCACCTGATCCTGGCGATCACCGACACCGCCCTGGTCAAGGCGTTCTCCGGGATGGAGCTGCCCGGCGTGCTGACCATGAGCGAGCAGCTGCAGCTGATCCACGACCAGGTGATGCCGGCCTTCGAGGCGCAACCAGCCTGAAGTGCCGGTCAGCGCACCCGGGCGAGCACCGCACGTTCCGCATCGGTGATCGCCCGCGAGCCGAACGTGGCGTCCGTTCCGTCTACGGCGCTGAACGTCACGTTCAGCCCCACCCCCCACCCCAGCCGGGTGCGCCGTCAGCTCAGCCGGGTGAGTTCGGCACGTTCGGCGGGGGTGATGGCCCGCGAGATGCCCGCGACGGGGTCGAAGGCGACCAGCACCGAGGTGGCGCGGCAGTAGCTCGTCGTCTCGTCGCGCACCTCGTGTTGCAGGGTGAACGACGACTCCCCGATCCGCTGCACGGTCGAGGTGACCTCCACTTGCCCCGGCCGGTACACCAGCGGGGTGAGGTAGGTGATGGTGTGGTCGGCGACGACGAGCTTCTCGCTGAGGTCCCCCGACTGGCCGAGACCGGCGAGCATCTCCTGGCGGGCTTCGTCGATGTAGGTCAGGTAGACGACGTTGTTGACATGCCCGTAGGCGTCCATGTCGGCGCGGCGCAGCTGGATCCGGTGGCGGTGCGGTGCCGCCCCAGCCGCCTCGGCCGCTACCGCGTCGTCGCCGCGGGGCCGCGCGGCCCGTGCGTGGCCGGTGGCCTGCTCACCGGCACCGGGGTGACCGAGCTCGCCCAGCGCGGCCCGCTCCCGCTCGGACAGCCTGCGTGGCCGCCCCTCGGTGAGGTCGTAGGCCACGATGGTGGCCGTGGAGTGCGCGTAGTGCGCCTCGCCATCGACGATGTCGTGCACGAGATCGTAGGAGGAGTTGCCGATGCGGGACACCCAGCCGTCGATGCGTACCGGGTCGGGCCGGTAGGCCAGCGGGCGCCGGTAGTCGATCCGCAACTGCGCCACGACGGCACCGGTCACCAGCGACTCCGCCCCCAGCTTGCCCGCGCACACGCCGAGCATGTCGATGCGCGCTTCCTCGAGGTACCGGAGGAACGCCACGTTGTGCACGTGTCCCGCCGCGTCCATATCGGACCACCGCAGCGGGCAGTGGAACACGTGCGGCGCCTCGGTCCCGTCCGTCGTCACGCCAGTCACCATCGATCCCCTCCCGGATATGCCGTCCGTGGCGAGTATCGCGCGGAGCCCTCCGGGATACCGATGGTCTGTGAGCATGCCCACCGGTGAGCCGTCTCGCGGCCCGGTCAGTCACCCCGCTCACCGAGCGCGAACCGGTTGCCCTCCCCGTCGGCGAACATCGCCCACCAGCCCCACGGCTGCCGGGTCGGCGGCGCGGGGAAGTCCACGCCGAGCTCCGACAGTTCCCGGTAGGTCCGCTCGATGTCGTCGGCGTAGAAGAACACGTTGGAGGTCGGCAGCTCCTCACGGGCCGCGGGACGTGGCCGGTCCTCCGGGGCGGCACTGAGCACCAGTTCGGTCGCGCCGTCCGGGGAGGTGACCTCGATCCACCGGCGCCCCTCGTCGTCGTACGGCATGTCGACCTTCATCCGGAACCCGAGCGTGCCCGTCCAGAACGCGACGGCCCGGTCCTGGTCGGCCACGCCGATGACCACCTTGCTGACCCCGTTGATCGCCATGCCGCTTCTCCTATCGAATCCGGATATATCCACACCGGATATATCTAGCGCGGAGTGTACGCTCGGGGCATGGGAACCCGCAACGCCCCGCCCGTGACACCGGCGGCGTTCCAGGTCCTGCTCGCCCTCGCGAGCGGGCAAGCACACGGGTACCGCATCATGGGCTTCATTAGTGAGCTCACCGGTGGCTCGGTGCAGATCGGGCCGGGCACGCTGTACCGCACACTCGGCAGGCTGGTCGCCGATGGGCTCGTCGAACAGGCGCCGGGGCCCGAGGACCCCGGCGACGCCCCGCACGACGCGCGCCGCCGCTACTACCGCCTCACCGAGCAGGGCTGGCAGGTGGCACGCCGCGAGGCCGCGCTGCACGCGCGGCTAGCGCAGGCCGCCGCGGACGCCGGGCTCCTCGACGGCACCGGGCAGTGGAAGGACCGCTCCGCATGAACCCACCGGCACGCCCCCTCGGCCTCACGCCACACCTCTTCGTCGGTGACATCGCCGCGGCGCTGGAGTTCTACCGCGCCGCCTTCGGCGCGGTAGAGCTGTTCCGCAACAGGCTGCCCGACGGCACGGTGCTGTTCGTCGAGCTCGCCGCAGGCGATGCCCGCCTGATGATCAGCGAGGAGATCCCGGAACTGGACGCGCTGTCGGCGACCACGCTCGGCGGCGCCCCGATGCTGCTGACCCTGGAGACCGAGGACCCGGACGACCTCGCGCGCCGCGCGGTGTTCGCGGGCGCGACCGTGGAAAGCCCCGTGCAGGAGATGTTCTTCGGGGAGCGGTACGGGCGCGTCGTCGACCCGTTCGGCTACCGGTGGGCGCTGGCCACCAAACGCGAGCAACTCACCCCCGACGAGATCCAGGCGCGCGCGCCACGGGAGGTGTAGCCGGTGTTCTCGGTGCGAAGCGTGGTCAACCGCGTCGGGCCAACACTGCTGCACGCCATCACCCTGCCGGACGAGGACCGCCCGGTGGGGGATGTGGTGATCGCCGAGAGCGCCCCGCACACCAGGGTGGCCGCGGGCGACCTGGTGCTGGCGGTGCTGGGCGACGCGGTGGACGAGGCCGTCCAGCTGATCCACGCGTGCGGCGACCACGACGCGGCCGCGGTGCTGTGCAAGCCACGGCTGGCCCAGGACGCCGAGGTGCGCAAGGCGGTGCGGGCCGCAGGGATCGGGCTGATCGAGGTGCACACCGACACCTCGTGGGCCCAGCTGGTGTGGCTGCTGCGCACCGTGCTCGACGCCATCGCTGACGAGGTCGACGCGGGCGAGGACCACCAGCCGGAGGCGGCGGACCTGTTCAGGCTGGCCGACGCGGCGGCCTCGGTGGTGGACGCACCGGTCACCATCGAGGACATCAACTCGCGGGTGCTGGCCTACTCGGCGCGGCAGGACCTGACCGACCCCGCGCGGGTGTCGACGATCATGGGGCGCCGCATCCCGGACGACGTGCTGGCCCGGTTCCGCTCCCGCGGGGTGTTCCGGGAACTGTCGAGGGGCAGGCAGACCATTTACGTGCCCGAACAGAAGGACGGCACGCTGCCCAGGCTGATCGTGCCGATCCGGATGGGCGGCGAGCTGCTCGGCTCCATGTGGGCGGTGGTCGACGGGCCGGTCTCCGAGGAGCGCGCGGCGGCCTTCGCCGACGCCGCACCTGTGGTCGCGGTGCACCTGCTGCGCAGGCGCGCCCACGCCAACACCCAGCGGCACGCCAACGCCGAACTGCTGCGGGCGGTGCTGGAGGGCAGGGCCAGCCCGCGCCGGGCGCTGGCCGAACTGGGGCTGGCCGAGGTGGACCACCGCGTGGTGGCGGTGGCCACCGGCGGCAGCCACGAGGACGCCGACCGGGAGCTCGACGCCGAAGGGCTGCGGCTGGCGCTGCTGGAGCGGCTGTCCTCGGGGATCGGCAACCAGAGTAGGGCGACCGAGTTCGGCGGGCTGCTGTACCTGGTAGTGCCCGACACCGGCGGCGCGGGTGGCTGGGCGGCGCTGCGGGAGGAGCTGGCCGCCGAGCCCGGCTGCGCGCAAGGGTGGCTGCACGCGGCGGCGGGCACCGCGGCAGCGGTCGGCGAGCTGGCGCGCTCGCGAGCCGAGGCCGAGGAAGCGCTCGGCCTGGTACGGGCCGGGCTGGTCGCCGACGCGGTGACCGGTTTCGAGGACGTGTGGACCGCGCTGGCGCTGCACCGCGCCGGTACCGCCACGGCAGGCACGGGGGCGGTGGCGCTTGGCCCGCTGCAGGTGCTGCGCGAACACGACGCGAGCAGGAACACCGACTACGTCGACACCCTCTACGCCTGGCTGCGCCACCAGGGCGATCCCCGCGCCGCCGCCCGCGACCTGAGCATCCACCCGAACACCCTGCGATACCGGATGCGCAAACTACTGGCCCTGACGGAGCTGGACCTCGCCGACGCCGACACCCGGCTGGCGCTGCTGGTGCAGCTGATCACGCTGCGCTGGTCCTGATCACCATCCCGGGGACCGTATTGTTCCGTCACAACCACCGATCACGGTGAACATTGTCGAGGCAACACGATGACACGGGGCCTGGGCAGGTTCATCGTGGTGTCAAGTACACCACGGAACGAACTTGGGAGATCGTTGTGCGCATCGCCGTTCCCCGCGAGACGAAGAAGCACGAGTACCGGGTCGCGCTGACCCCGGCCGGGGTCCGCGAGCTGACCGAACGCGGTCACGAGGTGTTCGTCCAGTGCGAGGCCGGGCTCGGCTCGTCCATCGCCGACGACGAGTACCTGGCAGCAGGGGCCAAGGTCCTGGCCACCGCGGAAGAGACCTGGTCGGTGGGCGAGCTGGTCCTGAAGGTGAAGGAACCGATCGCCGACGAGTACCCCCTGCTGCGCAGCGACCAGGTGCTGTTCACCTACCTGCACCTCGCCGCCGACCGCGCGCTGACGGAGCGGCTGCTCGACGCGGGCACCACCGCGATCGCCTACGAGACGGTGCAGCTACCGTCCGGGGCATTGCCGCTGCTCGCCCCGATGTCGGAGGTGGCTGGCAGGCTCGCCCCGCAGGTCGGGGCGCACGCCCTGATGCGGCCCAGCGGCGGGCGCGGCATCCTGCCCGGCGGGATCCCCGGCGTGCACCCGGCCCGGGTCGTGGTCATCGGCGGCGGCGTGGCGGGCCTCAACGCCGCCCGCATGGCGCTGGGACTCGGTGCCGACGTGGAGATCCTGGACACCAACGTGGATAAGCTCCGCGAGATCGACCACGAGTTCGGCGGCCGCATCCGCACCGTGACCTCCAACTCGCTGGCGCTGGAGCAGGCCGCGCTGGAAGCCGACATGGTGGTCGGCGCGGTCCTGGTACCTGGCGCGAAGGCACCGAAGTTGATCAGCAACGAGCTGGTCGAGCGGATGAAGCCGGGCAGCGTGCTCGTCGACATCTCCATCGACCAGGGCGGCTGCTTCGCCGACTCCCGACCGACCACCCACGACGAGCCCACCTACCGGGTGCACAACTCGGTGTTCTACTGCGTGGCGAACATGCCAGGCGCCGTACCGCGCACCTCCACCTACGGGCTGACCAACGTGACCCTGCCGTACGTCATCCAGATCGCCGAGCACGGCTGGCACACCGCGTGCCGCGCCGACGCCAACCTCGCCAAAGGCCTCAACACCCACCAGGGCGCGCTGGTCAACGAACCCGTCGCCACCGCGCACGCACTGACCTACACCCCGTTGGAGGACGCGCTGCACTGAGACCGGTGACCCCGGGGGCCTCCCCTCCCCCGGGGATATCCGGCTACCGGACCAATACCCGGTACTCCCAGGCGTCCAACTCGAAGCTGTGCTCGGCTCCGAGTTGGAACGGCTCACCCGCGAAGTAGTCCTCGTAGTATCCGGCGGCGTCGGCGGCCCGCACGGTCGACGAGGAGGCCTCGCCGGACAGGTTCATCACCACCACGACCCGGTTGTCGCCCTTCTCCCGCTGGAACGCCAGCGTGTCCGGGTCCGAGGCGGGCAGGAACTCCGCCGGTCCGCCGTCGATGCCGTTCCACAGCGCCTCGTTGCCCTTCTTCAGGTCGACCAGCTGCTCGTAGAAGTCCTGCATCGACAGGTCGTCCCAGGAGATCTCGTCCTTCTCGAAGAACTCGAGGCGGTGGTCGAGCCCCGCTTCCTGCCCCGAGTAGATCAGTGGCATCCCCGGCAACGCGAACGTCAGCACCGCCATGGTGTGCTCGGCCTCACCGAACAGTTCCCTGGTCGTGCCGTTCCACGAGTTCTCGTCGTGGTTGCTGGTGAACGTCATCGGGTAGCCACCCTTCGGGTAGGTGTCCTGCATCCAGTCGACGTACTCCCGCACGTCGCCCGCGCTGGCCTCACCGCCTGCCACCTGCGTCATGGTGTGGAACAGCCACCACGCGTAGTTCGCGTGGTAGTCGCGCTTGAGCAGGTGGGTCTTCTGCTCGTCCTCGGCCAGCATGAACACCGGCTTGATCCGGTCGAGCGCCTTGCGCGCCTGCCGCGAGAAGTCGTCCGGCACCCCGCCGACGAAGTCCACCCGGTAGCCGTCGATGTCGAACTCCCGAACCCAGTAGCGCATGGCGTCGATCAGCGCCGCGCGCAGTTCGCGGTTGTCCCAGTCCACCTGGGCGACGTCGGTCCAGTCGGTACCCGGCGGGTGGACGATCTCGCCGGCCTCGTCCTGCATGTACCAGTCAGGGTTCTCCGCCACCCACGGGTGGTCCCACGCCGTGTGGTTGGGCACGAAGTCCATCATGACCTTGAAACCCCTGTCCTTGGCCTGCTCGACGAGGTCACCGAAGTCTTCCTTGGTACCGAATTCGGGGTTGACGCCCCGGTAGTCCCGCACCGAGTAGTACGACCCCAGCGTGCCCTTGCGGTTCTCCTCCCCGATGGGATGGATCGGCATGAACCACAGGATGTCCACACCGAGCTCCTCCAACCGGGGCAGGTGCTCGGCGAAGGCCTCGAACGTGCCTTCCTCGGTGTACTGCCGGACGTTCACCTCGTAGATCACCGCGTCCTTCGACCACGCCCGCACCTGGTGATCGTTGGCTCGCGAACGTTCCAGCGCGGGACTGTCCGAATCGGGCGCTCCAAGGGATCCCGCAGGCGCCAGCAACATCACCAGCAGCGTCGCCAGCAGCGCTGCCAGCGCCGCGGCGATCGATCGTCGTCGTGTCGACATCATCCACCACCCTTCGTCATCATCTCCATCCGAAGCCATACGGCGGTATCCGCAGGCAGGTGCCCCTCACGCACCGGCGCGCTGGAGAGCAACACCTCGGCGCCGGGCGGCAGCGGGAACGACTCACCGCCGAAGTTGAGCGCGCAGGCCACATCGCCGCCACGCGCGAAGAACAACACGTCCCTTGGCGCATCCATCCAGCGGAACTCGTCGCCGGTGAAGCCGGGGATCCCTCGCCGCAGCCGCAGCGCCGCGCGGTGCAGCTCCAGGGTGGAGTTCGCATCACCCAGCTGCTCGGACACGGCGTACTTGGCGAACCACTCCGGTTGCGGCAGCCACGGCTCGGCCGCCGCAGGCGGGGAGAACCCGAAGCTGGGCGCCTCCGCGGTCCACGGCAGCGGAACCCGGCAGCCGTCCCTGCCCGGATCCGCCCCGCCGGTGCGGATCCAGCCGGGGTCCTGCCGAGCGTGCTCAGGCAGATCCGACACCTCAGGAAGCCCCAGCTCCTCGCCCTGGTACAGGTACTGCGAGCCGGGCAGCGCCAGCAGCACCAGGGCCGCCGCCCGCGCCCGACGCTCACCGAGGACTGTGTCCACATCGCCCTTCGGCCGGATCCGTTCGACGTTCGGGTCGACACCCTCCGGCAGCTCCTCGGGACGCACGATGCCGTAGCGGGTCACCGCCCGGTGCACGTCGTGGCTGGCCAGCGTCCAGGTGATGGTGGCGCCGGTGGCGCCGATCTCGGTGAAGGCCCTGTCGATCGAGCCACGCCAGGCAACCGCGTGCCACGGCTGTTCGAGCAGGTCGAAGAAGAACGCCTGCGGCAGCTCGTCGGGGCGCAGGTAGGCGGCCAGCGCCTCCACCGTGGGCACCCACACCTCCCCGACCAGCGTCAGCTCCCGCTCGGGCGCGTAGGACTCGGTGATCCGCCGCCACCGGCGGTGGATCTCGTGCACCTCGGGCCGGTCCCAACCGAGCGTGTTGTAGCCGGTGCCGTGCCAGTCCGGCAACGCGGGATGTTTGACGAGCCCGTGTGCCACGTCGATCCGGAACCCGTCCACACCGCGGTCGAACCAGAACCGCAACACCTCGTCGAACAGCGCCACCACATCCGGGTGACGCCAGTTGAAATCCGCCTGCGTGGAGTCGAAGAAGTTCAGGTACCACTGGCCGGGACTACCGTCCGGCTCGGTCACCCGCGTCCACGCCGGACCGCCGAAGCAGGATTGCCAGTTGTTCGGCGGCAGTTCGCCGCGCTCGCCCTTGCCGTCGCGGAACAGGAACCGCTCCCGCTCGGCCGATCCGGGACCGGCAGCCAATGCCTCGCGGAACCACGGGTGCTCGGTCGAGCAATGGTTCGGGACGAGGTCCATCAGCACCGCCAGCCCGCGCCGGTGGGCGGCGGCCACCAGCTCGTCGAACTCCGCCAGGTCCCCGTAGACCGGGTCGATGCCGGTGTAGTCGGCCACGTCGTAGCCGTGATCCACCTGCGGGGAGGGGTAGCAGGGGTTAAGCCAGATCCCGTCCACACCGAGGTCGGCGAGGTGGTCCAGCCGGGACCGCAGCCCAGCCAGGTCGCCGATGCCGTCGCCGTCGGCGTCGGCGAAGCTGCGCAGATACACCTGGTAAACGACCGCGGTACGCCACCACGGTGACCGCGTCACGCCGTCGGGCGCGCTGTGCTCCATGGACACGTGTTTCCTTCCTTGACTGCCGTGCCTGCTCGGCACGGATCCGGATTACTTGACCGCACCCGCCGTCAGCCCGTCGACGATCCGGCGCTGGAACACCACCACCAGCACGACGAGGGGGACGGTGACCACCACGCCGGCGGCCATCTGGCTGCCGAAGGGGATCTCGAACTCGGTCGCCCCGACGAACTTCGAGATCGCCACCGGGGCGGTCTCCATCGACGCGCGGTTGGTCATGGTCAGCGCGATGATGAACTCGTTCCACGCGGTGATGAACGTGATGATCGCGGTGGTGAACACCCCGGGCGCGGCCAGCGGCAAGATCACCTTCCGGAAGGCCTGGCTCCGGGTGCAGCCGTCGATCATCGCCGCCTGTTCGAGCTCGGCGGGGATCTGCCGGAAGAACGCCGTCAGGATCCACACCGCCAGCGGCAACGCGAACGACATGCTGGGCACGATCAGCGCCTGGTAGGTGTTGATCCAGCCCCAGCTGGTGAATAGCTTCAGCAGCGGAACCACGATCGAGACCACCGGGAACATGCAGGTCGCGATAATCGCGGTGAGCACGAGCCGCTTGAACGGAAAGTCCAGCCGCGCCATCGCATACGCCGTGAGCGTGGCGATCACCAGCGCCAGCACGGTGGTGGTTCCCGCCACGATCAGGCTGTTCAGCAGCGACCGCAGGAACCCCTGCGAGGGGTGCAACACCGCCGCGTAGTTCTCCAGCGACACCGGTGTGGGGACCGGCGTCTTGTCGAAGATGTCGGCCGAACGCCGCAGGCTGGAGACCACCATCCAGAAGAACGGGGCGAGACAGAACACCACCACCCCGGTCACCGCGAGCCGCAGCGGCCACCGTCGCTGCTTCCGCCTCCTGTTCGGGACGGGCGCGCTTGTCGGGGCGTGCCGGGGCGTCTCGGGTCGGGCGAGCATCGTCATGGCTCGCTCCCTTCTGCCCGCCGCGGGGCGCGTGCCTTCCTTCGGGCGCGCCTGGTCGGCCTCGGCTCGGCGTCACCGACCACATCGGCGCCGAGCAGCTTGACGAACGCGAAAGCCACCAGGACCACGAACAGGAACAACAGCACCGCGTAGGCTGCGCCGGAACCGAACCGCACGTTGGATGCCTCGTCGTGGGCAAGCATGGACAGCGTCTCGACGGAAGACTTTCTCGGTCCGATAAGGACGTACGGCATGTCGAACACGCGTAGCGCGTCGAGGATGCGGAACAGCAACGCCACCAGCAGGGCGGGCTTCACCAGCGGCAGGGTGATGCTCCAGAAGCGCCGCCAGGCACCAGCCCCGTCGACCTTGGCCGCCTCGTGTGTCTCCCTCGGGATGAGCTGCAACCCGGCGAGCACCAGCAGCCCTACGAACGGCGCGGTCTTCCAGACGTCGGCGACGATCACCGCCACCATGGCCTGGATCCCTTCGGTGGTCCACAGCACGCGGCCAGGCAGCAGCGCGTTGGCGATCCCGTCGGCGTTGAAGATCCACCGCCACAGCAGCGCGACGATCGCGGTGGGGATGGCCCACGGGATGAGGATGCTGGCCCGCACCAGCGCGCGGCCACGCAGCGCCTGATGCATGATCAGCGCCATGCACACCCCGATCACCGCCTCCAGCGCCACGGAGGTGATGGTGAAGAACACCGTGTTGGCGAAGGCGTTCCAGAAGCGCGCGCCCGCGTCGGTCAGGATCGTCGCGTAGTTATCGAGGCCGACGAACGGCTCGGTGTCGCTGACGAACCCGGTGTCGGGGTCCAGCCCTGGTTGGCCGAACAGCGACATCCGGATCGCGTCCAGGGTGGGGAAAGCCACCACGACCGCCAGCACCAGCACAGTGGGAGCGATCAGGAGGGTGCCGAGCCGCATCGACTCCGACCGGCGCTTGCGCGCGGTGCGCCCCGGTTCACCCGGCCCGGACGGTTCGGCCGTCCGGGCCGGGTGAGGCCGCCGTACGGTCGTCTCACTGCCCACCGGTGATCTCCTCGAGCCGCTCCTGCAAGCCGGAAAGGGCCTGCTCCGGGTCGGCGTCACCGGTGATCGCGGCATAGGCGTAGTCCTGGATGGCGGCGGTGGCGTCGCCGTAGCGCACCACCTTCGGCCGCGGCACCGCGCTCTCGATGGATTCCCGCAGCTCCGGCAGGTAGGGGAACTCCTCGACCAGCTCGGGGTCCTCATACAGCTCGGCGTAGGCCGGGGCCAACGTGGCGTCCTCGAGGTTGCGCCGCTGGTTCTCCTTGCTGGTCATGTACTTGACGAAGTCCAGCGCAGTGGCCTTGTTCTCGGCGAACACCGAGACGCCGAGGTTCCAGCCGCCCAGGCTGGACGAGCCGGGGCCGTCTGCGCCGGGCAACGGGGCGACATCGAACGCCCCCGCGACGTCGCTGGAGCCGTCGTCGGCGCTGGCCAGCGCGTACTGGTACGGCCACTGGCGGTGGAACAACAGGTTGCCGTCCTGGAATGCCTGCCGCCCTTCCTCTTCCTGGTAAGTGATCGCGGCTTCGGGGATCAGTCCGGATTCGAACCCTTCGACGAGGAACCGCAAGCCTTCCCTCGCCTCGGCGGTGTCCACCGTGGGGGTGCCGTCCTCACCGGTGACGGCGCCACCCGCGGACTGCACGGCCTCGGCGAAGTTCACCGTCAGCCCTTCGTACTTCTCGAACTGCCCGGCGTAGCAGGAAACGCCGTCGGCTTCGGGAAGTCGCAGCACCTGATCGCACTGCTGCTCGAGCTCGGTCCAGGTCGCCGGTGGCTCGTCGATACCTGCCTCGTCGAGCAGATCGGTGCGGTAGTACAGCAACCCGGCGTCGGTCCAGAACGGGACGGTGTACATCTGGTCCTGGTAGCGGGCGGTCTCGGCCACCGGTTCGAGCATCTCGTCGACCGGGAACTCGTCCTCCGGCAGCGGTTCGAGCCACTGGTTGGCGGCGAACTCGGCGGTCCAGACATTGTCGACGTTGATCACGCCGTAGGTGTCGGCTTGTGTCTGGGCGTTCTGGATGATCTGTTGCCGCTGCGAATCCGGGTCCTCGGGCAGCTCGACGTAGGTGACCTCCTCGTCGGGGTTCTCGGCGTTCCACTCGTCGATGATGTCCTGCATCGTGCCGGTCACGTCCCGGCCTGCCACGTAGTTGATCGGGCCACGGCCCTCGAACTCCCCTGCCTCCGGCTGGCCGTCGCCGTTACCGCCCTCGCCAGCTGGGCCGCAGGCCGCCAGTGTGACCGCCAGCGTCGCTGTCACCGCGCCCGCGGTTCGCCGGAATGTCCTGCTGATCACCGATGTCTCCTTACGTCGGGCGCGCATCCCCGCGGATGCGCGCGGTGGGGCGGGTATCGGGCGCGTGCGGGCGTGGTCGCGTACCCGCGGCCCGTGCGATGCGCGGGGCCGTCAGCCGCCGAGGCGGTCCCCTGTGGTCGGGGAGAACACGTGCACCTCCTCAGGGCGTATCCGCAGGTGCACCCGTTGCCCAGCGGCCGGTACGGCACGGGGATCGAGCCGGGCGATGAGCTCCATCGGCTCGGCCGGGTCGTCGAGGACGGCGTGACAGTAGGCGTCCGAGCCGAGCTCCTCCACCAGGGTCACCTCGGCAGGGAACGCCCCGTCGCCCGAGCCGGTGAGCTCCAGCGCCTCGGGGCGCACGCCCACGGTCACGGTCGTGGCGCCCTCTGCGGCCGCCGCGTGCCTCGCCACCCTGCCGATCGGGACCCGGGCGGCGCCACGCTCGGCGACGTCGCCAGTGAGGCGGAACTGCCCGAGGTTCATCCGGGGTGAGCCGATGAACCCGGCCACGAACACGTTCGCCGGCCGGTCGTACAGCTCCCGCGGCGGGGCGCACTGTTGCAGCACCCCGTCGTCGAGCACCGCAACCCGGTCGCCCATGGTCATCGCCTCCACCTGGTCGTGGGTGACGTAGACCGTGGTGACTGCCAGTCGGCGTTGCAGCGATGCGATCTGCGTCCTAGTCTGCACCCGCAGCTTCGCATCCAGGTTGGACAGCGGCTCGTCCATCAGGAAAACCCGTGGTTGGCGGACGATCGCCCTACCCATCGCGACCCGTTGCCGCTGCCCGCCGGACAGCGCCTTGGGTTTGCGGTCCAGGTAGTCCTCCAGGTCGAGCAGCCTCGCCGCCTCGAGGACGCGGCGGTGACGCTCCTCGGTGGGCACTTTGGCGATCTTGAGCGCGAATCCCATGTTGTCGGCCACCGACATGTGCGGGTAGAGCGCATAATTCTGGAACACCATGGCGATGTCGCGATCCTTAGGTGGCAGGTCCGTGACATCGGTGTCGCCGATGAAGATCGTTCCGGCGTCGACGTCCTCCAACCCGGCGAGCATGCGCAGGCTGGTGGACTTGCCGCAGCCGGAGGGGCCGACGAGGACGAGGAACTCGCCGTCGTCGATATCGAGGTGGAGGCCGTCCACCGCGGGGCGATCCGCACCAGGGTAGGTCCGGGTCACCTTGTCGTAGCTCACGATGGCCATGAACGCGGTCCTTTCACCAGCACCGACACCGCGAAGGCACGCCGGAGCGGCCCGCGCACCCCATCCCCCGGCTGGGTGGATCACCACGGTGTACCTTCGTTGCTAAACCGAATTAGCACAAAGGATGTGCCCTCACTCACACCGGTGTCAACCCCTGGAGTGAGAATCGACTTGACGACCCGCCGGGGATTGGCGAGTGTCGATCCCATCCGGCCAGGCAAAGGAGAGCGCATGGCTACCGCACGCGTCACCCTCGCCGAGGTCGCGCGCACCGCCGGTGTCTCCCGCACGACGGCGTCGTTCGTGCTGTCCGGCCGCACCGACATGCGGATCTCGACAGACGCGCAGCACCGGGTGCTGGACGCCGCCGAACGGCTCGGCTACCGACCCAACATCACGGCACGGAGCCTGCGCACCCAGGTCACCAACACCATCGGGCTGGTCTCCGACACGATCGCCACCACCCAGTACGCCGGTCAAGTCATCCGTGGCGCCATCGAGGCTGCACACGCAGGTGGCCGGTTGTTGTTCGTGGCCGAGACCGCGGGGAACCCGGACGTCGAGAGTCAGCTGATCGACGAGATGTTGGACCGGCAGGTAGACGCGCTGGTGTACGCCGTGATGTACACGCGACAGGCGCGGCTGCCGCCGAACCTCGGCAGCTGCCCCGTGGTGCTGCTCAACTGCATCAACGACAGTTTCGAGGGCCCCGTGGTACTGCCGGACGAACTGGAGGGCGGCCGCGAGGCGGCCCGCGCGCTGGTCGAGGCCGGGCGCACCGAGAGGGTCTACGCGATCGGTGCCCGCCACCGCACACCAGACGCCCCGGACGGCATCTACGCCGGGTGCCTGCGCATGGACGGCGCTGAGGAGGTCCTCGCGGCGGCCGGGGCCGGGATCACCGGGTACGTCGAGTGCGCTTGGGAGCCGGAGTACGGCTACGAGGCGGTGGCGAACCTGCTGGATTCCGGACAGCACCCGGGATCGCTCATCTGCGCCAACGACCGGGTGGCCTTCGGCGCCTACCAGGCGCTACAGGAACGCGGCAGGCGCGTTCCCGGTGACGTGGCCGTGGTGTCGTTCGACGACTCGGCACTGGCCTCCTGGCTACGCCCGCCGCTGAGCTCGGTGGTCCTGCCGCACTACGAGCTCGGCAAGGCGGCGGTGAACCTGCTGCTGGACAACGACCTCGCCCCGCGAACGCACCTGATCCCGATGCGGCTCGACCGCAAGGAATCGGTCTGACCGCACGGCAGCGACACCGCGGGGTGATCGCGGCCGGAGTCCACTGGTGCCGTCGGTGCCGGTCAGTGGTGGTACTCGCCGCCGTTGACGTCGAGGCACTGGCCGGTGATCGCGCGTGCCATCGGCGACAGCAGGAACGTCACCGCGTCGGCGATCTCCCCGGGCTCCGGCAACCTGCGCAGGTCCACGGTACTGGCGGCTTCCTCGTAGATCTCGGCGGGTGACACCCCGCGCTGGCCAGCGAGATAGTCGAAATACCACTCGAGGTTGTCGGCCCAGATGTAGCCAGGGGCGACCGAGTTCACCCGCACGCCGCGCGGGCCGAGCTCGGTGGACAGGCTCTGCGCGAGCGCGAGCAGGCTGGCCTTGGCCATCTTGTACGCGCCGAAGGTGCGCCGCGAGTGCCGCAGCACCGCCGAGTTGATCATCACGACCGACCCGGCGGCGCCGGACAATTCTGGGGCGAACAGCCGGGTGAGCCGCAACGCGGCGACCACATTGGTCTCGAATGACCGGCGCACCTCGTCCAGCTCGACGGTGGCCAGGTCGGTCAGCGGCGGCATCGCGAACGCGTTGTTGACCAGCCCGTCGATCCGACCGAACGCGTCGAGGCTGGCCGCGACCAGGTGCTCGCAAGCGGTGTCATCGGTAATGTCGGTGGGCACGGTGACAGCTCGCCGGCCGGTCGCCGATACCTCTTTGGCCACATCGGACAACCGGGACTCGGTGCGGGCCGCGAGCACGACGTCGGCACCAGCTCGCGCGCACTGCATCGCGATACCGCGCCCGAGGCCCGGTCCGACGCCGGAGATCACCACAACTTTCCCGTTCAGCATCATGCGCGGCTCCTCGGGGCACGGTTCCACTGCCGACCAGCATGCTAGAACTGGTTCTAGCAGGGGTCAATCGAACGGCGTGGTCACGTCGCCGCGGGAGCGGTCCACCGGGTGGTCGTGAAGCGCAGGCTCGGCAGGTCGTCCAGCGAGTGCATGTACTCGTAGATCCGCTCGTATCCGGTGCTCGCGATACGCCACGCCCCGTCGGTGCACCGCCGGTAGGTGTCCTCATAGTACGCCGCACCTCGGATGAGCATGCGGTACTCGGCGGCGATGACGGTATCTTCGAAGCACCACCGGCCGCTGGCCGTATCCCCGTCCACGGTGATTTCCGGGTGTCCGGCGAAGTGCACCGTGGTGATCTCCGGGCCGAGGTTCTCCCGCAGGTAGCCGAGGATCTCGTCGCGGCCGGTCAGCGCGATCGGCTCGCCGACCGCCCTCGTTCCGTAGTTGGCCACGGCGTCGGCGGTGAACACCTCGGCGAGCTCGTCCCAGCGTTTCAGGTCCACGCAGCGCAAGTAGCGGTACTTCAGGCTGCGGATCTCTTCCAGGGTCGTCAGGTCCATGCACCCACCTTCTCGCACCGGCGGGGCGGCGACAAGAACATGTTCTCGATCGCGATGCCACCCTTGGCTACCCTTTCCGGAACGACTCAGCGCGACGGCTGCGCCACGATGCCGCGTTCGATCGCGTTGCTGGCGAACTCGATCAGGCGCCTACGGCTGATGTTGTTCTGCCGGGCCCCGCCGAGCAGCAGGTCGTCCGCGAGGCCGATGAGCGAGTCCCACACCCAGTGCGGCAGCGCGGGATCGTCGACGAGTTGCTGCCCGGATGCCTCCGCCGCCTCGCGCAGCGCATCCGCGAGCGCTCGCAGCGTGTCCTGGTAGGCCGCCGCCGAGGTCACCACGCCCCGGCTGTCCTCGCCACCTGCCAGCGCGCTCGCCTCCCACTGCGAGGCCGAGCGACCTAGCCGCCGCCACAGCTCGGTGACCTGCGGCACGATCTCGCGCAGCACGCCGGAGACACCGGCGTGGCGGTCCGCGCCAGCCAGCGTGGCCTGGAGCTGTTCGAGCCGCCGGGTCGTCAGCGCGACGAACACGTCCTCCTTGCCGCTGAAGTACTGGTACACGGTTCCGGAGCTGACACCCGCGCCCGCGGCGATCGCACGCATGGTCAGGCCCGCGTATCCGGACTGTTCCAGCAGGCGTTCGGCCGAGGCCAGGATGTCGCGCCTGCGTCCCTGCGCGTCACCCCAGGCCGTGGTGGCCCTTCCGGTCGTCCCCTCCATGCCGAACACCCTATCTCAGCTCGCCGAACACTGTTCAGTACAGGTATTGAACATTGTTCAGTTTGCCGCTACGGTTGCGCTCATGAACGGACCGGATGCCGCGCTCGCCCGGCGCCTCGCGAGACGGGCGGGTCGGGTGCTGCTCGGAATCCGGGCCACCACGCGTGACCCCGAACGGCTGGGGGGCCGCGGCGACCGCGCGGCCGCCCGGTTGCTCACCCGCGAGCTGCGCCGCCGCAGGCCGGCCGATGCGCTGCTGTCGGAGGAGGAGCCGGACGGCGATGCCCGCCATACCGCCGAGCGGGTCTGGATCGTCGACCCGCTGGACGGCACGCGCGAGTTCGGTGAGCCGGGGCGCTCCGACTGGGCGGTTCACGTGGCCCTGTGGCAGGCGGGCGAACTGGTTGCGGGTGCGGTGGCGCTGCCCGACCTGCGACGCACCTACACCACGCACGCACCTCCGGTCTATCCCCCGGCGCGTAACGGCGCGGTGCGCATTGCCGTCAGCCGCACCCGACCGCCCGCGCGGGCCCACCGGCTGGCTGCCGCGCTGGGCGCCGAGCTGGTGCCGATGGGCAGCGCGGGTGCCAAGGTGGCGGCCGTCCTGCGCGGCGCGGCCGACGCGTACGTGCACGGCGGTGGCCAGTACGAGTGGGACTCCGCGGCCCCGGTGGCGGTCGCCCGCGCCGCGGGCCTGCACACCTCCCGGCTCGACGGCAGCGCGCTGACCTACAACAACCCCGACCCCACCCTCCCGGACCTGCTGGTCTGCCGCCCTGAGCTGGCTTCGACGCTGCTCGACGAGCTCGCGAGGGCGGCATGAGGCGCGCGCACCTGGATCGGCTGGAGGCCGAGAGCATCGACATCTTCCGCGAGGCGGCCGCCGAGAGCGAGCGTCCGGTGCTGCTCTACTCCATCGGCAAGGACAGCTCGGTGCTGCTGCACCTGGCGCGCAAGGCCTTCTACCCGAGCCTGCCGCCGTTTCCCCTGTTGCATGTGGACACCACTTGGAAGTTCCGGGAGATGATCGTCTTCCGGGACGCCACCGCGCGGAATATGGGCATGGAACTGATCGTTCACCGGAACCCGGAATGCGTCGCGGCGGGTATCAACCCGTTCGACCACGGCTCGGCTACGCACACCGATCTGTGGAAGACGCAGGGGCTGCGGCAGGCGATGGAGGAGCACCGTTTCGATCTCGCCTTCGGCGGCGCGCGCCGGGATGAGGAGGCCTCCCGGGCCAAGGAGCGCGTGTTCTCCTTCCGCAACGCAGGTCACCGGTGGGACGCGCGCCACCAGCGACCGGAACTGTGGCGGCTGTACAACGCGCGCACCGGGCCGGGCGAGAGCATCCGCGTGTTCCCGTTGTCCAACTGGACCGAGCTGGACGTGTGGTACTACATCGAGCGCGAGCGGATCCCGATCGTGCCGCTGTACTTCGCCGCCGAGCGCCCGGTGGTGGAGCGGGACGGGGTGCTGATCATGGTCGACGACGACCGGATGCCGCTGGACGCCGGAGAGGAACCCCAGCTACGCACCGTCCGGTTCCGCACGCTCGGCTGCTACCCGCTGACCGGGGCGGTATGCAGCGACGCCACCACCGTGCCCGAGATCATCGCGGAGATGCGCGCCACCACCACCTCCGAGCGGCACGGCCGCGTGATCGATCACGACCGGGCCGGCTCGATGGAGCGCAAGAAGCAGGAAGGGTACTTCTGATGACGGCATCCACACCGGCGGCCGCGCGCACACGACGGCAGCACCACACCGACGAGCTCCGGTTCCTCACCTGCGGCAGCGTCGACGACGGCAAGAGCACCCTGATCGGCAGGTTGCTGTACGAATCGAAGCTGCTGCCCAGCGACCACCTCGCCGCGCTGGAGGCCGATTCCCGGCGGGCGGGCACCCGCGGCGGCGAGCTGGATTTCGCACTGCTGGTGGACGGGCTGGCGGCCGAGCGCGAGCAGGGCATCACCATCGACGTGGCCTACCGGTTCTTCGCCACCGAACGCAGGCGGTTCGTCGTCGCCGACACGCCGGGGCACGAGCAGTACACCCGCAACATGGTGACCGGCGCGTCGAACGCCGAGGCCGCCGTCGTGCTGCTCGATGCCCGCACTGGTGTGCTGACGCAGACCCGCAGGCACGCCCGGCTGCTCGCGTTGCTCGGTATCCGGCATGTTGCGCTCGCGGTGAACAAACTGGACCTGGTCGGCTACTCCCGATCGGTGTTCGAAAAGATCAGCGGCCAGTTCCGGGAGTTCGCAGCGGGCATCGGGCTCGACGACGTCACCTGCATCCCGACCTCGGCCGTGCACGGCGACAACGTGACCGCGCGCAGCGACGCGACACCCTGGTACGGCGGTCCGACCCTGCTCGGCTGGCTGGAGTCGGTGGAGCCTGCCGCCGCTTCCGGCGGGCCTGCGCGGTTCCTTGTGCAGTGGGTGAACCGCCCGGAACCCGGGTTCCGGGGATACTCCGGGCAGGTGGTGCGCGGACGCCTGCGACGGGGCGACCGCGTCCGCGTCGCCCCTGGCAACATCGAGGCCACTGTGGGCCGAATAGTCACCATGGACGGTGATCTGGACGAGGCCACCCGCGGCATGGCGACGACCGTGATGCTGGACGATGACGTCGACGTCAGCCGGGGTGATGTGCTGGCGGCGGCCGGGGATCCGGTGGATACCGCGACCGCCTTCCAGGCACACCTGGTATGGCTGGACGAGCGCGAGATGCTGCCCGGCAGGCAGTACCTGGCCAAGCTGGGGGCGAGCACCGTCGGGCTCACCGTGGAGACGCCGAAGTACCGCGTCGACGTCGATTCCGGCAACCACCTCCCGGCACGGACGCTGCGACGCGACGAGATCGCGGTGGCGAACGTGCACCTAGACACCGAGGTGGCCTACGAGCCGTACCGGACCGCGAGCGAGCTCGGCTCGTTCATCGTGCTGGACCGGCTCGGCAACGCCACGGCGGGCGCCGGGATGATCGATTTCGCGCTGCGGCGGTCGGCGACCGTGCGCTGGCAGTCAGTCACGGTGGACAAGAACGCTCGCAGCGCCCGCAACGGACACCGCCCGTGTGTGGTGTGGTTCACCGGCCTGTCCGGCGCTGGCAAGTCCACGATCGCCGATCTGGTGGAGAAGGCGCTGCACGCGCAGGGCAGGCACACGTTCCTGCTGGACGGGGACAACGTGCGGCACGGGTTGAACAAGGATCTCGGTTTCACCGACGCCGACCGGGTGGAGAACATCCGCCGGATCGGCGAGGTGGCCGCGCTGATGGTGGATGCCGGATTGATCGTGCTGGCCTCGTTCATCTCGCCGTTCCGCCAGGAGCGGGCGCTCGCACGGGGGCTCGTCGAACCGGGCGAGTTCTGCGAGGTGCACGTGGATGCGCCACTGGAGCACGTCGAACGCCGCGACCCGAAGGGACTCTACGCCAGGGCACGTCGCGGGGAACTGGCCAACTTCACCGGGATCGACTCGCCGTACGAACCGCCGGAACGGCCCGAGATCCGCTTGGACACCACCGCGCTCACGGCCGAGCAAGCTGCCGAGGAGGTGCTGGCGCGGCTGCGGGAGACGGGGGTGCTCCGGGGGTCGTGAACGGTGCCCGGGTTCCGCTACCGTAATGAAGTAGAACATGTTACACCTATGGAAGGAGCGTCGTGACCGATCCCGTGCAGGCCTGGTCCGAGTTCTGCCGGGCGCTGGAGAGGGCCGGGGAGGTGCTGCACTCCGAATCCGCCCCGCGCACCCCGCTGGACCGAGCGGAGGGGGTTCGCTACCTGACCAGGCTGACCCGCGAGATGCTGTACTCCTGCGTGGACAACGCCGACCCCGACTTCCCCCGGCTGCACCAGCTCGACCTGGTGAAGATCGGCGCGGACAACCCGGACAACGTGTACCTGTCGGCGAACATCCGCGGTGACCGCGACTACCGGATCACCGGCACGCGCGGCACGATCGCGTATTTCTCCATCGGCTCCAAGGCCAACCGCTACGCCACCGACGGCACCATGGCTTCCACCGGCGAGTTGAGCGACGCCGACCTGGTTCCCGAGCCGGACGGCACCATCGAGATCATCGCCAGCCAGGCACGGCAGGGGCGGAACTGGCTGCCCCTGGCGCCCGACTCGACGGGCCTGGTGGTGCGCCAGACCTACCTGGACCGGGCACACGAGACGCCCGGCCACTGGGACATCGAACGGATCGGTGGGCCCGACCAGCCGGGCGAACTCACCCCGGAATTTATCGCCAAAGCGTTGCAGCGAACCGCGCTCGCGGTGCACGGCACCGCGGGCACGTTCGCGGGCTGGACCGAGATGTTCATGGCCCGCCCCAACGAGCTGGTCGACTTCGGCCAGGACATGTTCCAGCGCGCGGGCGGCGACCCGGAGATCTGCTACCTGCACGGTTACTGGGCGCTGGAACCCGGTCAGGCGTGGCTGATCGAGACCGAGGTACCCGACTGCCGCTACTGGAACTTCCAGCTGGACAACTGGTGGATGGAGTCACTCGACAACAGCAGGCGGATCACGGTCAACAAGCACACCGCCCGCCTCGACGGCGACGGCACACTGCGCATCGTCGTCGCCGAATCCGACCCCGGCGTGGGCAACTGGATCGACACCTGCGGGCACAGCAGCGGGACGGCGCTGCTGCGTTGGCTCAGCGCGGACACCCACCCCGTCCCCACGTGCCGGATCGTGACCCTCGACTCGCTGACTGTTTGAGGAGGCACCATGACGTCGACGACCACCGCCCTGCGGGTGGATGACCTACTCACCGCAGCCCGCGACAAGGTCGGGCTGACCGAGTTCGGCGATGACTGGTTCCTCGAACCGCTCGGCGTGCTGATCAGCGCTCTCAACGACGAGGCGCGGCTGTCCGAGCCGGGGCTGGAGATGACACGGCGCAGGCTCGTGGCGTTGCTCGGAGACCGGCTGCGCATGCGCGCCCTGCAACGCCAGCACCCGGAGATCCTCGACGTCGAACCGGCCGTGGCCGCCGAGATCTGCGGCCTGCCACGCACCGGATCCACGCTGCTACAGCGCCTGCTGGCGTCGTCGCCGAAGCTGACCTCCACGCTGTCCTGGGAGACCTCGTATCCGATCCCGTTTCCCGGGGAGGGGCCGGACGCTCCCGAACGCAAGCGACGCGCGCAGGACCGCATGCGGATGTTCCTGGAGTACTCCCCCGACTTCGGCGACATCCACACCATCGAGTGGGACGGCCCGGAGGAGGACGTGATCCTCATGGACCGGACGTTCACGTCGATGAGCTTCGAGTCGTTCTACCACGTCCCCAGCTACGGCGACTGGCTGCGCGCGGCTGACCAAAGCAAGGCCTACGCCGAGCTTCGCCAGTGGCTACAGATCCTGCAATGGCAGCAACCCGAGCGGGACGGCAAGCGGTGGGCGCTGAAGTCGCCGCACCACCTCACCGCCACCGGAACCCTGCTGGACACCTTCGACGGCTGCACCATCGTCATGACCCACCGCTCCCCTGCGCGTGCGGTGCCGTCGTACGCGTCGATGGTGCACAACCTCTTCGCGCAGTACAGCGACGCCACCGACCCGCACACGATCGGTCCCTACTGGAGGGACCGCTTCGCCAGTGCGTTGCGGAACTTCGCCACCGTACGGGAGCAGCGCCCGGAGCGGTTCGTGGACGTGCCGTACCAGGCGATGCTGCGGGAGCCGGTGAACCAAGCCCTGCGCGTACTCGACGAGCTCGGCCTCGTTCCCGATGAGGCCGACAAAGCGGCGTTCGAGGAATACATGGAACGCGATCGGCAGCAACGCCACGCCGCGCACTCCTACACCGCCGAGGACTACGGGCTCACCGAGCAGGAACTGGAACGGGACTTCGCGTTCTACACGGCGGAGTACTTGTAGGGTCGAGGGCGGCGTACGGTGGGCGGGCACATTCGGCGGGGCAGTTCCGCTCCCCATGTGTGGTAGACCAGCTCTGCCCATGTGACCGGTAACTGAGGCGTGTCCAGCATCGCCAACTTCAGCCGAATGAGCGCAAAGCTCGCTGCTGTCAGCGTTCTATACGCCAAGAAGCACGTCAGCGCCCGTACCTATACCTAACAAGACGCCTCGGTCACTTCCATGCAGTACATTTACCAGCACAACGGGAGCGCCTGATACATACCAGCTTCCCCGAGTCGCTGTCCCTGCTTTTCACGAAACTCTCGAGTATGCCGACGGCCCTCATCACGGCGTCCTGCTGTGACTCACCCACTCACCGTCCTTCGCGACGACGGACGATCACCATAGCTATCACGACTGCTAACGTGCTCACCAGTCCAAAGCCAGCCCACATGACGGTCAGGAAGGATGCCTGGGTCGTCATCGTGACCGTTGTCCCCTCAAGATCACAGGATACAGAACCCAGCGTCGACCACCGTACGTCGCCGGACCGCTCGCATGCACTCCTTGCATCCAGGATCCCCGCAACACCGAGCCCAACGAGCAGCGTAAACAGCACACCAGCCAGCAAGCTGAGCACTGCGAACAGTCGTCTCGCATCCCGCGCAGCGTTCACCGGTCCCATACCGCCCATCGTCGAGCGCTACGCCGAGCGCCGTCGAGCGGTCCCGCCACAACCGCGTACACAGTCAAGATCCTCGACGTTCCCGAGATCCTCGAGACCCATCAACGGCCGAGTGGCCGTCTAAAGTAATCGTCGTCATCCTCATCATCGACAGCTTGTTTCTCACGTTCCTCGCGTTCCCGCTCAACCTTATCAGTCAGACGCTGCTGCACAGTAGGCGCATTCTCCAATTCGCTCGCGAATGAAGCGAGGTCGAAGTCGAGAAAGTCGGCTGCTTTTCTCGCCGCTTCGTATGCGGCGCTAATCTCAGTAGCGATCCACGATTCCGCTCCTTCATAGAGCGTATCTGGCTCGATATGAATCCGCTTCAGTCGACCCATGAGATCAACCTCAACCGTGACTGCACGACTACCGGACTTTCCTGCAAAGTTACTGAAAAGAGCACGCTCCGGATCTCGCTTTATCTTCTCGATCTTGGCCTTACCAGCTTCGATTGCCTCATTTACATCCCGATTCGGCGAAGTCACAGTATACCTTGCCTTTCTCAAGTTCTCGAGTTACTGATCAGAGCCAGAAGGTCGGAGTATCACGGCTCGCGGCCCTCCGCAGAGGTCATCGTCTCGCGCGCTGCCTGGCCTGCACTCTCCAAAGCGTCGACCTTGGTCCTCTCCGTTTCATAGATACCCCACGCGATCGAAGCAGCAGATATCAGGAGTCCAATAATCGCCACGACAAGACCTACAATCGCACCGACACCTGTAAAGCTCGTTACTGCCGCCACGACGACACCGATAGCGGCAATAACAAAACCAACTATCGTGAGAATATCAGCCACAGAGTGACCGAAGTTCTCGTCCCACGCATCAGCGATATTGACTAGGGCGTTACCAACATCCACTGCGGGATCGCGCATTTCATTAATCGCGCCCTTAGTTCTGTCAACTCGGTTCGTGTACGCATTATTTGCATCTCCGGTCCAGGATGCCGCCTGGTTCATAGCCTTATTCAGATCTATGATACATTCGTCGAATGAACTGCCGACCAAATTGCCTCCGTCTGATCCCCCAGTTCCCCAAACATCCTTCCCAACCTCACGCAGGCGATCGGTGTCAACGTCACGAACAAGCCGGAGGGTATTCTCCAGCGACGGCAGCGATTCGCCTTCTCCGGCGATGAATGCGTCTATTTCCCGCGCATCAGCGAGCAAGGATTCGTCTATCATGTCCCTAAGACTCACAATGAACCTCCGAAGATCGACTCGGCCCCGCTGGAGCACTAACTAATATCGTGGTCTTCCAGCCACTCAGTGATTTGATCCTCAGTAATTTCGTAGTCCTCACCCGCCTGCGCGACACCGTCAGCCAGATTCGTTATCGTCACATGTGTCCTGACAATGAAGTCGTGCATCGCATCGACAGCGGCAGGATAATTCTGATCGACGAACTCGGTCAACGCAAGAACCGTCTCTTCGACAGTTTCATCGACGTTCTCGTATGGGCTAACGCCACTCTGGGTCGTCAGAAATCCTTCGAGTGACGCCTCTTCAGCAAAATTCTTCATACCCAACGAGTCACTCGCGTCATCCAACGTACTCTTGAGCGCGCGCAACTCATCTGCATCGACCCCATGCCCACCCTCGGACATCGTTTCCTCCCTTTATGAACTGGCATATTGCCACAGCACCGGTCAACCATCCAGTCTCGAATAATTATATCCAGCGAGCACGCCGACCACTCACGAGACAAGAAGCGGCTGTAACTATCGACAAGTATGCACGACCCCCATTCCTTTGCGAGAACCGTCTTTCTCGACTCTCGTAGGCTTACCAATGAAACAAAGTGACCACTCACACCACCCATTGATGCTACCATGATACACATAGTGTCAACATAATGCATCCGCGATAAGTTTGGTCATTCGGCGATTCACCATGACGTGCACAGGGGCCACATAAGGCACACACACGCTACAGTCGGACACGCTTCACTTCCACGCGCGTGTCGACCGCTCTATACGACCTGCTGTTCCGTGCTCGCGGTATGCCAGTTACCGACATGGGATCTAGCCGGGCTAGTTCACGCATCCTCGCATCGAGACTCTTCGGGGCTGTCGTCGAACCCACACACATGGTTCGGCGCCGCGAGTCGTAGCACACGAGCTCGGTGCTTCGCCCTGCCCCGTGATCATCCCGCGCCGGGGGTGACCAGGCCGGTCTCGTAGGCGAGGATCACGGCCTGCACCCGGTCACGCAGGTCGAGTTTGGCCAGGATCCGCTTCACGTGGGTCTTGACGGTCGATTCCTCGACCACGAGGGCGGCCGCGATCTCGATGTTGGACAGGCCGCGGCCCACCAGCTGCAACACGTCGCGTTCGCGGGCGGTCAGCTCGCTCAACCGCTCGGACCGCGCCGGATCGGGCGGTGCGCCACCGAGCATGCGGTCGATGACGGTGCGGGTGACCGAAGGGGACAGCAGCGCCTCGCCAGCGGCGACGGTGTGGATCGCGCTGATAAGTTCCTCCGGCTGTGTGCGTTTGAGCAGGAAGCCGGACGCGCCTGCCGACAGCGACCCGACCACGTAGCTGTCGTCCTCGAAGGTGGTGAGCACCAGGATCCGGGTCGCAGGCGCGGCGGCGACGATCTCCCTGGTGGCGGCGATCCCGTCCAGATGGGGCATGCGGACGTCCATCAGCACCACGTCCGGGCACAGCAGGCGGGTCTGGTCGACCGCTTGCCTGCCGTCCTCGGCTTCGCCCGCCACGGTGACGGTCTCGTCGGTGGAGAGCACCGCCCGGATCCCGGCCCGCATCAGGTCGTCGTCGTCAGCGATCAGTACCGTCAGCGACGTCGTGTCGCTCATCGCGCAACCGCCTCGGTTCGGGGGAGCCGGGCGTGCACCCGGAAGGTCCCGTGATCGCCGTCCACGTCCAGCGTGCCTGCCAGCAGGGAGACCCGCTCCCGCATTCCCACGATCCCGTGACCGGACCCGGGTACGACGTCGTCGGCGCGGTACGGGTTGGTGACGGTGAGCTCCACCGCGTCGTCAGCGAACCGTAGCGTCACCTCGGCGCTGCCGTCGCCGTGCCGGGCGGCGTTGGTCAGGGCCTCTTGCAGCAGCCGGTAGGTGGCCCAGGCGAGGCTGTCCGGGAGCGACGTCCGCGATCCGCGGACGTCGGCGGTGATCCGCAGGCCGCTGGCGCGGTGGCGTTCCACCAGGTCCTCGATCTCGCCGGGCCCGGCCCGCGGCGGATCGGCTGCTTCCCCGGTGCGCAGCACCCGGACCAGACGGTCGATCTCGCCGATGGTGGCTCGGGCGACCTGCTCGATGGTGCTGATCGCGCCACGGGAGCCCTCCGGGTCGCGTTCCTGGAGCAGCCGGGCGGCACCTGCCTGCATCAGGACCACGTTGAGCGCGTGCCCTGCCGAGTCGTGCAGCTCGCGCGCGATCCGGGTACGTTCCTCGGCGACCGCGATCCGCCGTTCCCGCTCGACGTCGTTCTCGGCGCGGCGCGCTCGCTCCTCGAGCTCGGTGATGTGGGCCCGCCGCAGCTGCGCCCGGTCGCCCGCGATCCACGCCCCGGCGAAGAGCAAGGCTATCCACAGCAGCTCGGGCACCAGGATCGCCCGCACGTCAGCGCCGGTGGCCAGGTAGGCAACGGCGGTGGCGGGAACGAAACCGGCCGCCGCCGCTGCGGCGGCGAGCCGCCGGACGGGTGGCGCGCCGCCGTGGTTCACCGCGAGCGCGTACACGCCGAGGAGCGGCCCGATGGGCACGTCGACAGGGTAGTTCAGGCCGAACAGCAGCAGGGTGGCCGCGGTCATCACCCCGTAGGCGGCCAGCGGAAAGCGCCTGCGCAGCACCAGCGGCAGCGTGGCGAGCAGCACCAACCCGACGCTGGTCGCGTCCGCGGCTCGGGCGCCGGGCGACGGGGTTCCGAGGCCACCGCCGAACAGGATGGCCAGCGTCAGCCCGCACGCCACCAGCGCCAGCGCAGTGTCGATCACGAGGTCTCTCCGGGTCACAACCCTGAGCCTAATCGGGGCAGCGGGCGCGCGAATCACGTTCCGGAGGGATCCCGCGTCCCCCCACCGGGGTAGACAAAGATCCTCCCGCGGAGCGTCGCCCCGGGTACTGCCGCGTTCCTACCGTCGATACGTGCACAGCGCCGGGCTGGCAGCACCGGCGAACAGGACGAGCCCGACCATAGCCCGCGGGCGCAGAGCAGGGAGCAGACCCTCATGACCTCGAACGCGCACCAGAACAGCACGGCGCACAACAACACCGCCGGGCGACTATCACTGATCTTCGGGATCCTGGGGATCCCGTTGTTCCTCTTCATCTACTTCGGAATCCCGCTGGGTGTCGCGGCGATCGTGCTCGGGGCGACCGGTATCGGGCGGGCCAACCGGGGTGAGGCAGGCAATCGCGGCCAGGCCACCGCGGGCCTGGTGTGCGGCATGATCGCGCTGGCGGCGACGCTGGGGCACATCGCCTACCGGATCGTCGAGGGGCTGCTGTGAGCCGCCGGTACTCGCGGCGCCGGGCGCTCCGGCTGGGCACGGCCGCAGGCGCGGGCATGCTGGCGTCCGGTCTCGCCGGATGCGGTCTCCAACCCGGCGGCATCTTCCCGCGCGGCGGCGCCAACTCCAGCGCCGAGGGCAGTGCGGGCGCGGTGCTGCGCAGCGACGCCCCGTTGCCGGAGCCGTTCACGGTGCCGTTGCCGCTCCCTCCGGAGCTCGACCCGGTGCGCAGCGACGGGCAGGGCGACTACTTCGAGCTCACCCAGCAGGCTGCCCGTATGGAGATCCTGCCCGGACTGTCCACCGAGATCTGGGGCTACAACGGGACCTTTCCCGGGCCGACGATCGTGTCCCGGCGCGGGCGGCGCACCGTGGTGCGCCATCGCAACGAGCTGGAGGTGCCGACCGTGGTGCACCTGCACGGCGGCAAGACCCCACCTGAGCACGACGGCTACCCGACCGACCTGGTGCTACCGGCAGGCGGGGGGCACCGGCACAGCGGCCACGTGGAGCGCGGCGAGCACGACGGCTTCTTCGCCGACGGCGAGTGGGCGTACGAGTATCCGGCCGACCAGCAGGCCGCCACCCTCTGGTACCACGACCACTCGATGGATTTCACCGGGCCGAAGGTCTACCGCGGGCTGGCTGGTTTTCACCTGATCCGGGACGACGAGGAGGAGTCGCTGGGACTGCCGTCTGGCGAGCGGGAGATCCCGCTGATGATCGCTGACCGTTCGTTCGCCGAGGACGGGTCGTTCCGCTACCCGTCGAAGGATCACTCACTGCTCGGCGAGCCCGGCGTTGAGGGTGACGCGATCAGCGGGATGCTGGGCGACTGCATCCTGGTCAACGGCGCGCCCTGGCCGGTACTGGAGGTGACCAACACGCGGTACCGGTTCCGGCTGCTGAACGCCTCCAATGCCCGGCGCTACCGGCTCGCCCTCGATCCGCCCCCGCCGGAGGGCCCGTCGTTCGTCCAGATCGGCAGTGACCTGGGGTTGCTGTCCGAGCCGCTCGGCCACAACCGGATCCAGCTGGCGCAGGCGGAACGGTTCGACGTGGTGGTGGACTTCTCGGCCTACCGGGTGGGCGAGCAGGTGACGCTGGTCAACGAGCTCGGCGACGGCGGCACCGGGCAGGTGATGCGGTTCGTGGTGGCCCGGCGCGGGAACGAGGACAGCCAGGTCCCGTCCACCCTCGCGGACGTGCGGCCGCTGACCAGGTCCGACGCGACGGTCGAGCGGGCGTTCACCTTCGCCCGAGGCGGGTCGTCCGCGCACGGTGTCACGCTGTGGACCATCAACGGTGAGGAGTTCGACCCGGACCGGATCGACGCCAACCCGCGGCTGGGTGCGGTGGAGCTGTGGCGGCTGCACGGGTTGAACGTGGCGCACCCGATCCATATCCATCTCGCACAGTCGCAAGTGCTCAGCCGTGATGGCAACGGCCCGCGCCGCACCGACAGGGGCTGGAAGGACACTGTCGATCTCGACAATGGCGAGCGCGCCGAGCTGCTGGTGCGGTTCGACGGCTACCGCGGCAAGTACGTGTTCCACTGCCACAACCTGGAGCACGAGGACATGATGATGATGGCCAACATCGAGGTCATCTAACTCCCCGTACCCCATCCTGATCGCTTCTCGCGGGTGCGTCACTCCGCCCCGGAGATGTCCGCTTCCTGGTTACCGATGCGAAGGAGGAGCGCGGCCATGGCCCAGCTCACCGAGACACCGACCCGCACCCGGTCGAGCGTGTTCGTGCGCCTGGCCGAACGGTCCTACCGGCTGCGCTGGTGGGCGCTGCTGGCGTGGCTCACCGTCATGATCGGCGTCACGGTCGGCGGGCAGGCCGTGGGCAGCGACTACTACAACGACTTCACCCTGCCCGGCACCGAGTCCCAGGAGGCGATCGACACGCTGCGCGCGGACGCGCCCGCCGACGCGGACGCCACCGTGCAGGTGGTGTTGCAGCACCCGGACGGGCTGGCGGCGGCGCCCACCCGCGAGCGGGTGGCGGGGATGCTCGCCGAGCTCACCGACGTCCCGTCGGTACGCGACGTGGCGAGCCCGTACGCCAGCGAGGCGACCGTCTCGCCGGACGGCACGATCGGTTACGCCACGGTCACTCTCGACGGCGAGTCGCCGGACGTGCCCAGCGATCACGTCCGGACCCTGATCGACACGGCCCAGGCGCACGCCGGTGACGACCTGCGGGTGGAGCTGGGTGGCGACCCGGTACGCGCCGCGGAGGAGGGCGACGGTCCTCCCGGTGAGATGGTGGGGCTGCTGGCGGCACTGCTGATTCTGGTGCTGCTGTTCGGTTCCCTGCTGGCGGCGAGCCTGCCGATCATCATCGCGGTGGTCGCGGTGGTGAGCACGCTGGGCCTGATCGTGCTGGCCTCGCACCTGGCGACCATCGCCGACTTCACACCCCCGCTGATGATGCTGGTGGGTCTCGGCGTCGGCATCGACTACGCGCTCCTGATCTTCGCCCGGTACCGGGGGGAACTGATCGCAGGCGCCGAGCGGGACGAGGCGGCGCGCCATGCCCTGGACACGGCGGGCCGTACCGTGTTCTTCGCCGCCTGCACCACGGTGATCGCCCTGTTCGGGCTGGTCGCGCTGGGGCTGGGGGCGTTGCAGGGGGTTGCGGTCGCGGTGGCGCTGACCGTGTTGATGACGATGGTCGCCTCGCTGACGCTGCTGCCCGCGCTGCTCGCCATCGTCGGGCGGCGGGTGGAACGCGCGGTGCGCCGCCGCACGCGACGCCGAGCCCGCCGGGAGGCGCGGGGTGCCGGGCCGGATGGCGGCGTATGGCGGCGCTGGGTGAGCCTGGTGCAGCGGTCGCCGTGGCTGGCCACGCTGCTGACGGTCGGCGCGCTGCTCGCGCTCGCCGCACCCGCACTGGGCATGCGGCTGGGTTTCGCCGACGCGGGCACCGATGACCCGTCGACCACCAGCCGCCAGTCGTACGACCTGCTCGCCGAGGGGTTCGGCCCGGGGTTCAACGGGCCATTGGCGGTGGTCGTGGACGGCGACCGGGAGGCCGTCGGTGCGGCGCTGGGTGCGCTCGATGCCGCCCCGGGCGTGGCGGATGCGTTCCCGGCGGGACCGCCACCCGACGGCGCGGGGGTGACGACGGTGATCGCCGTGCCGGAGCACGCGCCACAGGACGAGGAGACGGCCGAGCTGGTGACCCTGCTGCGGGAGGACGTCCTACCGCCGGTGGCGGACGAGACCGGCGCCACCTATCTGGTTGGCGGCACCACCGCCGCCGCGATCGACTTCGCCGACGCCGTCGCCGAGCGCCTGCTCGTGTTCGTCATAGTGGTGCTCGGCCTGTCGGCGCTGCTGCTGATGATGGTGTTCCGCTCGGTGCTGATCCCGTTGAAGGCGGCGGTGCTTAACCTGCTCAGTGTCGGTGCCTCGCTGGGCGTGCTCACCCTCGTCTTCCAGAACGGGGTGATGGCCGGTGCGCTCGGTATTCAGCCGGGCCCGGTCGAGGCGTTCCTTCCTGTGATGATCTTCGCGATCGTGTTCGGGCTCTCGATGGACTACGAGATGTTCCTGCTGTCCCGCATGCACGAGGAATGGCAGCACCACCACGACGCCTCGCGCGCGATCCGGGAAGGGCTCGCCAACACCGGCCGGATCGTGGCGGCCGCCGCAGCGATCATGGTGGTGGTCTTCGGGGCGTTCATGCTCAGCCCGGATCGGATGATCGTGCAATTCGGTCTGGGCCTGGCCGTCGCGATCCTGGTCGACGCCGCGATCGTCCGGTTCACCACCCTGCCCGCCATCATGCAGCTGCTGGGCCGCCGCGCCTGGTGGCTGCCACGGGCACTCGACCGTGCGCTGCCGCGCGTAGCGCTGGAGCGGGAACGGGCAGATACCACCAGTGCCGCCGGATGAAGCGATGATGTGGGGACCCATGCTGTGCTCCTGCCGGTTAGAACTGACTGTCACGGAGTATGATCGGCACTGGAGGGCACGTTCATCGGTGAACCCGGCGCGGAATGTCGAAGATACTGGGCAGCTTCGTCACCGTCCTCGACTGCGGCACGTATCTGCTCATCGACGACACACTACACCCGCTCGGCGTGGGCAACTGGTGACTCCGTGTTGACGGACGTCTGACTGCCGAGGCAGGTAGTCGCAGGCAACGTTCACAACGCGGTCCACTTCCAAGGGCGAGGAACGCAACCACGCAAGCAGGCAAGCCGATGCTGTGCTTCTCGCGCAGCACCCGGACTTGCGGTTGCCCTACCGAGCACGAACGTTGCCCACCGCAGCTCCTGGATATCTGCGAGAACCCGGAAACGTGCACTGGTGAGCACATCGTATCCGCCGTACGCCAAGACAAACTGGCGATAGTCGTCTTCGGTTAATCGCGCGAAATCCGCGTAGTCAGCAGCGAGCGGTATCAAGTCCCAGTCCGCGTGCCCCTGGGCGACGCGTTCCAGATCCAGCACGACAGGCGACCGGGCGTCGCTCACCGCGAAGTTGCCTTGCCATGCATCTCCGTGGACAACGCAGATCTCTTGCTCACCTGGCAGCTCGTTGTACTGCTCGCGCAGAGCGGTCACGCGGTGAGTGAGCCACGCTCGGTCTTCGTCGTGAAGGTGGAGTGCGGAGCTGATCCGTTCCGCGATCCCAGCAAGCGGGTCGAGCTCGGGAAGAGGGACTTGAGCCGGGAGCTTCAGGGCATGGAGTGACCGCAGAACTGCGCCGAGCTCACCGGGCGTTGCGGGGCGGTGCTCGGGGAGCTCCTCCCACCAGGTGACCGGCCGGTGATGAACCACAGTTGGCTGGGGAACGCCTTCCAGCGCACGCACTGTGGGGACGCCAGCGGAGAGCAACCAGCGGGAGAGCTCGACCTGCCGCTCAGCATTCTCGTATGTATCTTCCCTCCCGACCCGCGCCACTACTCCGCCGGGCAGCCGGAACAACACGTTGGATCCGTCGCGGACGAGTTCCGCACGAGCGGCGTCGAACCCGGCACGCTCTCCTGCAGCGGCCAGGACATCGCGTACGCACAAGGGTGAAGGAGTCACGGAGTTCATGGTGTCATCCGGCAGAGTAGTTGCCACGGGATCTGGGCGGTGTTCGGTTGACGCTGCCCTCCTGGTGAGCACGACCTAGCAGCATTCTTCCGAACGGATCACAACTACGGTGATCGGCGCCTATCCCACGCGGCTCGGCCCAAGTTCGGCCTACATGGACCCTGCCGCGACTCGCTGCCCGAGGAGGCGCTCGCAGATGTGGGCATCGAGCGGCGACACCGCAGTCGCGTTCCCGTAGGTACGCACAGTTCGCGGCACATTGCGAATCCGCTGCGCGGCGACGCGACCTCCCGTCATGGCCGCCAGCTCAATCACGTCGTGAAGGATGGCGACACTGCGAGCTACATCGCCGAGGAGCAGTCGACTCTCCGCGAGATGCGCGCTGACGATTCCCCGTTGGACCGCGTCTCGCGGCTCGCCTAGCTTCCCACCCCACCGTCAACAGCCTCACGCCCCGCGACAGCTAGCTGTCCCGAGTTGCCCTGCCAGCACGATCGGCCAGGACCGGAACTGCCTTGATCGTTTCCTGATCTAAGTGTTCCCAGATCAGCCCGCCTGGGCGGCGTGACGGGCCGCACTCAATGACATCCTCGGGGGTGACGATCACGTCCACGCTGAAGTCGTGCTCGGTCTCGGGTAGCTCGTTGTCAACGACCTGTAGGGAGTGCACGGTGGTAACGACTGTGGTGTTCGGCCCGACCAGGCCCGCCTCTTGCAGGAGAGCGAACTCGATGTCGGAGTACCCGGAACCCTTGCCGAGTCGTACGCCGTGCCGGTTTACAGCCACGCTGCCGCACAGGATGAGGTCAACTGGCCGCATGTCTTCGACGTCGATCTTGCGCGCCACAGACGCGGCCACCTTGCTCGACGCGGCTTCGCCAGGCGGGACGGTGAGCGTTGCCGGGTCCAGGAGGTAGAAGGGCTGCACATCGGCTAGCTTCGGCACGGCCATGTAGACGAGCTTGTCTTCGGAAAGCGCCCGCGCCCGTGCCGGTAGCTGCGCCTTGTCCGGCACTGCCTTGACTACTCGCGCGTTCCTCCACACACACAGCTCGGCCAAGCGCCCAGCTGCAGCCTCTGCACCGTAGAAGGCAGGGATGCGGCCGTGCACACCTGCCGGAACGGCTCGTTCCCGTTCCAGCAACGTCCATACCCGGTCACGGATGGCGTTCTTGTCCTGGTCCTGCTCCACGCTGGTCATAGTGCTCCCTCACGCTGCGGCCATGAGCGCGAGCAGCCGATCGTACACATCCTGAACGTCGGCCACGTGTCGCCAGGGTCGTAGCTCTTGCCCGGCGCTGAAAACCACGTTCAGTCCACCACCGCTCCATGTCTGTTCGACATCGTCGATCGCGCTGTGCAGCGCGCCTGCCGCCTCATCGAGCTTCTGCTGCCGGATGCACGCCAGCGCCAGGTTGCCGAACACGATGGCCCGCGACTTCGATCGGCCACGCAGCTCGACGGCCGTACGTTCCAGGATGGTTTGGGCGTGCTCGGCATTGCCGAGGAACAGGTAGCAGGATCCGGCCAATCGGCCGTGTTGCGTGGGGAGGAGCGAATCCGCTGCTGTGTCGCACACACTGATCTGCTCGAAGTGCTGTTCGGCGGCACCCAATGCTTGCTCGCATTCTGGCCGCTGGCCGAGCATGGCGTGCGCCTCGGCAGCGTGCAGGACACCGAGCCCGGCCAAGACCTGGCTACTATGGCGGGCGGTCGCGGCGGTCAGCATCGCCAGGTCAAGCCCGGATCGCGGGCTTTTCTCCCCGTAGAGCGCGACGAAGCTCATCCGTAGTAGCGCTAGCGCTTCGGTGTTGGGCGCATGGACCTGCCGGGCGGCTGTTATCGCCTGCTTCAGGTACGTTCGGGCCGTCGTGTGGTCGCGTCGCTGCGAGGCGTCCCATACTGATTTGCCCATCAGTGTCGCAGCTTCCGCTTCAACCGCGAACAGCTCACGCCGGATTCGGTCGGAGTCGGCATGTGCTCGTAGGAACGACACCTGCCCGAGACACTGCCCGACGTCGGCGAGTAGGGACGTAGAGGCGGCCGTGTCGTAGCGCTGATCGAGCTGGCGTACCCGTTCCCGCAGTCGAGCGACTGCCAACACGTCGACACTGCCGGGATGCCGCAAGGCGCAGCTCACCGGCTCATCGGCATGCTCGTCGGGCCTACCGGGCTCCGCGAGCTGCCTGTCGAGCTGGTCCATGGATCCGTGCCGGGCGCCCGACAGCTCGGATCGGAGCCACGAAGGTGGCTCTGTGCGGGTTGCGACCATCGTCGTCAGCTGATCGATGCGGCGTTCCGGCACTCCGAAACCACGCAGGGAATCCATGAGGACGGCGAAATCCGACTCGGAACCCAGCCGGGGAACTCCGAATCGGTCGCGTGCGTAGAGATGGGCGAGCAGGATCTGGTACCGCTCGCCAGGAGCGGTCGTCGCTCGCGGGCTTTCCCAACGAGCGACAGTGCGCTCGATGCTAGCCAGCTGCCGCCCGCGCAAGGTGTTCACCCCCAGCTCTTGAGCGCATTCTCGTAGTGCACGCGCGAGTTCGGACCAAGACCAGCCACGTGACTCGCGGAGCCGTCGCAACTGGTCTCCAGCGGTCACGGCTTTACTTGCGGCCACGGCATACCCCCTGGACTCCAGCTACAGCGGCACCACCAGTCGAGCAGCGCCTCGTTCCTCAGCATAGTTCAGCGTGTACCGGGTTCCGCTGGTGGAATCACGGCCACGGGGAAATCCGATCACCAACTCGATGCGATCGACCATCCACCGGTTACGAGCATGATAGGCAGCCGTGTCCAACTGTTGCGCTCCCAGCTCGACCACGGCGGAAACCCTGCCACCCTCGTTCCACGAGGCGATCGCATCTGCGGCGGCAGACGGCTGATGAACCACCGCACAGGGCACCACAACGGTGATGGCAACGTTCGAATTCTCTGCCAGCCAGTGCAGTGCGATCGTATCGATTCCGACCGCGCCGCCGAGATAGAACATCACTCCGTCGGCAGTGAACGGTTGCACGTAGCCGCAGAACAGCTCCCACAAGTCGGCATCATCGACACCGCTGGTGCTCCTCGTACCGGTGATCGTCACTGACTGCGCTTATCACTACTTCTCCCCGGCTATGTCATGGAATGTCATCTATCGCTGACCGCGCACGACACGATTCCATGGTTGTTGTCGGTTGCGGTATGGCCCCGACCGCCGCAACCGACAACAACCAGGACGTTGCGATGAACCTACGGAACGACATGCTGCACTTGCTACTCGACGCGAATCGACTCGCTCACGCCATCCATACACCAACGTGGCGGAATCACGAACGAAGCAGCCGCCCCAAGCTGACTCCTCGGCCATTCACGTGATCGCGGTGTCCGGTCGACATCGGTTACGGCGTAGCTGGTGGGGCTGGCTGGCGCAATGGCGACGTCGGCGAGTGCGGCCGCGTTCGACAGTGTGGGGCCGGGACGCGCACGGTTACCGGGTTCCGGTGACTGTGTGGGCGTGTCCCGGCGGGGTGGTGCTCAGTTCACCGACCAGCGACGTCGTGCCGTCTCGCAGGCAGGCCGAACAGCTCCAGGTGTCCCTGGGATTGGCGGCCACAGCCCTGCCGCGGTTCAGGTTCCAGCTCCGCACCCACGCCCGATCACCGGATCGTCCCGTCGGCCGCGCCGACGCGCCCACCGGAGGTCACCGCCCCGGGATGCCGGAGCGCGTTCGGATGGTGTTCGGCGGTCCGGAACCTCCACCGGCTGCGGTGAGGGCGACTCGCCGACGCCACCACAGCCACCCCCGGCAGGAGCCACCGGCAGCACCGACGACAAGAACAATGATGATCACACGGACACCGAACCGATCCACCGCTGGCCGAGCCGGGATCTCGACGGTGCCAGCCGGGCGGCGTGACGCCGTGTTGCTCCGTGCCGCCTGCGTTTACTACGCGGAGGTGTCCCGCTGGCCGATCGTGCTAGACACCGCACACCGGCAGGCCCAGCTGGTTGTCAGCGGCCATATCGATGCGATTACCATGCCCGCCTCACCGGCAGGCGAGGCAGTACCGCACGGCCTGGTGACCGACCGGGCCCGTGCGGCCATCACCACGATCGCCGGTGCCGACCTGCGGCCCCAGTGGGCGGTTCCCGCGCTCAGCGCGATCGCCCCCTCCACGGCGAGCTGGACACGGACCCCGGTGCGGCGGGTACGCATCCACTGCCCAGCGACGTTCACCTACCAGCGACGGGGACGACCCGCCACGTCGCTTGTTCTCTCCCTCACCCGCAACCACAATGTACAGCCACCTCAGGAGGAGGCCACCCATGCTGGCTGAAGATCGGGATTTCCTCGCCAGAATCTCCCGGGTGCACCGGACAGTCTCTGAATCGTTCTTCGCTCTCGCCGACGGCTCTCTATCGCCGGAAACTGCCGCATGGATCGGCAAGGAGTACACCGCGATCGGTGAGGAGTTCACCCGCCGAGCCCAGCGCGCGACGGCCACGGTCGAAACGACCACCATCGACGGTGAGTACGCTGCGCCCGAGTGCCGGAGTCACGCCCTGACTACAGAGACAACCGCAGCACGCGGCGGCTCACCTAGCACCCGTCCATAGACCGCCACAACCGTGTCGCCAGATCGAATCGGCCAGCTTCGGTTCCTGATATCGATAACGCGGAATAGATGCGCGACGAGTCGGACGTAGAGTAACCCACATCAGCTCCCAGTCCAATGGAGTCCCGCCGCGTAGGCGGGAGTCACCGTCCCTGTACACGCTTACATCCTGCTCGTCATGGACGCCGCAATGGAGTCCCGCCGCGTAGGCGGGAGTCACCCCCATCCCCACGCACCCCGCCCACATTCGTGATCGGCTCAGCCGCAATGGAGTCCCGCCGCGTAGGCGGGAGTCACTCGCCATGTTTGGCGCGCCCTACATCTCCATCGTCTGGCCGCAATGGAGTCCCGCCGCGTAGGCGGGAGTCACCGGCCGGGCGGCTATATGTGCGATGAATGTTGGCCAGTGCCGCAATGGAGTCCCGCCGCGTAGGCGGGAGTCACATCCTGCGCGTCGGTGGCGTCCTGATCGTCGTCGAGGCCGCAATGGAGTCCCGCCGCGTAGGCGGGAGTCACGGATGCGGCGTGATTTCGATTTCGCGCATGCGCGCAGCCGCAATGGAGTCCCGCCGCGTAGGCGGGAGTCACAGTCGCACTGGTCGTGGTCGCGGTCGACCAGTTTGGCGGCCGCAATGGAGTCCCGCCGCGTAGGCGGGAGTCACTGGTCGCAAGTGGAGCGAGCAGCGCTACACGAAGGCCGCCGCAATGGAGTCCCGCCGCGTAGGCGGGAGTCACGCGCCATCGGAGACGCCCACACGTCCGACCACCACTGGCCGCAATGGAGTCCCGCCGCGTAGGCGGGAGTCACCGGTGATATGGAGCGACGACGCCCGCGACACGGTGCCGCAATGGAGTCCCGCCGCGTAGGCGGGAGTCACCAGAGTGGACATACGTTAACTGCACGCAACCCGTGAGTGCCGCAATGGAGTCCCGCCGCGTAGGCGGGAGTCACAGCTCCTGAAATCCATGAGCTGTGACCAGCGACGATACCGCACCATGCGAGCGGTCGCCATCCACACCCCCTTCGACAGCCTTCAACGGTGATCCACACGCCCGGTAACAGCCCCTGAGCTGCATGCGAGCACTCCCCGGGGTTCGGGGCCGTACTTCACCGCTCGCACGCGCCAGCGCCACCACTGGCTCGATACGCCTTCCGCATTTCGAAATCGGGACGGTTATCTTGGATCCCGGCAAAGCTGAGCTCGATCGATCCTTAGGACGGCTACCGAGGACCTCTGGCGACGCCCTACCGCGCGGTATGGCGAGTACCGACACCGGAACACCCCTGCTGCGGTCGGCGCCCCTCACCGAGATCTCGAACGGACGCCAGCCGACGTTCATTGCACCCGGCTGGAAGCGACGCGCACCCGATCGGACGCCGCGACCGTCAGTGTCGGAGTAGCGCATCGGCCGAACAACGTTCCGCCACATCTCATGATTCGCACGAATACGCCGCAGCCAGGGGTTGTCACACAATCTGCGGGCCGGATTCTGGTAGCGCCCGTGGGCGGCCCAAGCAGCGAACAGCAGCCGGCCTGTTGGCGGGACCGAGGTCGATCTCCACGACGCTGTCTTCGGTAAGGTCCATCACCTCCGCCACCGAGGTTTCCAAGTCGGCGCGCTCTCCCAGCGAGAGGTCGCACAGGAACACCGAGTACTGCAAGCGTTGACCATGGTCCTCCATCAGGTTGCATACCCGCCGCAGACGCGACGGGTCGGCGATGTCGTATGCCATGAGGTAGCGTCGTCGAGCCATGATCGTCACCTGGTCACCATAGGTGTGTATTCCGGGATCTCGCCGACCAGTACCGCGCCGAGCAGCCTGGCCTGAACGTCCATTACCCGCCGGTAGGTGATGCGATACCCGAAGCTCGGGTGGCGAATCTCGGTGTCGAGCCTGCGTTCGTACGCGCGCAGTACCGTCCGGCGCGCATCGTCGGTCAACGCGACGGCGTTGGCGCGCCGGAGGAAATCCGCGGGCCGAACCTCGCCGTTGTTGAGGAGACCGACAACCACAGAATCGGCGACCAGCGGTCGGAACTCTTCGGCCAGGTCGAGCGCCATGGCGGGTCTGCCGTATCGGGAACGGTGGTAGATCCCGAGGTACGGATCCAAGCCGACGCCCAGGGTGATCGCGACCAGGTCTTTGGTCAGCATGGCGTAGCAGAACGACAGCAGCGCGTTCAACGGATCCGGCGGAGGTCGCCGGTTGCGTCCCTTCGCGGAGAAATCAGCCGCGAGGTCGGCTGCCTCGCTGGAGATCATGCTGGGAAACGCGGCGAAGTACAGGCGAGCCGCTGTTCCCTCGACACCTAGCAAGGACGAGAAGCTCTCCGTGTGTCGTGCCTGATCGGCGAGCCGCTTCAATGAAGCCAACGTCTCGGTGACGTTTCCACGTGCGTTGCGACGCAGCAGTGTCCGGCAGTTGAGGATCTTCCCCGCGATGATGCGTTGCGCGAGGCCTGCCCCACCTTGCGCGTGCACGGCGGTCTGCCTCCGCCGCAACTCCACGTACTTCGACATCTGCCCCTGGGCGAACCCGTGCAGCCATCCGCCGCTACTCAGCCACAGCACAGGGATTCCCCGGGCGAAGCATGCCTGCAAGGCTTGGGTGCTGACCTGGACCTTCCCGAAGACCACGAGCTGTGCGGTGTCGAGCAACCGGAACGTCGCGATCTTCTCCTTGTCTCTGGTGACCTCCAAGCGACCGCTGCGCACACCCACGAACGCACCCGGTTCGGTGACATACACCGGGCGCTGGTCGGGATCCTTCGGCACCAGTCTGCGCGGCGGCTGCTCGCGGCGCGCAAGGAGCGCGTTCGTCTCGTCGGGTAGACACAGCCCGACCAGCGAGCATCTCGTGCACTTGGGGCTGTCCACCAGCGGCAGCGGTGCGGCCGCCTGGTCGGCGACGTTCCAGGTTTCAGCAACCACATCCCGGGCCCAGGACAGTCGCTGGTCGGTGAGCTCCACCCGCACCCGGCGACGGGGTGTCGCGTAGTACAGCTCTGCGTAGTCAACTCGGTATCCGTGTTCGATGAGCACCAACGCCTGCAGGCACACCTGCACCTCGTCGGACGGCCACGGCGTGTCGTCGTCTCGTGGTGAACCCTTCTTGTAATCGACGGGAACGACGGTGCCACCGTGGCCTTCGATGAGGTCGAGTTTGGCGATCACCCCGAGCTGTTCGGAGGACAAGGTCACCGACCGGGCCGCGCGCAGGTCGCCGTCCTCGGGTAAGGGCGCGGAACCGGTCTCCGCATCCACTTTCCGGTGGACCTGCTTGCCGAGCTTGGTGTCGTCGTTGTCGGCGAAGCGTGCTTCCACCCATTCCAGGTAGAACAAGCGCGGGCAGTAGACGTACTCGTTCACCATGCGAGCAGGAAGCAGGTCGCCGGACATGGTTCACCTCACTCGGGGACGAATAGACCTAGCCCGAAATGGCTCAGGTGCCCTAGGGCCAGTGGACCTCCGATAGCTCGGTCGAAGTGGATACGGAGGAATGCCGACGGTCGGGTGGCTTGTCCATGAACGCGGTCCTGGCGCATCCGTGCGGAAGGCCGGTATCGCCGGTACGCGGCCCAGTTCCCATCGACAAGTTCAACCTGGGGTCGGGCGTCGATGCCGCGATAGCTGAGCTCACGTTCGACCTCGGCTCGGAGGAACCGCTGCCAGTCGTGTCGCTTCTTGGCGTAACGAGACGGCGTGAACGGGGTCAGCGAGCACCAGATTCGGGACGTTCCGGCCAGCTCGGGGGCGACCGTCTCGACCGGCCCGGTGCCCGCGACACGCACCGTGAGGCGCCACCGTTCGCTCCCGACGTCCTCGTCGTTGCCCTCGTCGTGCGACTGCCGCTTGCGCATACCGCTACGCAACGAGCGAATCGCGGACACGGCATCAAGCTCCTCGCCACCCACACCGTCCGGCGCCCACACCACCAATCCAGTGAGGCGCCCTGCCTTGGTGATCGGGAGATAGTGGGCATGGCGGTGGTCGGTCCTCGAGGCTCGCGCGTCGGCGTGCTTGCCACCCAGAACGGTAGCTTCGGGCCGCTCTCGGCGAGCACCGAGCTGGCTCAACGCGGCTTGCCGCAGTAAGTCGGTGTATGCCAGCGCTTCCGTTTGCTTGGGCGCCGCCGGCTGCGCGACATCGAACCGCACGGTGGTGACGCTGTGCTTCCGCGCCGGTCGACGGGGGCGCGGCTTCGGTGCGCTTCGGGCACGCTGGTAGCCGACGAACCTGGTGCCCGCGGGAAACAGGAGCCCGCCCTTGCGCACATCCATCGGTCGCGCGACGAGGGACTCGGTGACCAGCGGCAGTTCCGGCGCGAGGACGGTGGTCGCCTCCGCCTCAGGGTGGACGGTTTCGGCGACATCCACCGGAACCCACGTATCGTGCCGATCGGGCTGCCATTCCTTCGCGACGCGCGCCTCGCACACGCTATCGGCCCTGCCGAGATACGGCATCGATGTCGCCAGTTTGGACAACGCGTCGAACTGCGTCTCCGGCAACGTCTGTGGCCACTGCACAGCCAGTTCCGCGTGGCGATCGAACACCGCGAAGGTGTCGAGTGTCTGATCGACGCTCAGGTTGATCTCGGTGTGCTGGGTGTCGGGATAGTAGTGCCGGGTGTGCGCGATCGTGTGCGGCGGCACGTGCACCATCGGCGGTACGGCGAGCGTGCCGAGCAGGGCATGCACGGTGTCAGTATCCAGGTCGGGCACGCGGGTGTGCCACACCGTATACAGTGCACGTAGCAGTCGCCAGGGCGACGGCGGCAACTCGACGGCGCCTTCGTTGACATGTCGACCCCACGGCGTCGCGTGGTATCGCCCCCACGGGAAGCTGAATGCGAGCGTGGTGGTCACTTACGGGCACCCTTCTTACCCTTGTCCTTGCCCTTATCTGCCCACTGCACGGAGAGTGGCTCGCCGTTGCCGAACACGTCAGTGCATTGGGGCAGCAGCTCACGAATCCGCTCCGTCAGCGTCTCCAGCGTCGGGAGTTCCGGTCCTCGACGCGCCTTCACCTCCCCGAGCACCTCCAGGTCACATGCGGTGCGCAGCCGCAATCCGCCCTCGAGCAGTGAGCGGATCTCCCAGAGCGCCACGGTCTCCAGCAGCTCGGTGACCTGATCCGGGAGCCCGTAGGAATAGAGCAGCTCCCGATCCACCGCGAACGAGGCGACGATGGCGCGGGCGGTCCACTCGGTGCGCGGGAACGGCACCGAGCCATACCCTTCCTGAGTCCCCCCGAAGTCATCCGAGAGTTGGTGGCGTACGTGATCGGCCTTGCGACCTCCACTGTCGACACGCATGACATGGTGTGCCTCGATCACTGCCGATACCGCACGCGAGAACTTGGGTTGACCCCACCATTCCTTCTGCGAGAAGAACACCCCGTGGATCAGGCAGAACGGGTCGAGTTCGGCGACGGCGCGTGCCATCGCGGTACGGTTCAGCGGGGTGTCCTGGGCCAGTCCAAGGCGCTCGCGGATCTCGTCGAACATGGAACGCCCATCCAGACTGGCCTTGTGCACGAACGGCGACGCCAGGCGGTGAGCTTCAAGTCGGCTTGAGGTCAGGAACTCGCCTGTGCCGTCGCGCACCACTCGCACCCACGGCAGGCCCCGCACGGTCTCGACGGGCCGCTGGCCGGCAGCGTCCCACGCGGTGGATTCGAGCCGATTCGCCATCGACTGCACGGATTCGACCAGCAGCGAGTCGACCTGATTGCCGTCCCCGTCATAGCGGGTGAACGTAGCCGCGCCGATGTCCGGGAACCCGGTGGGCTGGAACGTGCTACCGGGCACGGGAGCGAGGTCGGCGTCATAGATCACACGGCGTGTCATGCGGACTCCTTGTCGGCTTCGGTGATGTCGGGAAGGACTCCAACCCGGCGCAGGGCGTACTGCACGTCGCTGTCGCGAGCACGGGCGAGGAGCGCGACGGCGAGTGCTTCGCTGCGCGTGACGTGATGACGTGGGCGGACCACATGCGGCACGCCCCCGAGACGCAGCCGACGCGCAGCGTCATCGAGCACCTCGCCAGCACGGTTCGCGGCCAGCATGGCAGGCCAGTGAGCGCCCGGCCGGAGCAGGATGCGGTGTTCGGAGTCGTCTTCTCGCGGTAACGTGAACGGCTCGGCGATGCCGAACGGCACCAGCAGATCGAGGCTCACATCATGCGCACGTGGGCCATGCAGATTCCACGGCGGCTTCTCGCGGGACTCGACCGCGACCGTCGCCCAGTCGACAGTGAGAAGGCCCGCGAGCAATTCGGCAATGCGCCGTTCGTCGAGCACACCGTCGAGTAACGCCTGCATATCGCCGGCGCCGATCCGCATGCCGTGACGGAACGTGATCCTGGGTCCGCGCACCGCGGGCAACATCTCCTCATGGCCCTCGTCGTCCGGCCGCGGCATGCCTCTGCGCCGGACGGCCGTAGTCAGCGCCCGACACAGCCCCGCCCGCAGTGGGCACGGGGTCGGCCGATCTGTCCAGGCGGGGAAGTAGTCGTGCCTGGTGACCGGGCTCAGCAGCGGCCGCAGGCCGTGCAGCGTGGGCAGGCGGCGCTCGCCCTCGGGTTGATCATCGCGGGCAGTGGCCAGCGCCAGGGCGATGCGCAGCTCCGGATCCTCCTGAGCCACGCTGAATAGTTCAGACGCGATAGCCCACCCCCCGCCGAGCACCAGCGGCGGGACGATCCGCCGGGCGGTACCGGATACGGCGACCGCTTCGTGTGCCCGGCCGATCGCGGCCAGAACCGCCACGAAATCCGCCTGCTCGCCGGTGCGCGCGTGGGCGAACAACGCCTCGTCGACGTCGCGGACCCGTGCCGACACGGTGCCGGTGGCACGTTCCCGCAGCGGGTTCAGCCACCTGTCGAGCTCGGACAGGAGTCGCACGCTCTCCCGACGCCGCACCGGGATACGATCGGCAGGCACGGCCAGCGGGTTCTGCCCGAGACGGTCCACGAACACATACCGCTCGAACGCCGCGATCCCACGATCCACCCCGAGGCTGGCCACCGCCCTGGCGAAATCCAGCCCGGAACGGGCAGGCCGGTCGCGCCACTCGGCACGTCCCTCACTGAGCAGTTGAACGATCTCGTCCAGCCTGGCTGGAACGAACCATTCCGGTGTCCACAATTCACCCAGTGCCCGCTCGTCGGGTGCGGCGGTGGCGTGCCCGCTAGTGGCACCGCGCACCTGGAACGGGACTGAGGCGTCACTGTAGCCTGCGCCGTGTCTGCGCACCACCGCGGCCGCGAACAGTAACGCCCCTTCGACGGTGAGGAGGAATCCCCAAGGGTTCGCGAACCCCTCCGAGTCGGCTTTCTCCAGCGGGGACGACTGCACCCCACCTGCACGGCCGGGGTCGAACTGGCCGACCGTGCTGCGGAGGTAGCTGACGTTCTCGTGCCCGGACAGCAGCGCGTGCAGCCAGTCCTTGCTGCGGTCATCGGTGAACGCGGACCGGACCCTGCTGATATACGTAGCCGAGAGGTCCTGCCTGCCGAAGTTGCCGCCCGTGCCCAGCAACCGGTTGATCGCGACGTCGCCGTCACCGGTGAGCACGTTGGCAGCATCCAGCCACGCGAGCGCTTCGTCCGGGAACGAGTTGCGGCACAGCATGAGCACGTCGCGCTTGCGATCCGGTTGCCACAGTTCGCTGCCCGTGCCGCCCCAGCCGAGCTCCCGGCCCTGCCGCACCACTTCGTCGCCTGCCTCGACGCCGGAGCGCAACGTCACGAGCCGCTCGTCCGCGGACCGCCGGACCCACTCCAGGGCCTTCTCAGCGGTGACGTTCTTGCCGTTGCCCGCGAAACCCGATCCCGCGTTCCACGGCGAGACGATCGCCTCCGGCTCGAACCGTTCGTGCAGCGCCTCTACCAGCTCGTCGAGAGTCGTGAACGTCGAGTCCAGCACGAACCGCTGGCCTCGCCAGCTGCCCGTGGCGTCACGGTCGAACAGCCGGGTGACGCTGCGCAGCACCCCCAGCCCGGTCAGGTAGTCGCTGAGCGGTGTCGTCCCGCAGCCCGGCAGGACCAGTTCAGGCATGGTCACCCCCGTGGACGGCCGCTGCCGACGCTCGCGCGTCGGCAGCGCGGACGAGCGCTTCGCAGAACGCCAGCCGGAACGGGCCGAGATCAGCTCGGTCCCGCAGTCGAAGCGCGCGATCGGCGAGCGAGCCGACCCCGAGCGTGGTCGGCTCCAGCGTCAAGGTGTGCTCACCTAGCCGCACACCGCCGGGGAGCTCAGTTGCCAGTGTCACCGAGCCGTCGCGCACGCCCAGAACGGTGTTCGCCGCCTCCTCGGGGCGTCCCCGCACCGAGAGCCGAACCTTGCCGTGGTGCGCCAGCGCCAGGTAAGTGGCCAGGTCGGGCTCGGCGAGTCCTTCGAGCAACCCGGTGTCCTCATCCAGCAGGAGCAGGGCACTGACCAACTCGTGCCGGAAGTACGGCGGATCGTGGCGCAACGGGGCCTTGCTGGGTGATTTCGCCCAGACCGTATCCCCATCCGGGGGCGGATGATCGGGATTCGCCTTCTCCAGCGAGGCCACGAAGGTGGGGTGCGCTTTCCCGAGATCGTGATACCGGGCGGCCACCGCCACCGCTTCGCGCTGCTCAGCCGTGAGTTCGACACCGAGAGTCCGCAGCAGCTCGCGAGCGGCCTGTTCGGTCTCGTCGAGATGCTGCGCCAGCGGCACCCACGCGTCCCCGGCCGAGCCCGGATCGTTCGCCATCGCCTCAGGGGCGACCGGGACCTGCCTGTCACGCCCGGCACTCGGCTCTTCCGCTGGCGGCACGGGCTGTTTACTTCTCGGGTCGAATCCGATGTCGGTGCGGTAGCCACCATCGGGGGCGTTCAGCACCAACAGCGCGGTCGGCCGCACGTCATCGGGCCACGCGGTCCGCCACCGGCCGTCGCGCTGATCGTAGACCTGCGCGGTGTTCCCGCCGACGAGCTTGCGCACCTGCTGGATGGGTGCGGGACAGAGCTCGTGTCGCTGCGGAAGCGGCATGGTCTCGTCGCCCTCGCCACCTACCGGTTCGCGCCAGGCCACCGACACCGTGTGTTGATCGGCGTCGCGGATGAACGGGCCGACGTCGACGTCGTTGCCGGACAGGTCGGGCGCGGTGTCGAACAACCCGAGGAGGTCCCGGCGGCGCAGCACCGGGTGGATGCGTGGGACCTCGGTGACGTGCGCCGAGGCGAGGTCGGTCGCTGTCACCGCGCGGCCCTCGGTCCGCCGCAGATACTCCGCAGCGTTCTCCAGGTCCTCAGCCTCGTACGGCAGGTGGGAGTCGCGCCCCGAGGGCGGTGCGGCCCATAGTAGGCGCGCGCCGGTGGCGCGGCCGTCCCGGTTGCATCGGCCCGCCCGTTGTACCAGCGACGTCCACGGTGCTAGCTCGGTGATCAGCGTTTCGGAGGTGAGGTCGATCCCGGCTTCGAGTACTTGGGTGGCCACAACGATCGAACCGGTATCGGCAGGTGCCGCACGTGCGGCGACCAGGTTTCGCTGCCGCTCTGCCGGACGGAACCGTGAATGCAGCAGTACCAGCGACACATCGGGCTCGGCGCGGGTGAGCTCGCCGTAGACGTCCATCGCCCGGTCGACGGTGTTGACGACGACCAGCGTGCGCGTACCTGTCCGGTGCTCGTCCAGCACGCGATCGGCCAGCACACGCGGGTACTGTTTCGTGTCGACGTCGCCGAGATCGACTGACTGGACGGTTCGGGTCGCATCGAGTCGCTGCCGCAGCGCACCCGTGTAGTCGGCGTCGTCCAGCGTCTCGACGGTGAGCTCGCGGTTCGGGAAATCGGGGAACGCCCAGGAGCCGGGGTCGATCGTCGCGGACATCCACATCGACCGGGTCGGCAACGCTGTGCGGTAGTGCTCACGCAGCCCCTGAAGCTGGAGCGAGGTCGGCAGCCCTGGCCCCATGAGCTGGACTTCGTCGAAGACGAACTGCACCCCGTTGTGCAGCAGACCGAAACTCGCAGGCCACGCCGAGCGGGATTCGGCGAAACCCCGCATCAGCAGGCGGGAGAGCACCATATCCTGCGTGCCGACGAAGATGCGCTCCTGCTGCGGACTCGCTTTCCACTCCCGCTGCCCGCTGTCCTCGCCGCCCATGAGCAGATGCACCGGGACCGATACGCCAAGGCTATCCAGCCACCCGCTGATCACCTCCGCGGTCTGCTCGACGAGCGCCCGCTGGGGAAGCACCACCACCAACCAACGCGGCGTATCAGCCCGCACGGCCTCATCCGGATGCGCCCTGCGGCGATATAGCCACGGCAACACGGCAGCGAGTGTCTTACCCGCCCCCGTCGGCACCTGCAACACATCCGGCAGACCGTTGTCGGCAAGTCGCTGCTGGTAGTGATACGGCGTTGCGCCCCCTGCTGCGCGCGCAACGAACTCCCCAAAACTCATCAAAGGCATGAAACCACTACTCGCTCCCTGAGTGGTACACATAACACACGAATGGCGCAGTCCGTGCGGCGCACTGCACACGCTGGACTACCGACATGTCGACCACCGGGACGAGCCGTTGCTGTGGATCGCCGACGCTGTCGCTTGGCCGGTAGGAGCTGGTGGCGAGTGGAGACGGCGGCTCACGACCGCGATCCTTGCCCCCTGATACGCGAAACCCGACCCCTCACCGTCCGGAGAAGAGTCGGGCCCACTTCCTCGGCTATTGCCTCGGCAAACACTAGTGTCGTCGAAATGCTCCTCGGGCTCCAACAACGCCGCCTGAGGTCTTTCCCCAGGACGCTGCCACAGCCTCCGGCAAAGGCTATGATGAGCCATTACCGCGGAGGGTTGGCGATGCAGACTCAGGGCTCATCGGGCCCGCGCCGATGAACATGCCCGACGCGGATTGCCGCAACGGTGTCAGCTGGAACAACTCGGTCATCTCCAGCACGTTCTGGCTGTTCGGGGCTTGGCGGAACTGCTGCACGCGGCGGTCAGCGGTCGGCCAGTGCAGCATCGGCATGGACGTCACCTCGACCGTTTCCGAGTAACCAGCCCAGTCCGGTCGGGGATGGTCGGTGCCGTGAACCAGCAAAGACGCCCACCAGTGCTGGCCGTCGATGCGGACACGCAACCAGCGATCCGGCTTCCACGCCCACAGGTGCGTCGTCACCGGCATTCGCTCCGGCAGCACGGTGAAGTGGAATCCCTCGACATCGGCCCAGGCCGCCGTCCATCCTTCGGCCGACTCGTGCAACGCCGGCCAGTCCTCGGCAGGGTGCCGTCCGCTGCCGTACAGGTAGTACTCCTGGCTCATGCCGCCTCCTCCCCTCCGAGCCGGCTGGCCAGGCTCGCGAGATCAGGGCGCTGCCACGCAGAATCGGCCACGCGCACCGTTCCCTGTCCCGCAGTGGTGCGAGCACCGATGCCGATCAGACCGTCGTGGAGGTCGGCCACGACCGCGTGCAGTAACAGCCGGTCGGTGTCATCAAGTCGTTGAAGCTCCTCGACGCGGATGCGGAACCGCCCCGCCACAACCAGCTCCGTGCGGTACAGCAGTTGATCGCGAGCTCCGCCGGTGAAGCGATCGATCGCCACGTGGTTCCGTACCTCGACCACCGCATCCATGATCGGTGCGTCATGTACCGCGATCGCCGCGCGCCGCGCGGCGTCCGGCCCGGCGGTGTAGCCGAAGATCCGGCACGGTCGGCACGGTTCGCCGCGTTCGTTCTCCTCCGCAGTGTCGCCACACAGTGGGGCACCGACGACACGGCAGATGTACTCGGCCCGTGAGCGCAGGACTCCCTTCAAGCTCGAACCGGGTACCACCGGCTGCCCGTGCGGGTCACGTTTCACCCGGGCGATCGTGCCGCCGTCGTGCCCCTCGGCCTCGGACGCGACGCCGGTACCGATGTGCAGTCCGTCGACGATCTCCAAGTCGACATCCATCACCCAGGTCGGTGCCGAGCTCGCTGCGTCGATCGGCTCCGGTTCCGGGTACGGCATGGTTTCCGTATGCTGCAACCACGCATGGAGACCGTCACGGGTGGTTAAGTCATAGTCGACGACCCCCAGCCCTACGACGACACAACGGCCGGCGCCATAGGTGACTCCCCGACCGAATCGCGGTTGCCACGTGCGGATCGCTTCCAGGAGGGCGCCCCGTTGCTCCGATGGCGGGTCGTTCCAACGCAGCACCACATCGAACTCGGTTCCTTCCGGAAGCTGCTCCACCTGGTGCAGCGAGGTATTGCGCGCCGCGCCGCGGTAGCGGTCGATCGCGGTGCGGGTATGTATCACCGTGTCCATGCCGGTCTCGGCGCTGCCCCGAAGGACGGTGCCGAGTACCTGGATCTCGGAGCCCCGGCGCGTGTCTCCGTCCCCAGCACTGCCGAACACGTCGTTCAGCCGCGTGTCGGTGCGGCGACAGTGCGCGCGCAGGTTCCCGGCAACCGTGGTGCCCGGGAGGTGGGGACGTCCCCACGGATCCCTGTGGAGCCGGAGCACATTCCGGGAGTTCTCCGAGGACTCCGTGCCGCCGACGCCCCCGGGGGACAGCATTCGCAGCCGGACCGTGCACAACGTGACCTTCACTGTGGGGACTCCAAATACATCAGCAGATCCATGTAGCGGTCGACATCGGCGATGGTGAGTAGCGTGCGGAACGCGCGAGCGATCTCCTCGCCACTGACGTCAGGATCCATGGCTCTGGCGAACTCGGTGTCGTCTTGACTGCCGTACCGCAGGTTCCGAGAACGCTCCCTCAACCGGGGAAGAAGCCCGCTCAGCAACTGGCTCCGCGCCCGGAGCGGTGCGACCGCCCCGTGAAGCCCGTTCGATCCGCGTGGCGGCTCGGCCCGGTAAAGCGCGCCGAACCCTTCACGGCGACGGAGGCCGATCCCCCTCGCTCGCAGCGTGCGCAGCGCGTTCTCGTCGGGGGCTTCCGCACAACGCACCAGGTAGGTAGAGCCGGGCGCGACGGCACGCTCGGTGGGTTTCGGCAGCCCGCTGGCTGCATGCCAGCCGCCAGCCTCGGTCCACCGCGTCCAGCGTTCCCTTTCCCGGACGTCCTGGACCTCCACGCCGAGTACCTCGGACAGCTCGTCCCGGCTGGGCGACTCGCAGGGAAGCCCGTAGGCGTCCACGAAGATACCCGGCGAGGACAGCCGCAGGACGACGACCGGGACTCCGTCGCGGTTGTCGACCTCTACCGGTTCCGGGCTGTGCCGAGCGTCGATCGTGAGGTCCGCTCGACCTCGCACGCTGCGGCCGGCTCCGAGAAGCACGGTTCCCGGCGAGTCGGTGCCCGATGTCACCGCGCGCACCGCCGGACCATACAGCCAGCCGGTCAGCCGCATACCGGCGGGAAGCATGTTCTGGCTGAACAGGTTCCCGTCCCTCGCGACACCGTGTTCGTCCAACGCCACACGCGTCCGCGTGGCCAGTTCAACCTGGCCCATCGCCTGGCCCTTGCTGTGCTCCAGCCGCCCGCCGCAGTTCGGGCACACGCTGTCGTGCTCCCCCATCGCCTCGTCCCACCACAATTGCGTGCAGTCCTCCCGCGGCCGGTACTTGTGTACCTTGACGCTCAGCGGAACCGGCAAGCTCAGGCCGTTCCGGTGGTGCAGCGGGCCGAAGCTGCCGTCGCCCTCGAACACGCTGAGAAACTCGCCGTCCTCAGGAGACGGTGGGCCGTTGTCGCGGATCCATGCCGCCGCCAACGCGCCTCGTAGCACCGTGCCGGGGACGTACTCGTGCACGTCCTGTCGAAAATCGGAACGGATGTGGCGCACCGCGGCGACGGGCTCCTTCAACTCCACGGTCACGTGGGCCATGTCGGTCACGTCCGCATCAACTCCACGAACTCGGCGACAGCGTCAGCGTCCACGGTATGGCTGGTGCAGCGAATGCCGACCCATCCCAAACCACGCCGCCGCTGCGCACCGATCGAACGGGTGGCCTGGCCACAAACGGCGAGAACCAGCTCGTGACGCCGCCGCTCGTGCTCGTCGAGATAGCCCAACTGGCTCACGGTGAACGTCGCGCGCAGGGCGCCGGTCTGCTCGGCAAAGGCCAGCATGTCGCGGCGGGCGGTCTGGGTGTCGCTGTCGATCGCGATGCGCGCAACAGGTCGGGGAGTCTCCCAGGAACCGTCCTCCGGCCGTGCGGCGCTCCACCGCCACGGAGACGGTGCCGTTCCGGAACCGAACACCGAGCTGACGTGGGCGTTGTCGCTGCCGAGGAGCGTGGCGGCGCTCGCCCGCATCACACCCTTCAGGCTGGTGGCCGGCAGCGCATCAATCGGGTCCACCGTTTCGTTCACCCCGTCGCGCGCTTTCCCGGAGGACACCCGGAACGGGGTGTGGAAGGTCATCGTGAATTCCACCGTGTTCATCCCAACCACCACCGCACCATCCTGAGCGCGTCGACCAAGTTGATCTGGTCGCTGCGGAGGAACGGTTCCACATAGTCGCGCAGCTGCAACCGATCGAGGTGTTCGTCGAGTTCAGCGGCGTCGGCCTCACCGGCGGCAAGTCTTACGAGCCGGTGTCGAGCGGATGCCGGCAAACTGCGGAGTTGATTCAGCTCCTCCCAGTGGGTGCGCAGACCATCCAGCGAGATGCTCCCACGCCTTGTGGGCTCCGGACCTTCGTTCGTGATGTCGTGCCAGGCCAGCGCTGCTAGTTCGCCGCGCCACTCGGATTTGCTCCGGCTCAGCAGCGCCTCCGCCAACTCCACGACGACGAAGATCGGCACGGTGCGGTGGTGGATCACCACGCCCGCCGACATGGTCGGGGGGTCGAGGTTGCCCACCATCTCCCCCAGCTCAGCGCGGAGACGGTCCGTGAAACGCTCCTGCAGCCGGCATGTGAACCGCCAGGCGTCGTGGGCCGGCACGCTGACGAGAACGTCGTCGCCGCCGATGAAATGCGGTACGAGCGGCAGCTGTTTCACTTCCGGCCGGGAAACAGCGTCGATGGCATCCACCAAGGCGCGCCAGGTGGCCTGGTTGATCCGCCGTGGCAGGTCGCCGCTGTCGGTGGGGGCGTGGTCCCGCACCCTGCGCATGAAGTCGCCGAGCCCGTTTCCGTCGGCGGCGATGGTGGCCACGTGCGTACGGTCCTCGCCCCTATCGAGCAGTGCGAGCGCCTCGAACGTGTCCGGGACGTCGATGTCGCCATCATCGCCCCGGCTGTCGAGGTACTCGGCGAGGCGCCGCTCAGCCGGTGGCTGCTTGCCGTGGCTTGTGGCGTAACCCGCGGCCTTCGCACGCCGGACGCAGTCCGCGCACAGACCCCGGCGCTGGGTCTGTTGCTGCGACTCGTCATTATCCTGCTCGTGCAGGGGCACCGGTAGCTCATCTGTAGCTGGCCAGCGTTGGCACCACGCGCAGGGCCAGCCGGGAGGCCACTCGGCCACGAGCTCAGGCCACCGGCGTTCGCCTGCGGGTGATCCCTCGCTGAGGGCGTGAGCGTAGCTCTCCCCACTCCACCACTGTGACCGGAAGGACGCGGCAGGTAGGGACTCACGTAAATGGCGCACGATATCGCGTTCGACTCGCTCACGGTCGCCGGCGTCGTCCGTATGGAGCCGCAGTGAGATCACCCCGTCCACCTCTCCTGCGGCCTCGTTCCATTCCGCGAGCGCGGTCAACTGACGCGTCGAAAGCAGCTGATCCACCGTGGCGCGTTTGGTGGCCTCGCCGACCATCGCCGAGGCACCGCGACGCCCGCGCAGCAGCGGTGTCCGTGACAGCCACGATTGGATGTGTACCACAGCGACATCCAGGTAAGTGATGGTCACGGGGAACCACCGTCCAGTGGTTGCTGTGGCTCTAGATCCGTCGCCTCGGCCACGATCGGCAGCGTCTGCTCGGATTCGCTGATCTGGGGTAGCGGGATCAGCGGGTGATCTCTACGCGGCTGGTCGTTCTTCGCCGCAGTTTCCTTCCCTTTCTCCTCCTTGACTTCTTCGCCGGAGGTATGTTTCCAGAACGGGAATCCCTGGTCGAACGTCGCTGTGCCTTGGTCGTCCCAGGAAGCACCCGGTGGGTACCACACCAGGTTCTGGTCCACACTCGCCGGATCGAGCGCCCGGCGAACGTTGACCCACTGCTCGCGGACGCCATGTTCGGTGGATTCTCGAAAGGCTGCCACGAGCTCATCGCGGCTCGGCACGCCGGTCGCCTGGCCGCCCGCACCGTATCGCGTGCCGGAGTACCAGATTCGGCTTCGTTCCTGGTCGATCGCGATACGGCAGCTTCCGTAACCCAACGGTTTACCACCGCCGATGTGGTGCAGCAGACCGTCGCCCTCCAGCAGCGTGTCCGGTTCGAGAACGGCCAGCAACCCGCCGAGCTGCGCGGGGCTCACGTCGGTAAACGTGATCTCGGAGGTCAACACGGTGCCTGCGGGCAGCACCGAGGCTGCCGATACCATCTCACTACCAGATTCGTGCTGGTGACAGCGTGCCTGCCCGCGGCAAGTCGGTTTCCCGTCGTCTGTCGGCGTATGCCAGTAGTACTTGCGTCCACGCAGACGCCGAGGTTGTGGCTTATCGGCGGGTGATCCCCAACGGGCCAGCGGGTGGCGATCGGCGTTTCCCCGAACCAGCGCGTCGTTCTCCAGGTAGAACTGGCCCGCCCCCGGATGGGGCGTGCCCATCGGGGGCAGTGTGACCTCACATGTGGCGACCGGACCGGTAGCGTGTGCGTCCCCGAAGCGGACGTGCCCCTGGTAGGCGCGTTGCTCCGCGGCCTCGTGCTCCCCGACCGGGTCGACCGCACCGAAGAGCTGGCAACTCGGGCACAGGCTCTCGTAGGTGTCACACGGGGTGAATGCACCGACACGTTCCCCGGCCGCAGCCGTATCCGGCCTCTCACGCCAGATCTGCGCGAGTCGCAACTCCCGGATCTGATCGTGCTCATCCGTGCGCACCCAGACCGGTTGTCCGATGTCGAGCTCTTCGCTGGCCCGGTACCGTTGGCCGATCCGGATCGGACTTTTGTCTCCGCCCTGCGAGATCGCTGGGATCATGACGTCGACGAACCGTTTGTCTTCGGTATCGTCCGGTTGCTTTCCGGGCCGGAGGTCGTCGGCGCCCCTGAGAGCAGCTCGGTACTGTTCCCACACATGAGCCGGGACGTCGGCGGATTGGCCCGTGAGCTTGGCAATATAGCCTCGGTACGGCGCCGGTTTCTCGCTGTCGCGGTTTCGCCCACCTGGATCACTTAGATACAGAACCCATTCGCCGTTCGGATCATATTGGATCGCGGTGACCTTCCCCTTCTTGCCGAAGCTCGGTCTCACGCGGTGCCCCGAACGCCACGGCATGCCGGGCGGACCATGATGCGACATGAGGAGGTGCTGTGGCACCTTCCGGCCATTTGAGTCGCACAACTGCACAGCGGGTGGCTCGTTCACATCGTTGTGACGCGTCACCACGGCAAGCCGTAACCTCTTGCCCGAACCCGCGCTCGTCAACTGGCGGTACACAGGAACGAAACCGTCGTCGAAGACCCGGAAGCACCCACCCGCCACAGTCTCGTGCAGTGAGCGCAGCGCTCCCTTGAGCGTCGATCCCGGAATGATCGTCGTGCCGTCCGGGCGCGCCGGAAGACCCGTTGGCCCCTCACCCTCGCCGCTCGCCGTAACAGAACGAATGAGCAGCGGCATCACGGCACTGATCTTCACACGCAGGATTCCCGACAACAGCGCGGGATCCCCGCAATGTCCGTGCGGCCGCCCCCGTCGAGGTGACGCCCCTGGCAGCGGGACGAACGTATACGGGTTGATAAACTTCTCCGGCACGGCCGACCTCCCGGAGCCGTCTGGACCACTTCCCACTCGTGTCTGTACGTCTCGACAGCGTTGCGTTACGTTACACAGCGGCACCGACAGGCACAAGGAAGGTCCCCGTCGATGAACAAGCCCCGCTGGCGCGACCTGCGCGGAATCATGTTTGCAGGTTCGAACCGCATTACGTGGCTCGAATGGGGCATCGGCATCGCTGTCGCTTTGACAACAGCCATGCTCGCGGTGACCCTTGACGCGCTGTTCGTCTCCTCGTGGCGGGTCCTTGTGGCAGCGACCGCTGTGGCGGCGATTCTGCTGGGAGTCTTGCTCTGGCTTCGTAGTCGCGTCAAACAGCAACCGGGAACCCTCTATTGTGTCCAGCTCCTCGACGAAGGCATGCGGGATTGGCGGACAGCGTCTCGCAAAGAAGCCATCCGTCGCAGCATCTCTGTACGATCCATCACGCGCTGGGTTGACCTCGAACATTACCAGGAGAACGGAATTATACACCTCGTCGATTCCTGTGAGAGCGTCAGCACAGCACTCGAACAGATGATCAACTCAGGCCCGGACGACACAGGGCACACCATCGCGCCAAACATGTTCTGGCCAGCCACCGTGGCCCTAGGCGCGAACCTTCCGGCAAGCCGTAAGTTGCACGCCCTCGAGCTACATCCCGATTCCCCCAAGAAGAACGCTCTACTCACGCTCCCGCAGTACGATAGCGGCGACAGTATTAACCTATCTTCTCGAGACATCGATCCGTGCAAATTGACGATCAATAAGGAATTCGAGGATCCTTCACACGACGACATAGCGGTACACATCGCCCTCACGAGGAACTCAGACAAACTTACTATCGACCACATAAATAGTTTTTCTGTCGGAGAGATTTATAAAATCAAGCCAGTTGACACGAAACACAGTCCTCTCTCCGATCCGAACCTCGATTACTGCGACACGCAGCTACGAGCGCAGGCACTACAGGTGGCAGACACGCTCATAAGCCTGGCACGCGACAATCCGTCAAAGCAATTTATCATTTTTGCCATGATGCCCAAAGTGGTTGCGCTGGCAATCGGCTGGATCCTCATCCAACACAACGTCAAACTGTTCGAGCGCACCCACCTGATGCACTACGACCAGGAAAAGGGTCGCTACATACCGCTACGCGTCCGCGCGAATCAACCTGACACTCTTCAGACCTGAACGACAACAGTGACAGAGACGACACGGTATGGTCTTGGCGCCCGTATTATTTCGCCCGAGGGAATAGCACTCCCCATCAGCTATCCTATCGAACCAGCCGTGAAACATTGATTCGATCCACAGAAATAAAACCACAGCGCAATCGGATAGTCTAGAATCTCAATCGGAGACCACTCCGAGAAGCCTCTAGTCGCTTCACTTCGGGTCGAACACGATCGACCATTCGCAGCAGGCCGAACCCCTAGTGGTGCTTCCGCCATTACGCAGTCGTCGCGTAGACCACTGCGATCCCGATAAGGCATCCTAGGCGACTTGCCGGACTCGACTCACACCGGGATGACGGGAATTACAAGAACCCACCGGACGAACTGTGTGCAGCAACTGTGGCGGCCACAATGGAGTCCCGCCGGGAAGGCGGGAGTCACCCCGTCTACTACCGGTGCCAGGTCATGTGGCAGATGCCGCAATGGAGTCCCGCCGGGAAGGCGGGAGTCACCTCCACGACAGCGGCTACCGCGTCACCCACAGCGCGCTACGGCCGCAATGGAGTCCCGCCGGGAAGGCGGGAGTCACACGCATCGCTCGCGTGCTCGGGATCGACAGCGAGATTGCCGCAATGGAGTCCCGCCGGGAAGGCGGGAGTCACTTGAAGATGTACAGGTGGGTGACCCTGATCCAACATGCCGCAATGGAGTCCCGCCGGGAAGGCGGGAGTCACGTTTTCTGCTCCGAGCGCGTGAGTCTACATTAAACATGCCGCAATGGAGTCCCGCCGGGAAGGCGGGAGTCACGTTCGCCATCCACGCGTACCCCTCGGTGCCGTTGCTGCCGCAATGGAGTCCCGCCGGGAAGGCGGGAGTCACCGATCGGTGAGGCTGAGGAAGCGTGGCTGGACGGCGCGCCGCAATGGAGTCCCGCCGGGAAGGCGGGAGTCACGGCTCCGAAAGCGCGTGCGCTCGGTACGAGACTCAAAGGCCGCAATGGAGTCCCGCCGGGAAGGCGGGAGTCACCCGACAGCCTCGGCGGCCTGCACCACGTCCGCTGTCTCCCGGCCGCAATGGAGTCCCGCCGGGAAGGCGGGAGTCACGTCGCCGTATACCTGCCCGAGTAAGCACGTGTCCGGGGCCGCAATGGAGTCCCGCCGGGAAGGCGGGAGTCACGTGGCCTCATCCTCTGTCAGCTCCAGGGCCTGATGGCCGGCCGCAATGGAGTCCCGCCGGGAAGGCGGGAGTCACAAGAGCACCTTGAGCAAATAAGAAACGTGCTGTCTCGCGGCCGCAATGGAGTCCCGCCGGGAAGGCGGGAGTCACGAGGAGTGGCGTCAGCTCCAGGTACGTCTAGAAGAAAAGGCCGCAATGGAGTCCCGCCGGGAAGGCGGGAGTCACAAGGTTATCCCTGACCCCCTCCGCGTAGACCGCCAATTGGCCGCAATGGAGTCCCGCCGGGAAGGCGGGAGTCACTTTCCGGGAAAATCGTGAACCCTTTCAGGGTTCTACCGCCGCAATGGAGTCCCGCCGGGAAGGCGGGAGTCACGAGGCGGATGTGGATGCCTACAGGTCAGCTGTGACGCCGCAATGGAGTCCCGCCGGGAAGGCGGGAGTCACCTACCGGGACCTGCTCTTAGCGGCGATCGAGCGGGATGCCGCAATGGAGTCCCGCCGGGAAGGCGGGAGTCACTAGTCCAGACCGTCCGGAGCCTGCGGATGGTACCGGAGCCGCAATGGAGTCCCGCCGGGAAGGCGGGAGTCACCTCAGCCAGTTGGGGGCTGTAGTCCTCCGCCCACCGAAGGCCGCAATGGAGTCCCGCCGGGAAGGCGGGAGTCACCCCGACCGGCGACGACGACGCCTCGGACTCGGAGGTGCCGCAATGGAGTCCCGCCGGGAAGGCGGGAGTCACGATTCTCCAGCGTTGCCTTGCAACCTCTGTCGCGCTGGCCGCAATGGAGTCCCGCCGGGAAGGCGGGAGTCACAATCGAGTGATCGCGCAGTGGTTCGCGGCGTTCAAACAGCCGCAATGGAGTCCCGCCGGGAAGGCGGGAGTCACGGCTCGCCAAATGCGGGCCGTGTGACCTGCAAGAATACAGCATCCTGCGAGCGGTGGCCATGCCGCCGGTGCCGAGTCCGCTTCTCCACCCTGCGCACACCGGCGCGTATGGCTGTGACCTGCATGCGAGCGCTCCCCGGGGTGAGAGCCTGAACTTCACCGCTCGCATACGGCAAGCACGGTGCTGAATCGATTCCTTCGGTGTTGCGCATGACCTCGACCCCATCCATACGGCGTAGCACCACGGTACTCGACTACAGGCGATGCTCAGTCGTGTCGCCCGCCGCGCCGCACCACCGATTCCTCCGCCGCTCGCTCACCCCTCCCCCTTTCGCATGATCCCTGCGACACTGTCCGCCATGACCGCTGAGCAGCAACGCCCACCTCCTGCGACTGCTGCCGCGGTCTCGTGGCTCGCGCCGGGCGATCCCGACACCTTGGCTGCCGAGCTGGTTGACGACTTCACCAGCCGGTTCGGCGATCCGCCCGTGTCGGTGCACGCCGCTCCTGGCCGGGTGAACCTCATCGGTGAGCACCTGGATTACAACGGCGGGTGTTGTCTGCCGCTGGCGTTGCCGCACCGCACGTTCGTCGCGTTGCGCCCGCGTGACGACGACACGGTGCAGCTGTCCAGCAAGCAGCGGCCGGAGCCGTGGTTCGGCACGCTGGACCACTGCCGCCCTGGTGAGGTGCGGGGCTGGCCCGCCTACGCCGCCGGTGTGCTGTGGGCGCTGGGCGCGGAGGCCAACGATGTGCCCGGCGTCGACGTCCTCATCGACAGCCGGGTGCCCACCGGCGCGGGTCTGGCCAGCTCGGCCGCGCTGGAAACCGCTCTCGCGCTGGCGCTGGCCGAGGTGTTGCACCTTCCCACCGACAGCGACGGCAGGCGGCGGCTGGCCCAGGCGTGCGTCCGCGCCGAGCAGGAGGTGGCGGGCGCGCCGACCGGGGGGATGGACCAGACGGTGGCGTTGTTGGCCGAGGCGGGCTCGGTGCTGCACCTGGATTGCGCGTCGGGCACCGCCACGCCGCTGCCGTGGCCGCCCGGCGACCGCAGGCTACTGGTGATCGACACGCGAGTGCGGCACGCGCTGATCGACGGGCGGTATAGCAGCAGGCGGGAGGAGTGCGACGCCGTCGCGGCTGAGCTCGGCGTCACCCGCCTGCGGGAGGTCACCGATCTTGGCACGGCGTTGCCCACCCTCGGTGACACCGGCCTGCGCGGCAGGCTGCGGCACGTGGCCACCGAGCAGCACCGCACCGACCAGGCCCGGCAGGTGCTGGTCACCGGCGACTGGTTCACCCTCGGGGAGCTGCTGGACGCCTCGCACACCTCGCTGCGCGAGGACTTCGCCGTGTCCTGCGCCGAGCTCGACACCGCCGTGGCCGCCGCGCGCGAGGCAGGCGCCGACGGCGCGCGCATGACCGGCGGCGGGTTCGGCGGGTCGGCGATCGCGCTGGTCGACGACGATCACCTGTCGGATGTGGCGGTGGCCGTCGACGAGGCGTTCACCGCGCGCGACTGGCACCGGCCGCGGTTCCTGCTTGCCGAGCCTGCCGGGCCCGCGCAGCGGCTACGGTGACGGCGCGAGCGAGCTGTGCCGAGCGCCGACACGCGATACCGTTGCCCGGGTGAGCGCACGCGAACGAACCTGGTGGGGCTGGGGCTGGCGCGACGAGGCGCTGTCGAACGTCGAGTGTGTCGAGCTGGCCTCCCTGGTCCCGGGCCTGCCGGAATCTCCCATCCCAGTGCCGGAGGTCGCCGAACTGCAGCTGCCGCCGAGCCGGATCCGGCCACCCACCTCGCTGGAACACCTGTGCTCGGCCGATCCGGAGGCGCGTGCCGCCCACACCTACGGGCAGGCCTACCGGGACGTGATGCGGGCGCTGCACCGCCGCCTCGACCACCCACCCGACCTGGTGGCGTTCCCCCGCACCGAGTTCGATGTCGTCGAGCTGCTGGACTGGGCCATGTCCAACGGCTACGCGGTCATCCCCTACGGCGGCGGCACCTCGGTGGTCGGCGGTGTGGAGTACCGCGACCGGGGGCACAGCGCGGTGATCTCGCTGGACACCTCCGCGCTCGACCGGGTGCTGGAGATCGACCCGGTCAGCCGCGCCGCCCGCATCCAGGGCGGGGCGTTCGGCCCCGAGCTGGAGGACCAGCTGCGCCCCCACGGCTACACGCTGCGCCACTTCCCGCAGAGCTTCGAGTTCTCCACCCTCGGCGGCTGGCTGGCCACCCGCGCAGGCGGGCACTACGCCACGCTGCACACGCACATCGACGACTTCGTCCAGTCGATGCGGGTGGTCACGCCCTCGGGGACCGGGGAGTCGTGGCGGTTGCCCGCCTCCGGCGCGGGCCCTTCCCCTGACCGGTTGTTCCTTGGCTCGGAGGGCGCGCTCGGCGTGATCACCGAAGCTTGGATGCGCATCCAGGACCGTCCACAGTATACGGCGTCGACGTCGGTGATGTTCGGCGAGTTCGACCGCGCGCTGCGGGCGGTGCGCGCCATCGCCCAATCCGGATTACACCCCAGCAACTGCCGGCTGCTCGACCCCGCAGAAGCCCAGCTGTCCAGCGCATCCGACGGCTCGGCCAGCGTGCTGGTGCTCGGCTGCGAATCCGCCCACTACCCGGTGGACGACACGCTGGCGGCCGCCGTGGCACTGGCCACTGAGCACGGCGGGACACCCCACCCGGCAGGCGGGACCGGGCGACAGTCCAGCGACGGCGAGGACGGTGACGCCGCCGTGCGGTCGTGGCGCTCGGCGTTCCTGCGCATGCCCTACCTGCGGGACGGGCTGGCCAGGATGAGCGCCATCGTGGAGACCTTCGAAACGGCCTGCACCTGGAACGCCGCGCTGCCGCTCTACGAGGCCGTGCGCTCCCAGCTGGGCGCGGCGATCCGGGACGTCACCGGCGCCGACGGGCTGATCACCTGCCGGCTCACCCACGTCTACCCGGACGGCCCCGCCCCGTACTTCACAGTGATCGCCGCTGGCCGCCGGGGATCCGAGGTCGCCATGTGGGACGAGATCAAGGCCGCCGCTGGCGACATCCTGCACGCCCACCGTGCCACCATCACCCACCACCACGCCGTCGGCAGGGACCACCGGCGGTGGTACGACCGGCAGCGCCCCGAACCGTTCGCCTCCGCGCTCCGCTCGGCCAAGCACGCGCTCGACCCGCGCGGGGTGCTCAACCCCGGCGTGCTGATCGACTAGCACGCCACCGCGCCGCCGGACGGACACACTCAGTGGTACGGCAACGTGGGCCACCACATCACATCCGCGCGGTAGCCCATCTTGAGCACCCAGTAGGCGAGGAAGAAGGTACCGACCACCAGGAACGCAGCCGCCGCGAAGCGCTCGGCACGCCCTGGCGTCGCCATCAGCCAGTTCTGGAACCGCCCCCGGGACGCCACCACCACGAGCAGGAAGATCACCGCCACGCCGAGGACGTTGCCCGCCGACTGCAACGCGAACGTCACGAAACCCAGCAACGGGTTACTGGTCTCGGCCGCGTAGGCGTACAAGGTGCGAAACGGCGGGAACGGCCTGCCGATCAGGAACGCGCCGATCAGCCCGCCGAGGAAGAGCATCTCGGCAGCCGGGCGCCTGGCGAACACCCCGGCCAGCGGGTTCGGTGCCCTGCCGACATAGGCGAGCCCCCGCCACACCATGATCGCGCCGATCAGCCCGAACACGACCGCGGCCTGCACCAGGCGCACCGGCAGCCCGGTCTCCGGATCGCCGAGCCTGGCCTCGGACAGCTGCGGCGAAACGTCACCGACGAACACACCGACCGCGCCGTACAGCCCTGCGACGAGCACCGCGCCGAGCAGCAGCCAGCCCATCGGTCGCAACAGCACCGCGACGCGGTGCGCTGCGGATTGCCGCGACGCGCTCATCGGCGCCAGCGCGCTGAACACCGCGATGTTGCACGCGGTGAACATGCCAGCCACCCCGGTCATGAACGCGAAAGCCACCGCCATGCCCGTGCCGGTGATCGCGATCTCGGCGATGTCACCGCCGAACACCGGGTTCGCGATACCGCCCGCGATCACCTGGTCGACGAACACATGGGACCACAGCACGGCCAGCACGAGCCCGGCCAGGACACTGCCCGCCACCACCCGCCCGGACCGTGCGACCCGCGTCGTGCTCGTGCCCTCGCCAGCCGGTGGCGGGGACGTCGATGTGGTCGGAGTTGTCATCGCTGTACCTCCTCATCAGACGCCACCCCAGGTGGCGGTCCCCTCGGCCGCACGCGCGAGCGCCCAGCGAGACCGGTGATCATCGCACGAAGATCAGCGTATTCCGGGCACAGCACCGGGACAGCCGAAGTCATACCAACGAGTGATCACGACGTGCTGATCGACGAGCCCCACCGGTTCCCCACGCCACAGCCGGGCTCGACCGCGACTCGATCGCCCCCCACGAGTCTGCTGCCAGCACTTCCTTTCGTTATGGCTGGAGGAACCGCCATGAAGGGCATCATCCTGGCCGGGGGTAACGGCACGCGGCTGCACCCGATCACGCTCGGCGTGTCCAAGCAGCTCCTTCCGGTGTACGACAAGCCGATGATCTACTACCCGCTGTCGGTGCTGATGCTGACCGGGATCCGCGACATCCTGGTGATCTCCTCCCCCGACGACCTGCCCGGCTACCGCAGGCTGCTCGGCGACGGCGCATGGCTCGGCCTCTCCATCGACTACGCCGAGCAGGACGAGCCGCGCGGGCTGGCCGACGCGTTCCGCATCGGCGCCGACCACATCGGATCCGACCCTGTCGCGCTGGTGCTGGGCGACAACATCTTCCACGGCCACGGGTTCTCCTCGCTGCTGCTCGACAGCGCCCGCGACCTCGACGGCTGCGTGCTGTTCGGCTACCCGGTACCCGACCCCGAGCGGTACGGCGTGGGGGTGACCGACGACAGCGGACGGCTCATCGCGCTGGACGAGAAACCGTCACGGCCGCGCTCCAACCGCGCGATCACCGGGCTGTACTTCTACGACAACGACGTGGTCGACATCGCCCGCCACCTCCGGCCATCGGCGCGCGGCGAGCTGGAAATCACCGACATCAACCGGACCTACCTGGAGCGTGGCAAGGCGCGGCTCGTCGACCTCGGCCGCGGCTTCGCCTGGCTGGACACCGGAACCCACGACTCGCTGGTGGAAGCCACCCAGTTCGTGCAGATCCTCGAACACCGTCAGGGGGTGCGGATCGCCTGCCTCGAAGAGATCGCGCTGCGCATGGGCTTCATCGACAACGAGCAGTGCTACCGACTCGGCGAGCGGCTCGCCAAGTCGGGATACGGACGCTACGTCATGGAGCTGTCCGCCCAACCGGAACTACGCCTGGCCAGCTGAGGAGGACACCGTCGCATGCACCTACTCGTCACCGGAGCCGCGGGATTCATCGGATCGCACTACGTGCGGCAGCTGCTCAGCGGTGCCTACCCAGCCGCGTCCGGCGCGACCGTCACCGTGTTGGACGCGCTGACCTACGCGGGTAACCCCGCCAACCTCGACCCGGTGGCCGGTGACGGGCGGCTGCGCTTCGTACACGGCGACATCCGCGACCCGGGCACCGTGGCGCCGCTGGTGCGCGAGGCTGACATCGTCGTCCACTTCGCCGCCGAGTCCCATGTAGACCGATCCATCACCGGGTCGGCGGATTTCGTGACGACCAACGTCGTCGGTACGCACACGTTACTCAGCGCCGCGCTCGATTCCGGGGTGAGCAAGTTCGTCCACGTCTCCACCGACGAAGTCTACGGCAGCCTCGACGAGGGGCATTGGCCAGAGGACCACCCGCTGGAGCCGAACTCCCCCTACTCGGCCTCCAAAGCCAGCTCCGACCTGCTCGCCCGCGCCTTCCACCGCACCCATGGGCTCCCGGTGTGCATCACCCGCTGCTCCAACAACTACGGGCCGTACCAGTACCCCGAAAAGATCATCCCGCTGTTCATCACCAACCTGCTGGACGGGCACCCGGTCCCGCTGTACGGCGACGGCGGCAACATCCGCGACTGGCTCCATGTGGACGACCACTGCGCGGGGATCCAGCTCGTCGTCGAGCGCGGCAGGCCGGGCGAGGTGTACAACATCGGCGGCGGCACCGAGTTGAGCAACCGGGAACTCACCGAACACATCCTGCACAGCGTCGGCGCGGACTGGTCCATGGTGACCCCGGTGCCGGACCGCCCGGGCCACGACCGCCGCTACGCCGTCGACACCACCAAGATCCGCACCGAGCTCGGATACGCCCCTCGCGTGCCGTTCACTCGTGGCCTCGCCGAGACCGTCGCCTGGTACCGCGAGAACCGCGACTGGTGGCAGCGCACCCGCGCGCCGCTGCTGACCACCCGCTGACCCCGGTGGCGCGCCGCGTGCCACAACCGCATCGACCGGGACCGCAACCCTACCGAGAACACGAGGTGACCCGAGACATGCTCGCCGACGTCCACACCGAGACGAATCCGCTGAACGACCCGTACCGGGACATCATCCTCGATACCCTGTCCACCATGCTCCACGGACGTTCCCGGGAACAGGCCACGATCGACGCGATGCTGACCAGCGCCCGCAACGGGCACAGCGCCACGCTCGTCATCCGAGGCGACGCCGGGATCGGCAAATCCGCCCTCCTCGACTACGCCGCCCACACCGCCAGCGACATGCGGGTGCTGCGCGGCGCCGGGGTCGAGTCCGAGAGCGAGCTGCCGTTCGCCGGGCTGCATCTGCTACTGAGCGGCCACCTCGACCGGCTCGACGCCCTCCCCGACAAGCAAGCACAGGCTCTGCGGGGCGCGCTCGGCATGGCGCCGGTCGCAGGCAGCGACCGGTTCCTCATCGGTCTGGCGGTGCTCACGCTGCTGGCCGACATCGCAGAGGAACAACCGCTGCTGTGCCTGATCGACGACGCGCACTGGCTCGACCACGCCTCCGCCGAGGCGTTGATGTTCACCGCGCGACGGCTGCACGCCGACGGCATCGTGCTGCTGTTCGCCGCGCGAGACCTCCACGCCCCCGCGTTCCCCGCGCACGGGCTGCCCGAACTCCGGCTCACCGAACTGGACGGGGACGCGGCCTCGGCGCTGCTGGACGAGTGCGCGGGCGACCTGCCGCACCACGCGCGCAGCCACATCCTGCAGGAGGCCCACGGCAACCCGCTCGCGTTGCTGGAACTGCCTGCCGCGCAGCGGGAGGGACAGCTCACGCCGTACTCCCCCGCGGTGCGCCCGCAGGCACCGCGCAGCCGGATCCAGCACACCTTCGCGGAGCGGATCCGGTCGCTGCCCGAGGCCACCCAGGCGCTGCTGACCGTCGCCGCAGCCGACGACACCGGCGACCCGTCGGTGATCCTGCCCGCCGCCGCAGCGTTCGGCGCGTCGCTCGAGGACCTCGAACCGGCCGAGCGCAAGCATCTCATGCACTACGTCGACGGCTCCCTCGCATTCCGGCACCCGCTGATCCGCACCGCCGCCTATCAGCACGCCCCGTTGCGGCGCAGATTGGAGGCGCACCGGGCGCTTGCCGACGCGCTGCGTCAGCCGGAGCAGGCCGACCGGCGGGCGTGGCACCGGGCCGCGGTGAGCACCGGACCCGACGAGGAAGTCGCCGCCGAGCTGGACGCCACCGCCGAGCACGCACGGGCCCGCGCGGGCTACGGCGCGGTCGCCGCAGCCTACGAACGCGCCGCCATGCTCAGCACCGACGCTCACCAGCGGGCCAACAGGCTGCTTGCCGCGGCCGCCGCAGCCGCCGACGCCGGGCAGCTGGAACGCGCCGACACGCTGGCGAGCCAGGCATCCGAACATCTCGACGACCCGGTCGCCGGGGCACGGCTGGCGTCCATCCGCGCTACCATCGCCGAGGAGCGCCACCAGCCGGACCGGGCGCACCAGCTGCTCGCCACCGCCGGGGTCGCCGTCGCACGACACGACCCGAAAGCAGCCGACGCCCTGCTGTACCGGTCGGTGGACTCGGCGATGGCCGCCTGCGACATCGACGCGGTCACCGACGTCGCCCGCCGCTCCGCCCCGCTGCCGCTCGATCACCCCAGCCGCGCCGCCGCCATGGCCACCGTCGCGGCCGGTTTCCACAGCACCGACGCGGGCACCGTGGGGCAGGGCGTGGCCGCGCTGCGCGAGCTGGTCTCGGCGGAGCGTCCCCGGCTGCACGAGCTGCCACTGCGCGACGCCCCGCTGGTTCCCGGCTGGCAGCTGATGCTCGGCGACGACGAGGACGCCCTCACCGTGGCGGGAGAACTCACCCAGCGATGCCGCGACGAGGGCGCGATCGGGGTACTGCCGCTGGCGCTGTCCGTGCTCACCCGCGCCCAGCTCTACCTCGGTCATCACCACGACGCGCTCGCCAGCGGCATGGAAGGGCTGCGCATCGCCGAGGACACCGGGCAGTCCCTCAGCGGCAGCTACCTGACCAGCGCGCTGGCCGACCTCGCCGCGATCCAGGGTGACGGGGAGCTGGTCACCTCGCTGACAGCGGAGTCGGTTGCCCGGGGGCAGCAGCCAGACAACGTGCTCGTTGCCTGCTCGCTGAGCGTGCTCGACCTCGGTCTCGGCCGGTACGAGGCGATCCTCGGCAGGCTGGCCGAGCTCGGCACCGGGCTCAACCGCACCTTCTCGCAGTTCTATCTGCCGTACCTGATCGAGGCGGCGGTGCGCGCGGAACAGCCGGAACGCGCCACCGAACCCCTCGCTTGGTACCGCGCGTGGGCCGAGCACAGTGGAAACAGCTGGGCGTGTGCCGTCGCCGCCCGCTGCCAGGCGCTGCTGGCCGGTGACTCCGACGGCGCGAGGGAGCACTTCACCACCGCGACGGAACTGCACCGGCAGTCGCCGGGGCGGCCGTTCGAGCGGGCACGGACCGAGCTGCTCTTCGGCGAGTGGCTGCGCCGCAACCGCGCCCGCGGCGAGGCTCGGGAACAGCTGCGTTCCGCGCTGGCGATCTTCCAGCGCCTCGGCGCGGCCCCGTGGATCGAGCGCACCACCTCCGAGCTGCGCGCTACCGGCGAGACCGTCAACTCCCGAGGCAACGGCCGTGACCTTCTCGACAAGCTCACTCCCCAGGAGCTGCAGGTGGTGCGGCTGGCCGCGACGGGGCTGAGCAACAGGGAGATCGCCGCCCAGCTGTTCCTCAGCCCGCGCACCGTCGGCTACCACCTGTACAACGCCTACCCCAAACTCGGCGTCAGCTCGCGTGTGGAGCTCGGCCAGCTCGACCTGGCCGACTGAACGGCCGACTGAGTCGCCGGGGCCGTCGCTGCCTCGTGTGATCACCATCAGCGCTGCCCCGCTCCGCTCGCGACCGGCTCGGTCTCGGCCGCGGCCTGCTCGGCGGCCCGCTCCGCGCTCGGCCGCACGTGACGCAGCAGCACGGCCGCCGTGACCGCCAGCCCCGCAGCCAGCAGCGCGCTCACCAGCCCGACCGCGTTCAGCCCCTGGGTGAACGACTCCCGTGCCGGTTCGAGCACCTCGGCCGCCAGCTGCGCGGGCAGCGCCTCCACCGCCGAGATCGCGCCGGGCAACGTGTCGCTCACCGCGCGGCTCACCTCACCGGGCACCGCGTCGGGCACCGAACCCGTCACCTCGGTGCGGTACACCGCAGTGGCGACGCTGCCCATCGTCGCCACACCGAGCGCGACACCGAACTCGCCGCTGGTTTCCGACATCGCCGAGGCCGATCCCGCCTTCTCCTTGGGGGCCGAACCGACGATCAGGTCCGTGGACAGCACCAGCATCGGGCTCAACCCGAAGAAGGCGACGGTGAACCCGGTGACCAGCACGGCGAGCCCGCCAGTGGCCGCGACCTGGGTGAACATCAGGTAGCCGCTGGCCGAGATCAACAGTCCGGCACCGACCACGAACCCCGGCCGCACGCGGCGCGCGATAGCAGGGGCCAGCATGGACCCGGTGACGATGCCCAACGCCGAGGGCACGATCCAGAACGCGGCCTGCAGCGGCGACATCCCCAACACCGATTGGAGGTACTGCGGTACGAGCAGGTTGGCGCCGCCCAGCGTCATCGCGCCGAGCATGAGCACGCACAGCGCCCCGCTGAACGCCCGGTTGGAGAACAGCTGCAGGTCGAGCAACGGGTCGGTAAGCCGCCGCTGCCTGCGCACGAACGCCACACCGAAAGCGAACCCGATCAGCACCGCCAGCAGGGGCGTCGCGTCCAGCCCGTACTTGGCGAGCTGCTTCAGCCCGTAGACCACCGGCAGCGCGGCCGCCAGCGACAGCCCGACGCTGGTGAAGTCCAGCCTGCCCGCGTTCGGGTTGCGGTACTCGGGAAGCAACACCGGCGCCAGCACCAGCAGGATCACCATCACCGGCACGCCGAGCAGGAAGACCGAACCCCACCAGAAGAACTCCAGCATGATGCCGCCGACGACCGGCCCGATCGCGGTGCCGACCGAGAAGCAGGTCATCCAGACCCCGATCCCCACGGCGCGCTGCCGTGGGTCGCGGAACATGTTGCTGATCAGGGACAGGGTGGACGGCATCAGCGTCGCGCCGGCGATACCGAGCAGGGCGCGCGCCACGATCAGCATCTCGGCCGATGTGGAAAACGCCGCGAACACCGACGCGAGCCCGAAAGCGAAGGCGCCGATCATCAGCAGCTTGCGCCTTCCGACGCGATCGCCGAGCGTGCCCATGGTGACCAGGAATCCGGCGATCATGAAGCCGTAGATGTCCATAATCCACAGTTGCTGTGTGCCGCTCGGCTGCAGGTCGGCTCCCAGCTGTGGCAGCGCAAGAAACAGCACGCTGATATCCAGCGCCAGCAGCAGGGTCGGCAGCGCCAGCACCGCCAACCCGATCCATTCCCGCCTGCCTGCCTTCAGCGGCGCCGCATCACCGTCACCGGCCGGTCCGGCCGTTCCGCTCGCCCCTCGTACCTCGTTCTCCGCCATGGCACAGACGTTACGGTTCGGCCACCCCTGATGGCTTCGGTCAGATGACTGGACCCGGTGACTGGGTTGCTGGCACGGGGGTCACCGGCTTGCCAGTAACCGTTCCGGCTGGGCGGGCAACTCGTGCCCGACCAGCGGATGGAGCACCGGGTAGGCACTGGCGTCCCCGGCGAGCACGCCGCCGAGCAGGGTCCTGGTATCCGGGCCGAGGACCAGCTTGGCGTAGCTACCCTCGGTGGCATACGACAGCTCGACCGCCCCGTCCGTCTCTGCGTGCGCGTCACCGAAACTGGCGACCTCGACGCCAAGCATCTTGAGCCTGGTCGAGGTGTCCGCACCGGGAAACGCCCGGCCACGGTCGCCGAGCAGCTGCTGGGCCACCGTCTCGGCCATGCGGTAGCCGGGCGCCACCAGCGGGTAGCAGCGGCCGTTGACCGCGGCGCAATCGCCCACCGCCCAGATACGCGGATCCCCGGTGCGGCAGCGGTCGTCGACCAGGATCCCGCCGCCCTCGGCGACGGCGAGGCCCGCGGCACGGGCGAGCTCGTCACGGGGCGACACCCCCACCGAGAAGATGACCAGCTCCGCGGGCAGGCACTCGCCCGCCGTGGTCACCACACCGCGTACCCGGCCGTCGTCACCTGCCTCGATCGCGGCGAGCTCGGTCCCGCAGTGCGCCTCGATACCACGCTCGGCCACCAGCCGCCGCAGCAGCGCGCCACCACGCCGGTCAACCTGCAACGGCAACAGCCACGGCGCGCGCTCAACCACGCTGACCCGCATGCCGAGGATGCGCAGCGCGTTCGCGGCCTCCAGACCGAGCAGCCCGCCACCGACCACCACCCCGGCACCGCCGGGTGTGGCCGTCTGCCGTATGGCTTCGAGGTCGTCGAGGGTGCGGTACACGAAACACCCTCCCGCACCGGCTCCGGCGACCGGCGGCACGATCGGCCGGGCACCGGTGGCCAGCACCAGCGCGTCGTAGCCGATGCGCTCGCCGCCCTCGGTGATCACCCGGCACGCGTCGCGGTCGATGCCTGCCACCCTGGTGCGCCGCCGCACCTCCACGTTCGGGTTGGCGCTGAACCGCTCACCGGCGAGCCGGAGCTCGTCGGCGCTGCTGCCGTGCAGGTAGGACGACAGCGTCACCCGGTCGTAGGCGGGTCTGGCTTCGTCGGTCAGCAGTACCGTGCGCCAGGTCCCGTCCCGGTCGCGCGAGCTGATCTCCTCGGCCAGCCGGTGGCCGACCATGCCGTGCCCGACGACCACCACGGTGCGCGCCATCTCCCTACACCCCCGCGTGACGCTGCTGCGCGGATCCCGCCGGTGGCCGCGCGACGGCCACGTCGGTGCCCTGCTGCGCCTCACAGATCCGCCGTACCTCGTCGGTGCAGCTGCCGCATCCGGAGGTGGCGCGGGTGGCCTCGGCGAGCTCGGGCACGGTTCGCGCCCCTTCGTGCCACGCCTCGATCAGCGCCCGCTTGGTCACCACACTGCATCGGCACACCACCGCGTCGTCCGGTAGGTCCACCGTGGACTCCGTGTCGGCCGTACCGGTGCCGAGCAGCACCCCCAGCCGGTCGGACGGCACCGGCCGCCGGTCGTCATAGAGCTGGGTGACCGTCGCGATGGCCCGCGGCAGCCCGAGCAGCACCGCGCCTGCCACCCGGTCGTCGCGCAACGTCATCGAGGCGTACCGGCGGCGGGCGCGGTCGGCCAGGGTCACCAACTCCCCACCCGCACCACACCCGGGGACCGCGACGGGATCCACCGCAGCCGTGCCCGCTCCCAGGCAGGCCACGTCGACCTCGCGAGCCTTGAGCCTGGTGAGCACCCGGGATCCGCGGTACCGCGCGTGGCGGCCCGCCAACACCGCCGCCAGCGACGCCGCCTGGTCCCGCGCCGGGCCGAGCTGCGCCGGCATACCGGAGGCGTGTTCCGCGCAGTCGCCGAGCGCCGAGATGTGCGGGTCACTGGTCCGGAGACGGTCGTCGACGAGCACGCCGCCACGGGTGGCCAGGCCCGCCTGCCGCGCCGGATCCGTCACGGGCACCACGCCCGTGCACAGCACCAGAAAAGCAGCAGGCACCCGGGTACCACCGTCCAGGACGAGGTGCCCGTCCCGGTAGGCCACCGCCTGCCGGTCGGCCAGCAGCTCGATGCCGCACTCGCGCAGCCGATCCGCGAGCAGCTCGCCCGCGGCCGGATCGAGCTGCCGGTTCATCGGGTACGGGTGGCGGTGCACCAGGCTCACCCGGCAGCCTCGCCGGGCCAGCGCGAGCGCCGACTCGACACCGAGCACGCCCGCGCCGAGCAACGCCACCCGCTCGCCTCGGACGCGCAGGCAGTCGTCGAGGGTGCGCAGCGTGGTCACGCCGCTCGCGAGCTCTCCCGTCGCCGCGCGTAACCCGGGGATCGCGGGCACGCGCGGCCGCGCGCCGGTGGCCAGCACCAGGTGTCCGTAGCCGAGCGTGCCACGCTCAGGCGTGCCCGTCCCGGTGGTCCGGGTATGAACCAGCCGCCGCCGCGTGTCGATGCGCTCGACCATCACACCGGGCCGCAGCCGCACCCCTGGCCCGGCACGCGGCACCGTGATCGCCTCCGGCTCCAGTTCACCACCGAGGACCGAGGTCAGCAGCGCGCGGTGGTAGCCAGCCCGCCCGTCGGCGTCGATCACGGTGATCTCGCCGCCGTAGCCTTCGTGGCGCAGCCGCTCGACGAGATACTGCGCGGCGGGTCCGTACCCGACGATCACCACGTCACTCATGCGGCCACTCCCTGCGAGGTCGAGGGCAACGGCTCGACCCGCACCGCGCACAGCTTGAAGGCGGGCATCTTACTGCGCGGGTCGAGCTCGGCGCTCGTGATCCGGTTCGCGCTACCGTCTCCGGGGAAGTGGAACGGCAGGAACACGGTGTCGGTGCGGATCGCTCCGCTCACCCGCACCCGCGCGACCGCCGTCCCGCGCGCGGACATTACCCTGGCTAGCTCGCCGTCCGCGAGGCCCAATCGGTGGGCGGTATCGGGGTGGATCTGCACGAACGCCTCGGGATCGATGTCGTTGAGCTCGCCGATCCGGCGCGTCTGCGCCCCCGACTGGTACTGCACCAGTACCCTGCCCGTCGTGGCGTGCAGCGGGAACGAGCCGCTCACCGCCTCGCCACCCTCGGTGTAATCGACGGCACGGAACCGCGCCCTGCCGTCGTCGTGTGCGAAGCCGTCGAGGAACAGCCGCGGCGTGCCCGGGTGCGGCGGGTCCGCTGCCGGGCACGGCCAGTGCAGCGCCTGCCCCGCGTCGAGCCGCTCGTAGGAGATTCCGGAGTAGTCGGCGATCCCGCCGCGCGAGGCGTGGCGCAGCTCATCGAACACCGCGCGGGCCGCTGTCGGGTAGCGCCACGCCGGTTCACCAAGCCGCGTGGCGATGCCCCGCAGCACCTCCAGGTCGCCGCGCGTGCCCGGTGGTGGTTCGCGCAGCCGCCTGCGCCGCAGCACCCGGCCCTCCAGGTTGGTCACCGTCCCTTCCTCCTCCGCCCACTGGGTGACCGGCAGCACCACATCCGCCAGCCGCGCCGTCTCCGACAGCACGAAGTCCGACACGACGAGCAGGTCCAGCTCCGCGAGCCGGTCGGTCACGTGCCGCGCCCTCGGCGCCGACACGGCGGGATTCGAGCCGAACACCAGCAGCGCCCTGGCGCCCGCCGGGGTGCCGAGCCCGTCGAGCAGCTCGTAGGCGCTGGGACCGGGACCGGGGATGTCGTCGACGGCGACCTGCCACACCCCGGCGAGGTGCTCGCGCGCCGCCGGGTCGGTGATCATGCGGTAGCCGGGCAGCTGATCGGCCTTCTGGCCGTGCTCGCGACCGCCCTGCCCGTTGCCCTGCCCGGTCAGGCACCCGTACCCGCTGCCGCGTCTGCCAGGCAACCCGAGCGCGAGCGCGAGGTTGATGAAGCCCGACGCGGTGTCGGTGCCCGTGCTGTGCTGCTCCACCCCCCGCCCGGTCAGCACGTAGGCGCTGCGTGCGGTGGCCAGCAGGCGCACCGCGGCACGCTGCTCGCTCACCGGAACGCCGGTGACCCGCTCGACACGCTCCGGCCACCACGCCATCGCCGCTCGCCGGGCCTCGGCGAAGCCGCTGGTGCGGGTACGGATGTAGTCGTCATCGCACCAACCGTCCACGACGCACAGATGCAGCAGGCCGAGCACCAGCGCCAGGTCCGTGCCGGGCCGTGGCTGCAGGTGCAGCCCGGCCAGCTCCGCGGTCTCCGAACGGCGTGGATCGATCACCACCAGCTCGGCGCCGGAGAGGTGCCGCAGCAGCGGGGGCATCGTCTCGGCCACGTTGCTGCCCGCGAGCAGCACCACGTCCGCGCCAGCGAGGTCGGTCACCGGGAACGGCAACCCCCGGTCGACGCCGAACGCGGCGATTCCCGCCGCCGCGGCGGACGACATGCAGAACCGCCCGTTGTAATCCACCCGGCTGGTGCCCAGCGCGACGCGGGCGAACTTGCCAAGCATGTAGGCCTTCTCGTTGGTCAACCCGCCACCACCGAACACTCCGACAGCGTCACGCCCGTACCGGCGCCGCACGCGGTCGATCCCGCTGGCCACGCGGTCGAGCGCCGCTTCCCAGCTCGCGGGGACCAGGTCGCCGCGAGCGGTCCGCAGCAGCGGGGTGCGCAGCCGGTCCCCGTCGAGCAGCGCCGGCGCGGTCCACCCCTTGCGGCAGAGGCCGCCCTCGTTGACGGAGAAGTCCGATGGGCGCACCGACACCCGGCTGTCCGCCGAGCGTAGCCGCATACCGCATTGCAGCGCGCAGTACGGGCAGTGGGTGGCTACCTCGTGCTGTCCACTCGCGACCTCAGACACGAACGCCCTCCCGTTGGCTCCGGCTCGCTTGCTCCGCGCGTACCTCGGTAGTACGCAGGTACCCGCGGTGCAGGATCAGCAGGCACAGCAGGTAGTACGCCAGGAACCCGGCGAAGGCCGCCACCCCGCTGCTACCTGCCCCGTCGAAGGATGCGCGGAAGGCGAGGTTGATCAGCACACCGCCGAGCGCGCCGATCGCGCCCGCGATGGCCACGGTGGCGCCGGTCAACCGCCGCACCCGCGCCGCGACCGCGCCGTGCCGGGGTGTGCCGACCTGGTCGGCGAAGGCGGTGGGGATCATCTTGTATGTCGAGCCGTTCCCCAGCCCGCTGAGTACGAACAGCAGCACGAACCCGGTGACGAACAGCCCCAGCGAATCCAGCGGCGTCACCAGCACCAGCAGGGCGACGCTGGCCGCCATGCCGAGGAACACCCAGGACGTGACCACCGCGCCACCCAGCCGGTCGGCCAGCCGCCCCCCGACGGGGCGTGCCAGCGAGCCCAACAGCGGTCCGAGAAAGGTGTACGAGGCTGCCTCGAACGCCGTCGCGCCGAGCTGGTGCTGCAGAACCAGGCCGAACGCGAAGCTGTAGCCGATGAACGAGCCGAACGTGCCGACGTAGAGCGCGGAGATCAGCCAGGTGTGGCGGTAGGCCAGCGCCTCACGGAGTGCACCTCGACCACCCGCGGACCGGTCGACCGGGTCGACGTTGTCCATGAACAGCGCTGCCAGCACCGTGGCGAGCACGATGACCGGCAGGTAGATCCCCGCCACGTACGCGGGATGGGTGTCGCCTACTGTGGCGATCACCAGCAGCCCCACCACGTGTACGACCGCTACCCCGATGTTGCCGCCGCCCGCGTTGAGGCCAAGCGCCCATCCCTGGTGCCGCCGCGGGTAAAGGTGCGCGACGTTTGTCATCGAGGAGGCGAAACACCCCCCGCCGAGACCGGTCAGCGCGCCGATGAGTACGAACACCCACATCGGTGTGCCGGGCTGTTGCACGAAATACCAGGCGAGCAAGGTCGGGACGAGGAGGATCGCGGTGCTGAACACGGTCCACGTGCGCCCGCCCCAGCGGATCACCGCGTAGCTGTACGGCAGCCGCAGTACCGCGCCCACCAGGGTGGGTACCAGCACGAGGAGGAACTTCTCCCCTGCGGTGAAGTCGAACCCGATCTCCGGCGACAGGAACAACACCAGGACCGACCAAATGCTCCAGATCGAGAAGCCGACGTGCTCGGTCACGATCGACACGACGAGGTTCCGCCGCGCGATCAGCTTGCCGCTGCGGTCCCAGAACTCACCGTCCTCCGGATCCCACTCCCGCACCCAGCGGCACGGTACGCGCGTCCGTGGCTTCACCCTCGGCAACCCCTTCCGTACGGGCGGCGTGGCAACACCGCGTTTCGAGATCCCCGCTGTCCTCCGCTGCGGTACCTGGAGGCCACGCGCGACAGCGGCGCGCCGACCAGCTCGATGCGGTACATCACCGCCGGTCGGCGCGCCCCGTCAACGGGCAGAGCCGGTTCCGATCAACCGCTCACCGTCTCCCGCTCACCCCGCTCGATCCGCCGCGCGAGCTCGAGCCGCTTGATCTTGGTCGTGGCGGTTTGCGGCAACCGGCCGTTGCGCCACTGCACCGGGTCGGCCATCGCGGGCAGGTCGGCCACGGCTGCCCGCCAGGCGTCCCGATCCAGTGGGCGGTCGTCCTTGGTGCACACCACCGGGATGGGCGGACCGTCGGTGGCAGGCACGATGATGACCTCGGCGAGCTCGTCGAGCCGCACGAACAGCGCGTCCTCGACCGCGAGTGTGCTGCCGAAGCCGGGGATCTCGTCCACCTCGCGGTCCAGCAGGTGCAGGCATCCCCAGCGGGTGCGGTAGCCGAGGTCGCCCATACGCCACCAGCCACCGTTGCGCTGCTTGTCGTAGCGTTCCTGCTCGCCGAGGTAGGTCACGATACGGCCATCGGTGCGTACTTCGATGTAGCCGGGCGAATCCTCCGTCGGTCGCTTACCGTCCCTGCTGACCACCCGCATCCCGGTCATGCCGGGGAACGGGTAGCCGACGCAGCGCCCGTTCATCTTGTGCGCCCGCGGCCTGGTGTAGCCGCGGCCGATGAGCGGTCCGCACTCGCTCTGGCCGTAGATCTGCCAGAAAACGGGGAAGCGCCTGCGCGAGGACCGCAGCAACCGCTGCACCGTCCTGGGATGGATGGCGTCGAAAGTGCTGCTGAAACAGCCCACGTTCGCCATCGGCTCACGCGGGTCGTCGGCCAGCTCTTCCCACTCCATGAACGAGTTGGGGTGGGCTTCGATGAAGCCGGGCCTGGCCGACTCGAACGTACTCGCGACGTTCTCCGGGTCCGAATCGGCCAGCACCAGCAGCGGGAATCCGCGCAGTACCGGCACGCTCAGTGCGGTGAACATCCTGGAGTGCACGAAGGACACGTGGACCGCGACGGTCTGCCGCTTGCGGACAAGGCGGAACAGCGCGGCCTGCGGACGGTAGCGGGCCTGCAGGGTGAACCCGGTGTGCACCGCCAACTTCGGCGTGCCGGTGGTGCCCGAGGTGTGGGTGATCAGCGTGGGGTGGTCGGCAGGCATAGTCACCGGGGACACGCGCTCCACCCCGCGCAACGAGTCGAGCGAGACGGCGTCCGGGTGGCTGCCCGATGCCAGCACCACCCGCTCGGCCAGGTCGAACACCGTCGCGGGCAGGCTCGTCTCCAGCTTGGCACCGTCGGTGAGCAGGTACGGCCGGTCCACGCGGCGCAGTAGCTCTGCCACCGTCTCGCCGTCCAGCTTCGGCGACAGCAACGCGGGGACCGCGCCGATACGAACAACGGCGCAGGCGAGCAGCGTGATGTCGAAGCCGTCGCTCTTGTGCACCAGCACCCGCTGCCTCGGCCGGACCCCGCATGCCCATAGCCGCGAGGCCAGCTCGGCCACGAGTTCGGCGGCGTCTGTCACCCGCAGCTGCCTACCGAGCTCGGGCGCGACGTCCAGATCGTGGTCGAGGGTGATCGTGTTGCCTGGGTGCCGTGCCGCGGCCCGGTCGAGCAAGGTACCCAACCGGATACCCCGATTTCCTATCCGTTGCAGAAACACGGTCGGTCGCCCTCCCTCAACGGCCCTCGATGACCTTCTTGATTCGTTGCAGCGTGACGTCGAGGTCACCCCGCAACTTCTCGCCCCACTCGTCGAAGAATCGCTGCTTCTCCGCCTCGTCCATCCCGGATACGATCTTGTGGATCCCTTCGGTCGGGGTGTCCATCCGGAAATGGTGAGTGAGCACGCATCCCGACCCCGACGGCGTCATGTCGAATCCCCACACGCTGTTCTGATTCTCGCCTGCGTGGGTGAGCATGGCCCAGCGGAACGTCCGTCCGGGCTCCGCGGCGATCACCCGTGCCTCGGTGTACCAGGTGCCGCGCACGAGCGGGGCCCAGGCCACCACGTCCTCGCTACGCAGGTTCTCGCCACGGAAGACGGACCCGACCTCCGCGGGCTCGCCGGAGACCCACTCGCCGCCCATGGTTTCCGGGCTCCACTCCCCGCTACGCGGCAGGTCGCTGACCACCGAATACACCTCGCGCGGGGTGGCTGAAATGTAGATGTCGGCGCTCATTGCAAAAATCGGGCTCTTGGTGAGTACTGATTCGGTCATACCGGAACCATCGCACCGAGCAATTCTGGAGGTCAACGAGAAAATCCAGGATATGTCAGGTTGGAGAAGCGCTCGAATGCCACTCCGAGAACCGCTCGAACGACGGTCGAATCATTCTGGAGAGAACACCACGAGACCGCACGGTCACGGTACATTATTCGCGTGAGCGACGGCGCTTTCCGATCGCGGCACGCCTCGCGATCGCGCCACCACCGATCCGCTGCGAGTCAGCCGCGAGTCAGCGACGAAAAGGTGTCATGATGCGCGCAGCCTACATCGAACAGCTCGGCCCACCGGAGAACATCCAGTACGGGCCGGTGCCGGATCCCCGGCCTGGTCCCACCGATGTCCTCGTCGACGTGGCCGCCACCACCGTCAACCCGGTCGACACGTTCGTGCGTTCCGGCCTGTACCGCACACCGGTCGAGTTCCCGTTCGTCATCGGACGGGACCTGGTGGGCACCGTGGCCGAAGCCGGGCCGGGAGCGGCCGGTTTCCGCGAAGGGGACGCGGTCTGGTGCAACAGCCTCGGCCACGGCGGCCGCCAGGGAGCGGCGGCCGAACGCGCCGTGGTGCCAGCCGACCGGCTGTACCACCTGCCTGCCGGGGCCACGGCCGAGGACGCGGTGGCCGTGGCCCACCCCGCGGGCACCGCGTACCTGGCGCTGTTCCCGCACGGCGGGCTGTCGGCGGGCGAGACCGTGGTCGTCGAGGGCGCCGCTGGCAACGTGGGCAGCGCCATCGTCACGATGGCGCTGCGGGCGGGCGCCCGCGTGGTCGCAACCGCGAGCGCTGCCGATCACCTCTACTGCAAGGCGCTCGGCGCCGACGAGGTCATCGACTACCGCGACCCGGACTCCGCCCGGCTACTCGGCGCCGCCTGTCCGCGAGGGGCGGACCTCTACCTCGACACGTCTGGCAACAACGACCTGGACCGGGCGATCACGCTGCTCGCGCCGCGCGGCAGGATCGTGTTGCTCGCAGGCGTGCGCGCGGAGCCGGTGCTGCCGGTTGGCAGGCTCTACATGAACGACAGCTCCATCCGGGGATTCGTCATCTCGCACGCCACCACCGCGGAGCTTGCCGCAGCGGCTCGCGTGATCAACCAGCTGCTCGCCGACGGCACCCTGCGGCCTCGCGCGGTCGAGCAGCGCCCGCTGAGCGCCGCGCGGGAGACGCACGACCGGATGGAACGCGGTGAGCTGCACGGCACCCGCGTCGTGCTCCGCACCCCCGCAACCGAGGCCACCGCTACCCGGCACGCCCCGGAGGCCGGGCACTGAACGAGCCGCCGGGCCACGGCGGACGCGACGCCGTGGCCCGGCGCGCCACCCGGAACCGCCCGCTGGGCGTGATGTCGTGTCAGGACGCCCTCGGCAGCTCCCGGTACGTCGAGCCGTCCAGCAGCCCCCGCAGCGCCGTGCCGAGGATGCGGACACCGTCCAGCGACAGCACGGACTCGGCGTGGAACTGGAAGGACGCGACGTTCCTGCCGCGCAGGGCGTGCACTTCCCCGGTGGCGGGATCCCTGCTCACCTCAATGGGTCCCGCGACATCGTGGTGGAAGGAGCCGGTGTCGCAGCGCGCGGCGAACGTGTTGTAGAAACCCACCCGCTCCCGCCTACCGAACACCTCGACTTCTCGCTGAATCCCCTGGTTGGGCACCGTCCTGCGCACCACCTCCAGCCCGAGCTCCCTGGCGAGCACCTGGTGGCTCAGGCACACCGCGAGGAACGGCCGTTGCTCGACAAGCAGCGAGCGCACCGCCTGGCGCAGGTGAGCTATCTTGGGATGCGCATCCTCACGCGGATCCCCTGGGCCGGGGCCGAGCACCACCAGGTCGTCGCCAACCAGGGTGTAGCTCTCGTCGAACCGCCGCACCGTCACCGCCAGTCCCAGCGACCGGAGCTGCTGGTCCAGCATCGCGGTGAAGGTGTCCTCGGCGTCGATGACCAGCACGCCCCGACCCGCCAGGGCCGGATCGGGCCCGGAACGCCCGGCTCCGGACAGCCAGAAGTCCGCGATCGGCACATTGCGCTGCTCGAGCGCCTCGCGCACGCTCGGATGCTCCGCGAAGCGGCTGCCCCCGCCAGAACCCAGCGCCGCAAGCATACCCGCGGCCTTCGCACGAGTTTCCTCCACTTCGGACGTAGGATCCGAATGACGGACCAGCGTGGCACCAACGCCGAGAGTCAGCTTGCCCGAGCGGTCGATATCCGCGGTACGGATCAGGATCGCGGAATCCATGGTGCGTCTGCCCAGCTCATCCCTGCCGATCGTGGCGAGCGCACCGCTGTAGTACCCGCGCCCCGCTGGCTCGTACCGCGCGATCACCCGCGAGGCGCTCTCCAGGGGACTCCCGGTCACGGTGGGGGCGAACATCGTCTCGCGCAGGATCTCCCTGGGATCGCGGGTACTGCGGCCTTCGATGAAGTACTCGGTGTGGGCAAGGCGCGCCATCTCCTTCAGGTAGGGCCCGACCACCCGGCCGCCACCCTCGCACACCCTGGCCATCATCTTGAGTTCCTCGTCCAACACCATGTAGAGTTCCTCGGCCTCCTTCCGGTCGGCGAGGAAATCCATGATCTCGTCGAGGCTGGGTCCACAAGCGGGATACCGGTAAGTGCCGCTGATCGGGTTCATCACCGCGACCGACCGGTGCAGGCTGATGTGCCGTTCCGGGCTCGCCCCTACCAGGGTGCGCTCGCCGGTGTGCACGATGAAGGTCCAGTAGGCGCCCGTCTCCTGCTGCAGCAGCCGCCGGAACAGCGCCAGGGCGGTGCGCGGTCCGTAGTTGCCGATGTCGGCGACGAACGACCGCTTGATGACGAAGTTAGCCCCGTCCCCCTCGCCGATCGCGTCGGCGAGCACGCTGCGCACGATCCCGGCGTAGCCGTCGTCGTCGATGTCGAAGTGTCCGCCGGACAGCGCGATCGGCTCGTCCGGCAGCGCAGCCAGCGCAGTAGCCAGCGGCACCGTCCGCTGCTCGGTCACGGGCAGCGCCAGCAACGGGGTACCGTCGTCGACGCAGGCGAAGCCGCGCTCGGCGATCTGGTGATACGGCAGGATGGCGAGCACGTCGTGCCTGGCCTGCCCGGTCGGCCGGAGGTCCTCGGGCACCGGGATGTCGGCCAGGCTCGCCACCTCGAGGGTCTCGCAGACCAGCACCTCCACCGCAGTGGTGCCCACGGTTTCCGGACGGTGGAGTACGGCAAACGCGGGCACGTGCCCGCCCGCGACACGTTCGAGCAGGTCCTCGCGACTCGCTGCGTTACTCCCGGCCGCCCTCATACCGCGATCCTTCCCGCACTGCGGTGCTCCTCGATCCTGCCTGCCATACCAGCCGTGGCCGCGTTGTCTGCCGTGCCGACCGCGGCGAGCTGGCCGAGCAGCCCGTCGGTGGTGCCCACCACGGCGCAGCGCTGCGCCGCGTACCACAGCGCCAAGCGGTGGTACTCGGCGGTGAAGTCGGCGATCCCGTCGGCAGCGAGAAACGGCTGGATGTCCCTGGTGAACGCATCGAGGGTGGTCATGAGCACGCCGACGTGCGCGTACACGCCGCAGACAACGATCTGATCCCTATCTTCCTCGCGGATCCGTCGCGCCAGGTCCGAGTGGTAGAACGCGCTGTACCGCCACTTCGTGAAGATCCAGTCATCGGGGCCCGGCGTCAGCGCGTCGATCACCCTCCTGTCCTCGCTGCTCACGCCCATGCCGGGGCCCCAGAAGTCGTGCAGGAGCCCCCGCTGGGTACGGGTCATGCCACCGGGCTGGACGGTGTAGGCGATCGGCACCCCGAGCGCGGCGCACCGCGCCCGCAACCGTGCGATGTGCCGCACCAGCGCGTCACGCAACGGCGGCACCGGATCGAACGGGCGCAGGAAGTACTCCTGCATGTCGTGGATGAGCAGCACCGCCCTGTCCGGGTCGAGCTCCCACCGGGCAACGTTGCCCGGCAGCTCGGCTGCGGTCGGCATCGCGTACTGCTCGATCTGCGGGATCGACGACATGGATTGCCTTCCTCTCGATACGGTTCGGCTGCCGATTAACTACCGAGGCTCGCCCCACCATCAACCGTGAGTGCGTGGAGCGTGATATGACCGGCCTCACTGGAAAGCAGGAAGACCACGGCTTCTGCCACATCGGACGGACGGGCGATCTTCCCAAGTGGGATCCCGACTTTGTACGCCTCCGGGATTCCCTTGATCGTTGCCTGCTCGCCGGACTCGTCCTGCCACATGGAACGCAGCATCGGGGTCGCCGTCGATCCCGGTGCTACCACATTGCAGCGGATGCCGTACCTGGCAACCTCGAGGCCGAGGCTCTTGGTGAACATGGTTGCTGCTGCCTTGGATGCTCCGTAGGCGGCCATCTCCGTGCGAGGCGTTCCGGCCGCATTGGACGTGACCGTCACGATCGCTCCCCGCTCTCTCGGGATCATGCGATTGACCGCCGCCCGCGACATGTGGAACACACCGTTGACGTTCACCGCGAACGTCGTCTCCCAGTCCTCGTCCGTCAGGCTCCTCGCCTCCCCGAGGCGAAGCACACCGGCGGCGTTGACCAGGAAGTCGAGCGGGCCCATGCCGTGCTCTACCGCCGCTACGGTTCCCTCGACCTCGGCGGAGTTGGACACGTCGGTAGGGAACGCCTCGACGTGCAACCCGTCCGCGTTCAGCTTGTCGACCGCGTCCCTGAGCGCGCCGGGTTCCCTGTCGACCGCGGCTACGGTCGAACCGCGCTGCCCGAGTGCCCTGGAGATCGCGATGCCGATCCCCCCTGCGGCACCCGTCACCAGCGCAACCGTATTGTCCATGGGTCAGGCCCTCCCTTGTCGTGCTGGTACGCGCGGCCCGGCCGCGCTCGCGGGCACGCCTCGTCCGGTCACCTCCGCCAGGCCGACACCACGCGCACGGCCTGGTCCGGGTTCAGTCGCGGATCGCAGAAGCTCGTGTAGTACGTGCCGACCCGGTCGGTCTCCGACTCGTCGGCGACGCATTCCGTCACCGGGTCGGGCGTCGTCTCCAGGTGCATGCCGCCTGCCACGCCGCCCGACGATCGGACCGCGTCCAGGAAGGCCTCAACCTCGAGCACCATCTCGGTCACATAGCGGGTCTTCCAGCCGCTGGTCGTCGTGACGGTGTTGCCGTGCATCGGATCGCACAGCCAGATCACCGGATGGCCCGCCTGCCGTACGGCGCTCACCAGATCCGGCAACCGTTCGGCGACACTGCGGGCGCCCATCCGAACGATGAAGGTCAGGCGGCCGGGATCGCGATCCGGATCCAGCCGCTCGCACAGCCCGAGCACGTCGTCGACCTCGGCCTTCGGGCCGAGCTTGCAGGCGACCGGGTTGTCGATGCCCGCGAGCAGCGACACGTGCGCTCCGTCGACCTCGCGTGTACGCTCACCGACCCACGGCCAGTGCGTCGAGGTCAGCAGCCTGCTCCCGTTGCCGTCGGTGCGGATCATGGGGATCTCGTAATCCAGCAGCAGGGCCTCGTGGCTCGTCCACACGGGCGGCTCCATACATCGCCGCGCGGCGGTACGCCGCCATCCCAGGTGCTCCACGATGTCGTTGGCTGCCATATACCCGGTCAGCAGCCGCAGCGGGTCCGCTCTCCTGCTCTCGGCATCCGGGTCAGGGGCGTTGACCATGTGGCCGCGATAGACCGGGAGCTCGATGCCGCCGACCAGCTCCGTCGCGTTGGAACGGGGCTTACCGAACTGGCCTGCCAGCCTGCCCACCCGCAGCACCGGCCCGTAGGTCGCCATCTTCATCGCGCCCGCGAGCATGTCGAGCAGAGCGTGCTTGCGCCCGACGTACTCGGCGGTGCATTCGTCCGGATCCTCGGAACAGTCCCCGCACTGCAACACCGTCGCCTCGCCGCCTGCGACCCGTGCTAGCAGCGAGCGCAGCGTACGCGTATCGCTCGCCCGTACCAGCGGCGGCCGACCTGCCAGCTCGCGGCGCACCCGCGCCAGCTGCGCCGCGCTACTCCACTCGGGCTGCTGCAACGCGGGTTTCGAGTCGTGCTTGACAAGCGCGTGGTCCACACATACCTCCCCTGGTTAACGTCGAGTTCCCACGTAAAGGCCCTTGCCGGACAGTCCGCAGGCGAAGTACTCGACGCGCAAGCCCGCGCCCTCGAGGGCGCGTTCGTACTCCTGCCTGGGGAACAGCTTGCAGATGTGCTCCTCGGTGAAGTGCCGGATACCGCCCTCGGGTTCGGCGACGACGTAGTGCACCTGCATGTGTGACGCGTCCGGAAGCCGCGACGCGTGCGAGACCCGAGCGATCGTCCTGTTGTCCACAGTAATCACATCGCCCGAGATGTGTCCCGGGGTGAAGGTGTCGGGCTGCCACCACGGTTCGAGCACCACGACCCCGCCTTTGCTGGTGTGCTCGGCGAATCGCCGCACTGTGGTGTGCAGCTCGTCGACCGAGTCGACGTAGCCGATCGAGCCGAACAGGCAGATCACCGCGTCGAAGGTATCCCCGAGGGAGAGGGTGCGCATATCACCGTGGTGCAGCTCCACCTCTGGCATTTTGGCCTTCGCCATCGCGAGCATGGACTCGGACAGCTCCAGCCCGGCCACCCGGTCGAAACTGCCTGCGAGATGCTCGAGGTGAGCACCCGTGCCGCAGGCGATGTCCAGCAGCGTGCTCGCGGTCGGGTTCCGCTCGGCGATCAGCCGGCGCACGAAGCGCGCCTCCGCCGCGAAGTCCTTGCCGCGCTCGGCGTGCAGCAGATCATAGAGTTCCGCGGCGTCATGACCGTACATAGTCTTACCTCACTTTGCTCATCTCTGTGGGCGTTTCGGCAGAACGCCAACCGGCCGGGCCGGTGGTCGGGTCGTTTCTCGGGATCCCGCGCGTCACGCGGCTTGCTCGAGCGGTCGGGGAAGCTCGCCCGCGGCCACGCGGACCGCCTCGACGACGCTGGTGACGTCGTGTTCCGGCATGTGCGGGCCCATGGGCAGGCTCAGCACCTCGCGGGCGAGGCTTTCGGCTCGCGGGAACGATCCGCGCGTCCAGCCGTGGTCCGCGTAAGCCTGTGCCAGGTGGTTCGGTACCGGGTAGTGCACCAGGGTGTCGATCCCCCTGGCCGACAGCAGCTCGCGCAGCCGGTCACGCGCCCCGCACCGGATCACGAACAAATGCCACACCGGGTTCGCCCACGACGCGACGCTCGGTAGCGTGATGCCCTCGATCCCGGCCAGCTCGGCACGGTACCGGGTGGCGACCGAGCGCCGTCTGGCGTTCCACGAATCGAGGTGGCCCAGCTTGACGCGCAGCGCGGCGGCCTGTACCTCGTCGAGCCGCGAGTTGGTGGCACGGACCTCGTGCCGGTATTTCTGCCGCGAACCGTAGTTCCGCAGCATGCGCACCCGGTCGGCAAGCGCGGCGTCCGAGGTGACCACCGCACCGCCGTCGCCGAGGGCCCCGAGGTTCTTGCCGGGATAGAAGCTGAACGCCGTCGCCGTGGCGCGGGAGCCGACGCGTTGCCCGTGGTACCGGGCCCCGTGCGCCTGGGCGGCATCGTCCACCACGGCGAGCCCGTGCCGCTCGGCGACCCGCTCGATCGGCTCGAGGTCGGCCGGATGCCCGTACAGGTGCACCGGCATGATGACCCTCGTCCGCGACGTGACGGCCGCGGAGACACGGTCCGGGTCCATAGTCGACCACCGCTCGTCCGGCTCGACGGGCACCGGCGTCGCCCCGACGGCCGAGACGGCGAGCCACGTGGCGATGAACGTGTGCGACGGCACGATGACCTCGTCGCCACGTCCCACGTCCAGCGCCCGCAGCGTCAGTTCGAGCGCGTCAGCGCCGCTACCCACACCGACACAGTGCGAGGTCTCGCAGTACGCGGCGAACTCCGACTCGAACTCAGCCAGCTCGGGCCCGAGCAGGTACCACCCGGATCTGGCTACCCGGCACATCGCCTGCTCGATCAGCGGGCCGAGCTCCGCGTGCACCGCCTTGACGTCAAGGAAGGGAACGGTCATGCCACGCTCCTCGCTGCTCGCAAGAACTCCTCGTAGTCGCGGTAGTAATCCGCCTCGTCGTAATGCATGGAGGCCAGCACCAGACCCACTGCGCCACTGGAGAAGCCGAGCAGGTCACGCCACACCATCGGCCCGATGTACAGCCCCGTGCTCGGCCGGTCGAGATGGAAGCGAGCCTGGCGGTAGCCGTCGTCGACCATCACGTCGAACTCGCCGTGCAACGCGATCACGAGCTGTTCGAGCTCGCGATGACCGTGCGCTCCCCTGACCGTCGCGTTCGGTAGGTCGTAGAGGTAGTAGACCCGTTTGATGTCGAACGCCACGTCCTTGTCGGCTTCCACAACGGACAGGCGACCACGTGGGTCGACGTACTCCGGAAGCTCGATGAGGCGGCACGGGTTGATGCGCCCAACCACACCGGATCCGGCATGTACCGTTCTCATCGTCATCGGGACACCACCAACTTCTCCAGTACGGGCACCACCTCATTGGGGGTGGGGAAGGAGTTGATCTCGGCAGCCAGCTCCCGCGAGCGATTCCGGTACGACGGGTCGGTAAGCAGCTCCACGCAGGCCGAGGAGATCCGTTCCAGCGTCTGCGCCTCGCGTTCGAGGGTGATGCCCGCGCCGTACTCGGCAAGCCGACGCGACTCGTCCACCGACGGCGACTGCAGGATCAGCAGCTGTGGCACGCCGGCGCTCAGCGCCGTCATCCCGGTGACGCCCCCGGCGTGGTGCACAACGAGGTCGCAGGTCGGCGCGACGAGGTCCAGCGGGACCCAGCCCGCGTGAACCTCGGGGCATTCCGCCCTGAGCTCGGCGGCGATCTCCTCGGGCGCGGCGACCACGATCTCGGCATCCAGGGGCGCCAGGTTGCGGGCGAGCTCGCGGAAGAAGTCGACGGAGCCGTCACCCTCGCCGACCCGGCTGCCCGCGGTGATCAGCACGCGCCGCCGGTCCCCCTTGCCGAACATCCACGGTTCCAGCGCACGCTGCTGGTTCACCGGAACCCATCGCATCATCTGGGCCTGCGGCTCGCTCACGGGCAGCAAGCTCAGTGGAGCGACCTCGATCCGCAGGTCGGGTTCCGGGAGTCCCCGCAGGCCGAGTTCCCGGATCGACGGCCACAGCGCCCGCTCGGCTCCCTCGTCGTAGGAGGTCGGATCGTTGGCGTCCCAGGACTGCCGCACCGAGGGGATGCCGAGCTGCCTGGCCAGGAACGGCGCTGCGTAGTTGAGCGTTCCCCCGACCACGAGATCCGGCTCCCAGTGCCGGGCGATCTCTCGCAACCGGGGAAGGCTCTCCGCGGCGAGCTCGCCGTACCAGTGGCCGACCCTGCGCTTTTCCTCCTCCGGATCGTCCGGCCGTACCTGACCGCCGAAGCGGATCTCGGTCACCGTGTCTCCGCCGTTGCGCGACTCGCGCACGTCCGCGTCCTCGTGCGCGAACCGCTGCTTGCTCCTCGACGAGATCACCACGGGCGGCAACCCGAGGCTCGCCACGACGGGAGCCACCGCTTCCATCGTGGCGACCAGCACGCCGTGTCCCGCGCTCCGCGTCGCCGTGGCGAGCGAGGCGCTCGAGAAGATCGGCGCCCTGCTGCCTCCTGCCATGAACAAGACCTTCATCGTGCTCTCTCCCTGTGCCGTACCGTGCTACCTTCCGGAAACCCGGCCACGAAAAAGTGCCGGGGAGGCTCTCGCCGTCCCCGGCACTTTCCGGTGTCGGTGTTCTGTTGTCGGGCCGGTACCACCGGCCCGGGCATTCCCCTGTTCCGTACCGCCCGGTCAGCGGTACGGAACTGTCGATCTCAGGCGTTGTACGGTCGTTTCGCCCGCGCTTCGGAAAGCGCGAGCGCCCACCAGGACAGTTGATCGAGCATCGCCTTCGCCGCACCGTGCGCGGCGTCCGAATCCCTCAGCTGACCGCTGTCGTCGAACTGATCCCACGCGTCGTGAAAGCTCACGGCCTCGCGAATGGTCACCGCGTGAAGCTCGCCAAGCACCGGAATCAGCTGCTCCACCGAGCGCATGCCACCCGCACGACCGCCGTAGGAGACGAAACCGACCGGCTTGGCCTGCCATTCCTCGAAATGCCAGTCGATGAGGCTCTTCAGCGAGGCCGGGTAACCGCGGTTGTATTCCGGGGTGACCATGACGAAGGCATCCGCCGCCGCGAGCCGCGGGGTCACCGCGGCCACCTCGGCAGGAGGCTCATCCGTCAGCACGACCGGAAGGTCGGCCTCGGCCAGGTCGATGACGTCGATGGAGAACCTGCCGAAGGCCTCCGCCTCTCGTACGAACCACCGGGCCACCGTCGGACCGAAACGTCCTTCCCGGACACTGCCGATAATGATCGCCAGGCGCAGTACGCCTGCATCCATGCTTACTCCTCTCCTCCGGCGCGTGACAGGATCACTCTATACATCACCGGACGTGTGGTGCTCAAGTTTCGCTCGTCCCGCGTGAGAAGACCATCGCGGCGTGCGCGGCCGAGGCGAGCGTGACATGCCGGTGCCAGCCGCGTAGCGACCCCCCTGTGAAGTCCCCAATGCCCACGCGGTCGGCGATGTGCAGGCGATCGTCATCCACCCGCTGGACCAGCATGCTCATCCGACGCAGTACCCCGGCGGCGACGTCGCTGTGGGTAGCTAGCCACAGCTGGGCGGTCACTTTCGTCCCGGTGCCGCCGAATGCCACCAGTGACGCACTGACGGCTTCACCCGCGTGGGTGCCCGGCTGTCCCGGAACCCGTACCGTGGCCACCGCGGCCTCCGAGCCGTCACTGCCGGACGCGAACCGCCCGCGAGCCATGCCAACGAGCTCACCCGCAGGCATGCCGCGATCGGCAGCGCGCGAGGCCGAACAGGCCGGATGCAGCAGCGTGCCCGCCCCGATCCGCAACAGCACCGGCAAGCCGAGCGCCGCCAGCCCACCGACCAGGGCGGGGACATCACTGCCCCTGGCATCCATCACCACAGGGCGCGGCCGGAGCCCCCAGTCCCGTACGAGCTCGGCGCAACTTCCCACCACCCCCTCGAGGACCGATTCCGGTCGCTGCGGGGTGCTACGCGGCAGCGACCCTTTCCCCTGCCGGTGATGATCACCGGCAGGCCGCAACCGCCAGTTGACGGGAACGCTGGCCCGCCGCCACGCGGACCAGACACCGAGCACCCAGCGGGCGTTCCTCGGCGGCCGCATGGGGCGCACCACCCAAGCGTGGTCGGGGGCGGTGACCGCGACATATCGCGCGAGCGTCCGGCGTACCGGGGTCCAGTCCCATGTAGATTCGCAGATAAAGTGATGTAATCGCTGCTCGGCGGCGCGCCCGCTCACCGCCGCCGCGATGTTGCGAATAGACTTGCGACCGTGGGTAGCGAGCAGCCCGTCGAGGTACTCCCGCGCTCGCTTCCGCTGGTCGGCGCGCGGTAACGAGGCGAACAGCGAGGCGCGCAGCTCGTCGAGGCCGCCCGCCGGTTCCGCTACCGGCTGCCGAGGTACCGGTACCGACGCCACCGGTGGCCGCGGTCGGGGCTTCGTGGGGGAGTTGCCGTGCATGGTGCGGTCACCTCGTTCCCGGGAGTCGCAGGAATCCAGTCAGGCTCGCCGCGATGCCGTTGCGCGTTGCCGGGTAGGGCAAACAGGCACCACGGACGGGCTGCTGCGTGGACGGGGCCATGGAAGGGAAAGAGACCGAACGTTCCGGAGTGTGTTGTGGACACAGCTCCGCCCCGCAATTAGCGTGACAGATCACCGATACCATGTCAACATCCGGGTCGAATCTTTCGAAATCGCCTGAACATATAAAAATGGGCGGTACGCGACGTCACTACGCGTACCGCCACACAATTGATGCACGTATCCGCATGTCGCACGATACGTTTTCACGGGTTACCCGGAGTTACCCGCAAAAATGATCACGTACCACCTTCTCGCCGCGCCACGAGCCGGTAGAGCTCGTCCAGATCGTATTCCGCGCGGTGGGGTGTGCCCAGGCGGGTCAGCTTGCCCCGGCTCGCCCATTTCCGGATCGTCGACTCGGACACCCCGGCAGCGAGTGCGGCGAGCTCAGTGGGCACGCTGCGGCGCCGCCCGTTCGCTCGTTCCGTCATGCGGCCCGCCCCTCGTCGTCCTGCCCGCCGCGACCGCTGCCTGACCGGTGCCCGGTACGACCGTCGAGCAGCAACCACTGGTCGGGATGCCACGTATGGCCCGCCTCGCACCCGACCCGAGGCGGCATGCCATCGGCCGAACGTGTCATCGCCCGTACCGGCCACCCGCACCCCGGGCGAGGGCACGGCCCGATCTCCAGCGTGAGCCGGTCGCCCGGTTGGATCACTTGGCGTGCGACACCGCGCAGGTGGGTGAGCTCGGCGACGAAGTCGGCGGCAGCGGCATGGGCGGCCAGCCAGTCGAGGTGGCTGGCGAGGAAACTCGCCAGCGTCGGCACTTCCCGGTCCGCGGGCGGTGCCACCTCCCGATCCTCGGAGACCAGCGAGGACCAGGAGGTCAGCAGGTCCACGATGTCGGAACGGGCGGCGACCGCGTCGTCGTTGAGCCGGATCCCCTGTGGCCTCCCACCGCGCACCCGTTCCACGTCGCGCCCACCCCGCTGGGCGAGGGCGCGCTCGCAAGCCGAGTAAAGGTCGGGGAGCTCGGTGAGGCAACGCGCCGCCGCCTGCCTGCACGGCGGGCACAACCGCAGTCCTGGCACGGCTGGACGGGCCCGCCGGTGACCGCGCCGCCCGTCGCGGCAACCGGTTGTCTCGCACAGGCGCACCACCATCGCACTCCTTCACACCTCACCGGACTCACTCCGGCCGCTCCGGTCACGACCGGATGTCCCCAGCCTGCGCGCACCTCCTCGGATGCCGGTCGAAGGCCTATCCATCCCGTTTCGATACCACGATCGAGAACGCATCCAATGTGCCCGCGTACCGGTATCGATCGACGAACTTTCCGTTCCGTGCGAGCGGAATCCGAGCGCCGCGAGCAATGTGATAGCGGATTGATATTGACATTCGAGCCAGTCACCGGGGAGCCTGCAAGTTGCTCCGTTTGGACGACCTGATTTGCTCCATCGAGTGATAAAAAGGTCAGGGAACGCCACTGGAACACATGAAGGGTCGTCGAGTGATCAGCGTCTTGCTTGCCGAGGACATGCACCTGGTTCGCGGTGCTCTGAGCGCGCTCATCGACCTGGAACCCGACCTGACCGTGGTCGCCGAGGTCTCCTCGGGAGACGTGATCGTACCCACCGCGCTGGAGCACCGGCCGGACGTCGCCGTCATCGACATCGATCTTCCCGGTAAGGACGGGCTCGTCGCGGCAGCAGAACTGCGCCAGGAGTTACCCGGCTGCCGCACACTGATCGTGACCGGACTCGGCAAGCCAGGCACCGTCCGCCGGGCACTGGCGGCCAGCGTCAATGGTTTCATCGTCAAGGACGCTCCTGCGGATGCCCTCGCCAACGCCATCCGCGGTGTCGCGGCGGGCAGGCGGATCTTCGACGGGGACCTGGCGCTGGCGGCGTGGGAGTCGGAGCACTGCCCGCTCACCCCGCGCGAGCTGGAGATCCTGCGCCACACCGCGCAGGGCTCCAGCACCAAGGAGATCGCCGCCACCCTCTACCTGTCGCAGGGGACGGTGCGCAACTACCTGACGACGGTGGTGAACAAGCTCAACGCGCGCAACCGCGTGGACGCCATCCGCATCGCCGAGGAGTCGGGGTGGATCTGACGCCGTGACGGGGCATCTCACCCGGCCTCTCGCGGTAACGAGGCGGAAAGCCGGAACATCTTCCCCTGGCGCCTGCCGACTTCGATGTTCCCACCGTACTCCCGCACGCGTTGCCCCAGGTTGTCCAAGCCGCTGCCCTCCCACGGCTGCGTGTTCCCGTCGTGCTCGGTGACCCCGTCGTTGACGATCTCCAGCTCGATCGTGCCCTCCACCTCCCGGCAGGTGATCGTGCAATGCTCGACCTTGCTGTGCCGTAGCACGTTGGTGACGCCCTCGCGCAGCACCGTCGCCAGTACCGACCCCGCCCAGGCGGGCACATCGTCGACGTAACGCCGGATCCGGACATCGACGTTGGCCGCGGTCAGCACCGTCTCGACCGAGCGGAGCTCGTCGTCGAAGGAGAGCAACCGGTAACCGCTCGCGACCGAACGTACGTCCGCGAGCGCCTTGCGCGAGATAGCGAGGATCTCGGTGAGCTCCTCCTTGGCCCGTTCGGGATGGTCGGCCATGAGCCGGTTGGTGAGCTCGCTCTTCATCGTGATCGCCGACAGGTTCAGCCCAAGCAGATCGTGCAGGTCCCTGGCGAAACGCAATCGCTCCCGCGCCACCGCCATCTGCGCGAGCTCGTCCTTCGCCGCGTTCAGCTCGGCGACCATCCTGGCCAACCGTGTCATGCCGAAAACCACGAGGCCCGTGATCACCGTGGAAATCACGCCGTGCATGATCAACGTCGGTTCGGTACCCAGCGCCATGTGCGCGCCGCCGACGCTGAGCACCACGGCACCGAACAGCACGACCGATACCGGAGGTGCCAGGCTCAGCAGCGCGCTTCCGGCCAGGAAACCGGGAAGCCCGAGCCACGCGGCACCAAACTGGACGAACGGTAGGTAGACGAGGCACGCCTGCGCCACCAGTGCCACCGCCGTGGTTCGCGTGCGGTAACGCACCGACGGTCTGCTGAAGTAACCGAGCTGCACGGCGAGCAGCCCCGCGAGGTAGAGAACCGCTAGCGCCGGGGCGTCGAGTTCCTGCTGAATCACGCTGAACACCGCGACGACACCGAAACCACAGATCACCGCGGTGCTGATCGCGACAGCCAGCCGCGGCGCCATATCCGGCACCAGATGCGCGTACGCGCGCGCCGCCATCCCGGACTCACCGGATCCGTCCCGCCTGGTGTCCGCTCCCGGCTGCCCCGCTCCGTGCTGCCCGGTGAAACCCGATAACTCGCTCGTTCCGGGCTCCTGACCGGACACCATGACGCCTCCCTGTCGGCCCTTGTCGCGATCAAGCAGTATAGGCGACGCGTGTCGCGCAGCATAGGTCCGCGCCAGGACCCGTTCGCGCCTCGGCCAGGGCCACCGCAGCGGGACGGGGTCTGGCGGGTAGGTATCACAAGAAGAGTGGCAGCGGATTCAGCTCCACGTAGGGGGTGGGCCCGGCCAGTCTGCCGAGCTCGACCGGAACGTCGTACAACCTGCCCGGCGCGAAGCGTGCCCAGAAGTGGCGCATCCCGGGAACGATCATCTTCACCACCGGCATCCCGATGTCGGGGCGGGTCTGATCCAGCGCGAGGACCTCCATCCCCCGTGACTCCAGCGCTGCGCGCACCGCCTCCACATCGGTACCGATATCGCTCGTCGAGGTGTCGGGCAGGTCCGCCGGGCCGCGAGCGGGCACACCGGTGTCGGGCAGCAGGTACGGCTGGTTGGCCACCGTAGCGTGCCGCCACCAGTGCACGGCATCGCGATCCTCACCGCCGTCATCGGTGTCGAGGTCGAGATCGAGCACCGCGGGCGTCAGCTGGTTCAGCTCGGTCAGCGCGCGGCGCAACGCGGTCCGCGGATCGAGATGCGCGCCGAAGCCGAACATGATGTCCTCGCGGGGCGCTCCGGTACGTCGCGACACCGCGGCCATCACCGGGATGCCGAGATCGGCGGTGAGATCGAGGACCCACACCTGGCGCCCCAGCCGCTCGTAGAGCGCACGCAGCTCACAGGACCACCGATCACCGAAGGCGTCCAGGTCGATCGCGGGCATCCTGGTGCGGTTGTACCACCACAGCGCCACGGCATCCCGCTCGACGAGCTCGAGCAGGCCTTGCAGCATCGCGTCCTCGAGGCTGCTGCCCGCGGCGTTGCCGTTGGAATCCGCGCGCACCATCCGGCTCGGCCCGTGGCGGGGGGCGCCGTAGTACAGCATCTCCGTCGGCAGCAACCGGTGACGGCCGTTCGTCAACGACCACACCGGTGTCCAGTCCATCACGACGGCCTCGTCGAACGGATCGCACACGTACTGGAAAGGCGCGTGCGTCGCGTTCCACACCGTCCTCGTCGCGTACTGCCGCTCCTCGTAGAGCATGCAACTGTTCGGGTGTATCGCGTGTTCGCCGAGTTCCCTGAAGCTGCCCGTCACGCGTGGCTCGTCGCCGTGGAAGCTGCCGCTGTACCTCTCGATGGCCTCGCACAGGGCGCCGACCTCCGCTTCGAGCGCGGTGACTCCCTTGCCGCCGCTCTCGCTACGCAAGCTCGATCGCAGCGCACCCATCCCGGTCGATCGCACGGCCGTGTTCGGCCCCGAGCGGTAGGAATGCATCAGCGCGGGCCCGCGCGGATCGCGGGTGATCTCCTTGATGATGCCGGTCACCGGGCTGATCAGGTGCCGGTAGCGTTCGCGGACATCCTCCGGCGATACCGCCCGGTCACCGCCGCTGCCGCGGCTGGCTTTCGGCACGGTTCCCGGGACCACGGGGCGCCACCCTTGCCTGCGGACCAGGTCGCTGTCGCCACATACAGAACACTGTGGCCGGTTCCGTAGCTCATGCGATTCACTGTGGAGGGTTCGACTGTCGAACGTCCACACGCGTTGTTGCGCCTCGTGACGGTGCCCAGCCAGCCACTTCGTCACCTCGAGAGAGATCAGGTGTGCGGCGGTCCCCACGGTGGCGGGTGTCGCCGCAGGCGGTCGCGCGGCCGGACCGTCACGACCGAGGGTGGCCTGCGCGCAGGCCTCGGCATGCCGGTGCCCCCACAGCCTCGTGGCAAGACAGTGCCAGCAAGCGGTGACTCCCGGGCTGAAGGCCGGTCCCAGCCAAATCTGGGTGCCGACGGGCTTGGCGAGCCACCACGGCCGCCCCGCATCGCGCTGCCGCGCCTCGATCCCCGCGATGCCCGCGTTGAGGTAGTCGTCGCACAGCACGACGGTCACGTCGGCACCGCGCGTACCCTCCGATCCAGGCCCGCTCGCCGCGGTGCCCACACCCTCCATCACCGTGACGCCCGCACGCCGCAACGCGCCGGCTACCTCCGCGGCACCGGGTACCTCGCCTACCGTCAGCAGCTCCACCCGGCCCGCGGGCCGCGCGTCCGAGCACCCGAAGGCATCCCAGTAGGCCGTCTCGCAGGCATCCGCCGCGCCGTCATCGCAGGGACGCACCGCGACGAGGTCGGCCTCTGCGAGTTCGCCCAGCAGGTCCGCGACTTGCTCCGCGCCCATACCAGCGGGCTGGGCGCGGAGCACGGTCGCGAGATCCCGGGAACCGTCCAGCAAAGCCGCGAGAGCGGCGATCCGCTCGCCGCGCAACGCCGTGACCCCGCTCTCGGAGAACAGGAAGACGGCGTCGTCGCCTGCCACGACGACGTTGAGGTGGCGTTTGAACCCCACGAACTGTGCCGGATCGGTCGGTGCGCTCATCAGGCCGCCGCCTCCACGTCGTCGTCGGCCAAGCACCAGCACGTCGTCGTGGCGTTCATCCGCAGGGCGGTCGGGTTACGCCAGTGATCGAACCGCTCGATCCGCAACGCGCCGGACCTCGCCGTGGCGGCACCCGCCTGGCAGGCAGCACCTCCGGATCGCCTGCGAATAGCTGTCACAACCTGGGTCGTTGCCTCGTTCATGTTTCCTCCTGTGCGGTCACATGGTGTTCAACCATGCCCCTCAGTCTGTGACAGCCGTCACAGCGACAACCAGTGCGCGGCGCATGCGTCGGCAATGCGTTTTTCACATCCCGCCTGGGAACGGCGCACCAATGGCCCGGGAACAGCGCACCATCACCTTCGTGCGGCCAACACTGTCCGTACCCGTCCGGTCGCTGCCAGCGTGTAACGCAGCCCCCGTGGGCTCAGGAGAGGTCACGGACCGCATCTTCGAACACGCCGAGGTGACGCACGATGCTTCGAACCGACCTCGCTCGTAGGGATACGGCGAACGACCAGGCGACCGACTTGCTACGGCAACAGGCAGGGCACCCCCTGCGATTCACGCTGCTCGGTCCACTCGAGATACTGCACCACGGCCGCGACTGTGCCCCCACCGCGCCGAAGATGTTGCAGCTGCTGGCCATGCTGTTGCTGCGAGCGGGCCGGGTGGTCCAGTCCGACGCCCTCGTCGAGGAGCTGTGGGCCGACGCGCCGCCACCGAGCGTGCGCACCACCCTGCAGACGTACGTGTACCAGGTGCGGAAGCTGATCGAACGGGAAGGCATCGCACTCGACGCGGACCGGCTGCTGCTGACCAAGGCCCCCGGGTACCAGCTCGCGATCGACCCGATGCAGGTCGACGTGTTCGTCTTCCGGCAACTGTGCCACCAGGGCCGCCAAGCCCTGCACGAGCAACGTCACCAGGAGGCGGCGAGCACGCTGCGCGCCGCGCTGTCACTGTGGTCCGGCCCACCGATCGCCAACGTCGAATGCGGGCCCCGATTGACCGCCGACGCCGTCGAACTGTACGAGCAGAAGCGCAACGCGCATCACCTGCGGATACAAGCGGAAATGGCGGCCGGTATGCACCGCGAGCTCATCGGGGAGCTCAAAGCACTCGTGACCGACAACCCGCTCGACGAGGGGCTGCACGCGCAGCTCATCCAGGTGCTCGACCGCAGCGGCCGGCGGAGTGAAGCGCTGGAGGCCTACCGTTCGTTGCGCAAGACCCTCAACACCGAGCTCGGTCTCGAACCGAGCTCCGAGCTGCAGCAGCTCCACCACGAACTGCTGTCCGCGGGCGTGCCGGTCCGCTAACGACGCTAACGGCACGGCCACACTCCGGCCGTACGACGGTCGGGCACCTTCCGGAGCCCGGCCCGTTGAGACCCGTGGAGAAAGGACAGGCCGGTGAGACACACCCGAACACGGCACCACGCTGGCCGTGGATCAGCGGGCCTGCCAGCCATGACGCGATCGATCGATCCAGCGGCGCGCTACCTGCGCCGCGACGATCCGGCGCTGTTCCGCCTGATGGCCAGCGACGACGAGGAGCAGTCCCGCACGCTGTCGCTGCTCGCGTCGGCCAGCCCCACCTCCCCAGCCGTGCTGGCGTGCGCGACCGGCGCGGTGTGCCCGGGCCCGCTGCCTACCTCCCAGGAGCGCATGGCCAACGACGGTTCCCGCACGTGGCGCGCGATCGAAGGGCTGGCCTGCGAACGTGCGCGGCAGGCGTTCGGCGCCAGCTACGCCGACCCGCTGCCCGAATCGCACACCGCCGCGAACCTCGCGGTGTACTTCGGCCTTCTCACCTCGGGGGACACGATCCTCGCGCTCGACACAGACAGCGGCGGCCACCCCCTGCACGCGTCCCCGGACTCCCCGGTGGCCAGGTACTTCCACGTGGTCGGGTACGGGCTCGACGGTACCCGCCGGATCCACTACGACCATCTCGCTGAGTTGGCTCGCCGCCACCGCCCCGCGATGATCGTGTGCGGTGCCAGCGCCTACCCCCGCACACCCGACTACATCCGGCTCCGCACGATCGCCGACGACTGCGGTGCCATCCTGCTCGCCGACATATCCTCGGTGGCCGGGCTGGTCGTCGCGGGCGAGCACCCCAACCCGATCGATCACGCCCACGTCACGACCACCGGCACCGACGCCCAGCTCTACGGGCTGAGCGGCGGCGTGGTGCTCGCCGGAGCCGACGCGGCGATGCCCGCAGGACCGGGGAACCGTTCGGTACGCGCTCGCCTCCGTGACGCGATGGTTCCACTGGCCCATCACGGCCCCGACCGCGGCACCATGCTCGCGGCCAAGGCTTGCGCGCTGCACCAGGTGATGCGCGCTGATTTCGGTGAGGTGGCACGCCGCATCAAGGCCAGCGCCCACACGCTAGCCACCCGCCTCATCGGTGCGGGACGGCCGGTTCTCAGCGACGGTACGGACAATCACACGGTGGTGGTGGACGTGCTCTCCGGCGGCGTCACCGGCGTCGTCGCCGAACGCGCGCTCGCCTCCTGTGGCTTGCTGGTCAGCAGGCAGCGGCTCCCCATGGACGCCAAGCCGCCCCGAGTAGGCAGCGGTATCCAGCTCGGCACGAACACGCTCGCGGCGCGCGGCATGGGCCCCGCGGAGGCGAGCCGGTGCGCGAGCCTGATCGACACGGTGTTGCGCGCGACCGTCCCCCATTCGGACGTGGACTACGAGCTACCTGAGGCGGTGCGCGGCAGGATACGCGACCAGGTGGAACAGCTGTGCGCCGCGTTCCCGTTACCCGCCTCGCCTGCGGCGGCCGAGCCGCACGCGCCCGCGTCGTAACCGAGACCCCGTCCTGCGACACGCCCACCGACAACGCGACCGTCGAGAAAAAGGCACTGGAGAAAGTAAGGGGCGGCCCGCTCAACCAGCCTGGGGGTCACCGGGAGCGGGCCGCCACTTTCCAGTGTAGGCGATGATGCGGCGGCTCGCCGCACGGGGTAGCCATGCCGACCGCACCGTTACCCGCGACCGCCCCCTCGGTGACCGGTCCCACATCGCCACACCCGCCCCACCCTCGAACCGCCGACCCGGGTATGGGGCAAGATGGCTCCCCAGTAGGCGCGTGATCAGGGAGGCGACATGCACGATGGGAGCGGCCGGATCGCCGTCGAGGGCATCAGCAAGACGTTCGGTACGGTCCCCGCCGTACAGAACCTGAGCTTCAAGGTGGAGCCCGGTTCGGTGACCGGGTTCCTCGGCCCCAACGGCGCGGGCAAGACGACCACGCTACGCATGATCCTCGGTCTGGTCAGACCGACCTCCGGGATCGCGATGATCAACGGTTGCCGTTTCAACGAGCTCGGCAATCCCGCCTCCGTCGTGGGAGCAGTGCTCGAAGCACAGAGCTTCCACCCGCGCCGCACCGCCCGCAACCACCTGCGCGTCTTCGCCGCCGCCATCGGGGTCGGCGACCAGCGGGCCGACGAGCTGCTCCATCTCGTCGGGCTGTCCGGCGCGGCCGACCGCAAGGTCGGCGGCTACTCGCTGGGTATGCGACAGCGGCTCGCGCTGGCCACCGCCCTGCTGGGTGACCCCCAGGTGCTCGTGCTCGACGAGCCAGGCAACGGCCTCGACCCGGAGGGGATCGCCTGGCTGCGCCAGTTCCTGCGCGGCTTCGCGCAGCAGGGGCGCACGGTACTGGTGTCGAGCCACCTGCTCGCCGAGGTGGAGCAGACCATCGACCAGGTCGTCATCATCAGCAGGGGCCAGACGATGTACTACGGGCAGCTGGAAGACCTGCGGCGTTCGCAGCGCCCCCGGGTCTTCGTGGCGGCGGGCGACCCGCAGGCGCTGGTCACCGCCCTCAGCGAGCGACAGATTACCAACGTCTCCTCTCTTCAGGACGGCCGGATCGCCGTCGAGGGCGCGTCGGTGAAGCAGGTCGGCGATATCGCCGCCGCGGCGGGCGTGGCTATGTACGGCGTCGAGGAGGAACGCGTCGACCTGGAGCAGCTGTACTTCCAGCTCACCAGCGGGCAGTACGCCGCCGCCCCGCAGCACGCCTATAACCAGCCATCCGGCCAGGTTCCGCCGCCCGGCGGTCCGCTGCCTGGTGGGGGGCCCGTCCAGCAACCGTGGCAGCCACCGCCCCAGCAGGGTGAGGCTCCACCGCAGGCCGGGGACCAGAGCCCGGAGCAAGGCGGCACGTCGTGGGGAGGGCAGGACCGATGAGCAGGCTCGTCAAATCCGAGTTCCGCAAGATCACGACCACCCACCTGTGGTGGGCTCTGCTGATCCCCACCGTCCTGGTCGCCTTCGGTTGGGCAGTGGGTACCGGCTTCCTCGGCACCGCGTTCGTCGACACGTTGCAGGACGATGCACCAAGGGATCTCGAGATAGCGCTCGGCATCGACTCCCGCGATTGGATCGTGAGCTACTTCGCCATCGCCAGGAGCATCAACCTCGCGACGCTGTTCCCCCTGGTGTTCGGCGCGCTGGCGATCAGCTCGGAGTTCTCCAGCAAGACGATCACCACGACCTTCCTCACCGCGCCGAACCGGGTGTCCGCGCTGACCGCGAAGCTGCTGGTCTACATCGGGTGGGGAGCCTTCTACGGGCTGGCCATCGTCGCGGCGGTGGCGATCGGCATCCTCGTCTCCACCGACCCGGATCGCATGCCGACCGCAGGGGGCTGGATCAGTATGGCCATGGTCGGCGTCCTCGCCAGCATCCTGATGACCCTATTCGGCGTCGGGGCAGGCGCGTTGATCCGCAACGTCCCCGCGGTCGTGACCCTGCTCATCCTGTACTTCCTGGCCATCGAGAACGGCGCCCACTTCATCCTGACGATCCACGCCCCCGAGGTCATCGGCTTCCTACCCAACGGCTCCATCAACGGGGTCACGGGATCGATGGCGGCAGAGCTGTTCCTCGGCGCCGCCGACACCGTCCCGGATTGGGTGGATACCGCGATGCGCGCCGCGGCCGGTGCCACCGGGGCACACGCCTGGTGGCTGTCGGGGCTGATCTTCGTGGGCTGGTCGGCCATCGTCTTCGGCGGCGGCTGGATGGCCACCCAGCGGCGCGACATCACCTGACGGCCGCACGCACCGGCCCGGCTTCGCGAAGGCTGCCGCCACGGCGGGGTCGGGCCGGTTTCACGCGGTCAGCACCACGGTGCCGCGGGTCTCACCGGCTTCCAGCGCGCGATGCGCCTTGGCGGCGTCGGCGAGGTGGAAACTGTGCAGCGCCGGAGTGAGCCTACCCGCGCCGGCTTCGGCCAGCGCATGCGCTTCGAGGCATCGCGAGCCACCACGCCGGTCAAGCCGCTCACCGTTGGCGGCGCTGGCAGTCAACCCGCGCCCGTAGATCTCGTCGGAGGACAGCTCCGGCGGACCGTTCGCGGGGCGCCAGGCGTGCATCACGAACTGCCCGCCTACCCGGAGCAGTTCGAGGGTGGCCGTGCCGACGTCGCCACCGACCCCGTCGAAGACGATCGTGGCCTCGCGCGGCCCGAGTTCCTCGCGCAGGCGCTCCTGCCACGCGGGTTGCTCGCAGTCGACCACGGCCTCGACCCCCATCCGGTACACGCGGTCTCCCGCCGCAGAACCGTCCACAAGCGCCAGCGTGGCAGCGCCGCTGTTGCGAGCCGCCTGTGCCACCAGGTACCCGACGCCGCCGCCCGCATCGGTGACGATCACCACGTCATCCGGTGACACCTGGGCCAGCGACGTGATTCCTATCGCGATACGTCCCGCGCCGATCATGGCGACGGCGACCTCGCTGGTGACTCCGGAGGGCAGCGGGTGGACCGCTTGCAGTTCCCGCACGGCAAACTCGGCGTAGGCGCCACTGACAAGACCCAGGTGCGTGACGACCCGGGAACCGAGCCACGCCCGGTCCACCCCGGACCCTAGCTCGTCGATACGACCTGCTACTTCCCGTCCCGGGATGATCGGAAGCTCGGGCAACGGGAACGGAAGCCTGTCGGCGGCGCCCGCCCGGATGACCGCATCCAGCCAGTGCACTCCTGCCGCCTCCATACGGATACGCACCTGGCCGGGTCCCGGCTCCGGCTCGGGAACCTCCTCGTAACGAAGGACCTCGGCTGGCCCGAACTCATGCTGCCGGATGGCGTACATGTCGCGATACTCCTGCCTGCTTCGGTCGAGCTGGCCGGCTCGACCACGATGCGCGGATAGTGCTACGCCCTTACCGTAAGGTGGATCGTTCCGGCCCGAATCCGTCAACTGACTGGGCTTTCGCCAGTCCTGATGGTCGCGAGCACGGGAAGCCGGCGTAGGATCGCGCTGGTGATCAGCGGGCAGCGCTCCAGTCGAACCTGCCGAGCTCCGCACGTGAGGCGATGCCCAGCTTGGGATACGCCTTGTACAGGTGGTAACCGACCGTGCGCGGGCTCAAGAAGAGCTGCGATCCGATGTCCCTGTTGGTCATCCCGGTCGCGGCGAGCTGCACCACCTGCCACTCCTGGGGGGTGAGGCTGCCAAGCAGCCCTGCCTCGTCCGCCTCGGACGCGAGGCTTTCCCCCGTGGCGCGGAGCTCGCCCGCAGCCCGCTCCGCCCAGGGCACCGCGCCCAGCCGCTCGAAGGTGTCGCGCGCACCCCGCAGGTGGGGCCGGGCGTCGGACATGCGGCGGCACCGCCGCAGCCACTCGCCGTAGACCAGCTCGGTGCGCGCCCGCTCGAATGGCCGATCCCCTGCTCCGGCGCTGGTGTCGTCACGCCCGTCCGCGCCGGACGCACGCCGGTGCTCGCCGAGTGCCGTGACGAAATACTGCTCGATCTCGCTCTCGTCCGCGCGCAGGGTTGCCAGCAACGCCCGGCATCGCGCGAGCACCGCGAGCGCCCACGGCTGGCCGGCCGCCTCGGCCCACGCGGTGTACCAGGACAGTCCTTCCTCGGCGATTTCGGGTTTGCCGAGCCGCGTCACGGCCTCGACCAAGTCGGGGATCCCTGACAGGATGTCCATGCGATTGGCGCCCGCCGCGAGCTCGGTAAGCCGTTCGGCCGTGGCCTCGTGCCTACCCAGCCCGAGGTCGAGCAGCGCCATCGCACAGGAGGCCCGGTACGAGCTGTGTCCCCCGCCGAGTCCACGGACCTCGTCGACCTGCGCGGTGCAGCCGGCCTCGTCTCCTTCCAACGCAGCGAGATGGGCGAGCACGGCACCGAGGTATCCCACGGTCTGCCGTTGACCGATCTCGCGGGCCAGCCGCAGCCCTTCCGTGGCGTTGGCCTTGGCGTTGCCGTGCTGGCCGAGGTGAAGCTGGCTGCGCGCCAGCACCGCGAGCGCGTGCGGCAGGGCCCCCATAGCGCCGTGGCGGCGGCTGGACCGCTCCGTTTCCATCGCCAGCTCGTGGGCCGTTCGGTGATCACCGAGCAGCAGGTGCCACCATGCCAGCATCGGCGTCAGCTTCACCGCGCCAAGGCCATAGGCATGCTGAGTGTACTGGTCGAGCAGCTCCCGCACCGCCGCCACGCCGTCGGCAACGCCCCCCGCCGTACGGTGGTTGAGCCCGCCAGCGGCACGCGCCAACCGCTCCACCGGGAGGAAGGGCTGTTGCCCCGCGTACTCCGCTGCCAACCGCGCGGCCCTGTCCAACGCACCGAAATCTCCCGCCATCCAGGCCGTTTCCACCGCATAGAAGAACATCAGGGGCTGCGCCGTGCGTTGCTCACCACTGGGCTGCGCACCGAGCGAGCACGCCTCATCCAGCAGGATCCGGTGCGCCTCCATCGGCCGGTTCTGCTCGTCGGCGACGCTGGCGTTGATGAACGCGATGGTCGTCCGGGTCTCCGGGTCGCCTGTCAGCGCGCTCGCGGTATCGGCCAGCGTAGCCGCGCGATCGAGCTGCCCGGAATCGAAAGCCCACCGCGCCGCCTCGGTCAGCCGCCGCACTTTCTCCGAGGGATCAGGGCTCATCGAGGCCGCCCGCTCATACGCGGCGGCGACCGAGCCGAAGCCGCCAACCGCCTGGTCAGCCTCAGCCGCCCGTTCGAGCAGGGCAGCCACCTCCTCGTCGGGTCCCGTACTGGCCGCGGCCAGATGCCAGGCACGCTGGCAGATGTCGTCACGCTCGGCGAAAACCTCGGCGAGGGCCTGGTGTGTGCGCAGCCGCTTGACAAGCGTCGCGTTCTGGTACACGGCGGTGCGCATCAGCGGATGCCGGAACGCCACCCGACCCTCCACGGTGCGCACCAGTTGCCGATCCTCGGCGGACTCCAGATCATCGATCCCCGCACCCAGCCGCTGCGCCGCGGGGAGCACCACGGCGAGTTCCCCGGTGGAGTCGGCTGCGGCCACCAGCAGCGCGAGCTGAGTGGCCTCGGGCAGCGCGGCGATCCGATCGGCGAAGATCTCCTGGATCCTGCTGTGTACCGGCAACCGCGCCGCATCGCGGTACGGGTCGGCCACCAGCAACCCCTCGCGCTGCGCGACGGGAAGTTCCCGCAACGCCAGTGGGTTTCCGCCGGACTCGTGCAGGATCTGCGCACGCACGTGCCGTGGCAGGTCACCGGCATGCTCGGCGAGGAACTCAGCGGCGGCCTCGTCATCCAACCTCCCGAGCCGGAGCTCGGCAAGGCCCGGTGAGGAGAACGACGGGGCGTGCAGGTCGCGCGCGACGAACAGCATTACCACGCCCTCGGCCTCCAGCCTGCGTGCCGCGAACAGCAGCGCTTCCGCCGAGCCGTGATCGAGCCAGTGCGCGTCGTCGGCCAGGCACAGCACAGGCCCGTCCTCGGCCAGCTCGGCCAGCAGCGTCAACACCCCAAGGCCGACCAGGTACCGGCTGCCCGGCTGCGCAGGCTGCAGTGCGAGCGCGGCGCGCAGCGCATCCGCCTGCGGCTCGGGTAGCCTGCCAATTCGATCGACCACACCGGACAGCAGCAGATGCAGCCCGGCGAACGGCAGGTCAGCCTCGGATTCCACGCCGGTACCGCGCAACACCCGCATGTCCGTCGCCGCGGCGGCGACGTGCTCCAGCAACGCGGACTTGCCGATACCCGCCTCACCGCGTAGCACCAACGCCCCGCTGCGACCGGCACGCGCGCCGTCGAGCAGCGCCTCGATCCTGGCCAGCTCCGCATCCCGCCCATAGAGCATGGTCGCCACATTACCGGTAACAGCCCGTCACCGGCGGCTGTTTCCGGTCGTTCCCGGCAGCACCTGGGGTCACGGTACGAACACCACGGCGCCCGCTGCGCCACTGATGGACAGCCCGGCCTGCACCTGCGCAGCCTGTCGCAGCGGGTGGCGTCGCACCACAGGGTCCAGCGTGCCGCGCGCTGCCTCGGCGAGTGCGCGTTCCTCCAGCGCGCGCACCCCGCCGCGGCACGGCGCCGGGTGTCCTCCGGAGATCACCGATGCGGTCAGCTCCCGCTCGTACAGCTCGGTCATTCCGATCTCGGTCGGGGTGCCGGACGACCAGCCGTGCACCACCAGACGCCCGCCCACCTCGAGGAGATCCCTCGCTTGGCAGCCGATCTGGCCACCGACCCCGTCGACGACGATGGTCGGGCGCCTGCCGTACAGCTGCGCCGTCAGCAGCTCGCACCACCCCGCCGACGAGCGGTCCACCGCGAGATCGGCCCCAGCCAGGCGGACCTGCTTGAGCTCATCGGGGCCGCCAGCCGCACCGGCCACCGTGGCTCCGGCGCCGCAAGCGGCCTGCACCAGCAGCGTGCCCACCCCGCTCGCCGCGGCGGTGACCAGGACGATGTCGCCGGCACCCGGCCGGGCGACGTCGAGGATGCCCAGCGCGGCCCTGCCCGCGCCGAGCACCGCGACCGCGACCGCGTCGTCCAGCCCGTCCGGGATCGCGTGCAGCGCCGCGACCTCGCGTACCACCAGCTCGGCGTACCCGCCGCTGGCCAGCCCGAGCTGGGTGACCACGCGACGACCGAGCCACGCACCGTCCACCCCGGCACCGACCGCATCGACCGTGCCAGCAACCTCGTGGCCCGGGATCACCGGCAGCTCGGGCAGTGGGCAGCGAGCCGCGTTCCCAGCGCTGCTGCGGACGGCGATGTCGTGCGGGTACGCCGCTGCCGCGGTGACCGCGATCCGCACCTGGCCCGGTCCTGGCTCGGGATCGGCGACCCGCTCGTAGCGCAGCGTGTCAGGAGAGCCGAACTCGTACTGCCGAACCGCGTACATGGCGCTCACGTCCTCGTGCGGTAGATGCGCATGCTCAGCGGCGCGAACACCACGACCAGCGCCGCGCACGCCACCAGCACCACGCCGATCTGCCCTGCGGTCACGGTGCCGTGCATCAACCCCCGGACCGCCGTTGTCAAGTGGCTGATCGGGTTGACGTCGACGACCGATCGCAACGCAGCGGGCATGGTGGACGGGTCTACGAAGATGTTGCTGACGAACGTCATCGGAAACAGCACCATCATGCTGGCCCCCATCACCGCCTTCTCGGTGCGCATCAGCATTCCCAGCGCGGTCCAGATCCACGACAGGCTGAAGGCGAACAGGAGGATCAGCGCCAGCGCCGCCACCGGCCCGATCACCCCGCCACCGGGGCGGAAGCCGAGCGCGAGGCCGAGGACGATGATCACCGCGCCCGCGACCGTGTAGCGGGCCGCGTCCGCGAGCAGCGCGCCAACCAGCGCCGAGGGGGACCAGACCGGCAGTGACCGGAATCGGTCGAACACACCTCGCGTGATATCCGTGTTGAGCCCTGACCCGGTGTACATGGTGATCATCACGATCGTCTGCACGAGGATGCCCGGCAGGAAGAACTGCAGGTACTCGCCCGTCGACCCGGCCAGCGCACCGCCGAACAGGTAGGTGAACATCAGCGTCATCATCACCGGGAAGGCGGTGACATCGAACAGCTGCTCGGGAACGTGTTTGATCTTCAGCATGGCGCGCCAGCCGTGCGTGAACGAGGCCGACAATGCACCGGGACGCCCGGGGCGCGCCCTCGCGGCGATCGCCTGCCGGAGCCGCTCGGCATCGCGGCCAGCGTCAATGCTCATCGTGGTCATGCTGCTGCCTCCTCCCCGGTTGCGGTGCCGTGACCGGCACCGTTGTCCTGCCCGGCCTGCTGCCCGGTCAGCGTCAGGAACACCTCGTCGAGACTGGGCCTGCCCAACGCGAAGGCGGACACGTCGATACCGGCGCTCGCCAGCCGGGACAGCGCACCGGTCGCGGCGTCAGCGGCCCCGGTCCGGTCGCTGTCGATGCTGGCCGTCAGCACAGCGGGATCACCCTCGAGGTGGGGCGCCGAGCCAAGCACGGCGCCGAGCACCCGCGCCGCGTGGTCGCGCTGCGTCGCGTCGGCCAGCCGCACCTGTACCGTCCCCGAACCAACTTTGGCTTTGAGCTTGTCCGGAGTGCCCTCTGCGATGACCGATCCGTGGTCGATCACCGCGATCCGGTCCGCGAGCTGGTCGGCCTCCTCCAGATACTGGGTGGTGAGCAGCACGGTCGTTCCGGCATCCACCAGCGTGCGCACGATGTCCCATACCTGGCTGCGGCTGCGCGGGTCGAGACCGGTCGTGGGTTCGTCAAGGAACAGCAGGTCGGGGGTGACGACGATGCTGGCTGCGATGTCGAGCCTGCGACGCATGCCGCCGGAGTAATGCTTGACCTGCCGGCCCGCGGCCTCGGCCAGGTCGAAGGCCGCCAGCAGCTCGGCCGCGCGGTCGCGCGCGGCCACCTTGCGATGGCCGAGCAACCTGCCGAGCAGCACGAGGTTCTCGCTACCGGTGAGATCCTCGTCGATGGAGGCGAACTGACCGGTCAGGCTCACCCTGCCGCGCACCGTATCGGGCTCGCGCAGCACGTCGTGCCCGAAAACCCGCGCCTCGCCTGCATCCGGCCGCAGCAGCGTGGCCAACATCCGGATGGTGGTAGTCTTCCCGGCCCCGTTGGGACCGAGCACACCGTACACGCCGCCCATGGGGACAGCGAGGTCAACGCCATCGACAGCACGGGTGTTACCGAAGACCTTGACCAGCCCGGATGCGGTGATGGCCAGGTCCGCTCTTGTGATCGCGGACATGATGTGCTTGCCCTTTCCCTTGGTGCTTCCGTTGCCGGCGCTGCCGCCCCCGGTGTCGCCGTCTGCCGCCGCCGTGGCTACACCGGCTGCCGACTGGTGCGGTCTTGGCCCCGTCGGCGCCGGTCGTCCACTCATTCCGCGCTGCCGGAGTAGGGGCGCTTGGCCCGCGCCTCGGCGAGCGCCCGGGCCCACCAGGCGAGCTGGTCGAGCAGTGCCTTGGCCGCGCCGTTCGGACCGATGGCGTCAACGGGCCTGCCCTCGGCGTCGAAGGCGTCAGGGAAGTTGGGGAAGCTCACGGTCTCCCTGATCGTGGTGGCGTGCACCTCGGCGAAAACCAGCCGCAACGCCTCCACCGCACGCAGCCCACCGGAGATACCGCCGTAGGAGACGAACGCGACCGGCTTGGCGCTCCACTCGTCGAAGTACCAGTCGATAGCTGTTTTCAACGACGCGGGGAAGCTGTGGTTGTACTCCGGGGTCACCACGACGAAGGCGTCCGCTGCCGCCAGCCGGGGCGCCAGCGCGGTCACCGCCTCCGGCACCGGGTCGCCGTCATCGATGAGCCGCTCGGGCAGGTTCGCCTCGGCCAGATCGATGACGTCGACAGTGAAGTCGCTCCGCTCGGCTGCCCGCTCGGCGAACCACCGCGCGGCCGTGGGTCCGAAACGACCGTTGCGGGTGCTGCCGATAATGATCGCCAACCGCAGTGTCTGCTCGCTCATGTCGTGCACTCCTTCATCGCTTCTCGGATGGGGTGCACTCCACGCTAGGGCGGCCCGCGCCTCGCGGAATCCGTCAGACGACGGTACGTGCCACTTCAGTCGGCTTCAGTCGGCTTCAGTCACCGTCGGGGTGCGAGCCGAAGGACTCCTCGGGTACACGATATGCACCGAAGAGGCCCTTCGGCTCGCACCCACGATCACTCCCAGCGGAACAGCCGGGCGGCGGCCGAGACCGCGAGCACGGTGACCCCGGCTAGCGCCGCCAGGTGCAGCACCTGCGGTGCCTCGCCGATCCAGGCGTCCCGCAGGGCCTGCAACGCGGCACCGTAGGGGGTGAACTCGCCAGCCGTAGCCAACCAGCCCGGCAGGTGCTCGGCGGGAAGGAAGCCGCCCCCGGCTGCCATGGTGCCGAGGAAGGCGACCAGGCCGATGGCGATCGCGGCGTTGACCGAGGGGGCCAGCGCGGCGATCAGCATCCCGACGGCGTACATGGCCGCCGCGCCCAGCACCAGCGCCAGCGCGGCCCAGCCGAGCTCGCGCGGCGCCGACAGGTCGAACGCGAGCCGGGCGACCGCGAGCGCCACCACCAGGCCGACGGTGGCCAGCCCCAGGTTGACCAGCACCTGCGCCAGCAGCAGCGCGGCGGGTTTGGCCGGGGTGACCGACAACCTGCGCAGCACGCCATGCTTGCGGTATCCGGCGAGGAAGGATGGCAGGTTCACCATGCCGACGATGGCCAGGATCATGGTCAGGGCGATCGGCACCGCCACCGCATCGAAACCGCTCAAGCCACCGAATTCCGGGACCAGCTCACCCTGGCCGCCCATGCCGTGCATGAGCAGGATGAGCAGCGGGAGGCCAAGCGGGATCAGCAGCCCGGCCGGGTCGCGCCAGACCATCTTCGCCTCGACGACCGTCATCTGCGGCAACCCGGTCATCACCGCACCTCCCCTCGCTGGTCGACCTCGGTCACACCGGTGTCACCGTCCAGGCTGCGCCCGGTCAACGCCAGGAACGCATCGTCCAAACTCGCCTGTTCGGCGCGGAAGCCCGCCGGGGTGATCCGCTGGCGAGCCAGCTCCGCGCTGACCGCGTACAGCAGGTTCCCGGATCCGATGATCGTCCACTGCCGACCATCACTGCTGGCACTGTCGACCTCGGGCAGGGCACGCAGTGCCGGTTCGTCGAGCTCCTGCGCGCACCGGAACGTGATGCGTTGCTCGCCACCGACCCGCTCCACCAGGCCCGCGGGCGTATCCAACGCCACGAGGCGCCCTCGATCGAGCACCGCCAGCCGGTCGCACAGCCGCTCCACCTCGTCCATGAAGTGGCTCACCAGCACGACGGTGACACCGGAGGCGCGCACGTTCTCGATCAGCCGCCAGGTCTCCCGCCGCGACTGCGGATCGAGCCCGGTGGTGAGCTCGTCGAGCACGGCGATGCGCGGGTCGCCCACCAGCGCAAGCGCGATCGACAACCGCTGCTGCTGCCCGCCGGAGAGGTCCTCGAACGCGGTGTCGCGCATGCCGTCGAGCCCGAGCCCTGCCAGCAGCGTGCCGGGGTCGGCGCCATCGGGGTAGAACGAGCGGTACAGCCACATCGCCTCGCCGACCCGCAGTTTCTCCGGCAGCCTGCACTCCTGCAGCTGCACCCCGAGCACCCGCCGCAGCCGGTCGCGGTCGGCTCGCGGGTCGAGCCCTGCCACGGTGATGCTCCCGGCATCCGGGGTGCGCAACCCGGCGACGCATTCCACAGCGGTCGTCTTGCCCGCCCCGTTGCGGCCGACGATGCCGAAGATCTCGCCCTCGTCGACGGTGAAGCTGACATCGTCTACGGCCACCGTCTCGCCGTAGGCCTTGCGCAGGTTCGCTACCTCGATCACGGGCACGGACCTACCTCCCTCCAGTTCGGTCCGGCCGCGTCAACCGGACTTGGTGCGGATGGGGATGTCCCTGGCGATGGCAGCGGTGACCACCGCCGCGATGAGCACGCTGGCCGCGGCGGTGGTGAGCAGGAGCGCGGTCAGTGTCCCCGAGGGCGCCAGATCGATGCCCGGTAGCGGGAGCGGCCCGAACTGGCCGACGCCGAGCACGGCCTGCGGGCCGACCAGCAACACCAGGGCTACCGGGATGAGCGCGAGCCCGAGCACGACGGTGCGGTAGAACGCCGCGCCGAGCATCGCACCTACCACGATGTAGGTCGCAACCAGCGGCACGTACTCGGCAAGCAGCAGGTGCACCTGGGTCGACGCGGTGAACAGGTGCTGTTCGGACAGCTCGACCCGCCACCCCAGTGCGCGGAAGGCGACGAGCTCCACGAGATATCCCGCCGCGAGCAGCGCCCCGACCACCACCGAGAACACCAGGCAGAAACCCGCCGCCCGGGCGAGGAAACGCCACCGCGTGTAGCCGTGGCAGACGTAGAGCGGCAAGTAAACGGCGGTGAGGTAGATCCCGAGCACGAGTCCGAACACCTTCACCACCGAGAGCGCCGATTCCCACATGCTGCCGGGCGTGGCCCAGAACCACAGCACGAACCCGATGAGCGCCACCACAGCGAGGTAGACCACCCACAGCACGACCATGTCGCGCACGCTCAGCACCTTCCGGCGGAGCTCGCCGTCGAGCACCTCCCTGGCGATCTCGCCGGAAACGCTCCTGGCGGTTCGCGTAGCGGACACGGTCATGCGTCACCTCCGTGGCGTGGTTGCTGCCCGAGTCCCGGTAACGGCCCCGGCTGCTCGGCGCCGCCGGTGGTGAGGTGAACGAACAGATCCTGCAGCGAGACCGGACCCAGTTCGAGGTCACGCTGTCTCGCGGCTTCCCGGTGCTGCTCGCCCAGCTCGCCGAACACGGTCACCGACTTGGTGCGGCCGAGCCGTTGCTCGGACAACACCGGCAGCCCGGTGACGAGCCGGTCGACCTCCTCGGCCGGACCGGTGATCGACGCACCCCGTGCCCGCATGGCCTCGACGTCCTCGTGCAGCAGCAACCTGCCGTGATCGATGATGAGCACCTGCTCGAACAACCGGCTCACTTCCTCGATCAGGTGAGTGGAGACGACGACCGTGCGCGGGTGGGACATGAAGTCGGCAAGCAGCTCGTCGTAGAAGGCATACCGCGAGGGGGCGTCGAGTCCGAGGTAGGCCTCGTCGAACAGCGTCACCGGAGCGCGCGAGGCGAGCCCGAGGATGACGGCGAGTCCGGCTCGCTGCCCCCGGGACAGCGCTGTGACACTGGTGCGCAGCGGGAGCCGGAAGAGATCCACCAGCCGTGCGGCGTAGGACTCGTCCCAGTAGGGACGGGTGCGGGCGGCGAAATCCAGCGCGTGCCGCACCTTGTCCTCCGGCCAGTCGTGATCGACGGTGTCGCCGGTTTCCCGGATCAGGCAGATCCGCTGGGTGTTGCGCTCGTTCTCGAACACCGGCTCGCCGTCCAGACGAACCCGGCCCTCGGTGGCTTTGCGGAATCCGGCCAGCACCGAGAGCAGGCTGGTCTTGCCGGAGCCGTTGCGCCCGAGCAGCCCGTAGATGCCGGGGCCGTCGATGGTGAACGACAACCCGTCGAGCGCCCGCGTGCTGCCGTAGACCAACCCGAGGTCGTCGACCTCGATCCGCGTGCTCATCACCGCACCCCCTGGTCGTCGCCGCCGTCGGCTGCGTGAAGCTCGATCCGGTCGATCACCGAGCGCAGCGGGACTCCGATGGCCCGCGCCTCGGCCACCATGGGGTCCACGACCTCGGTGAAGAAGCGTTCGCGGTGCTCGGCGACGAGCTTGTCGCGCGCGCTCTCGCTGACGAACATGCCGATCCCGCGCTGCTTGTAGAGCACCCCCTCGTCCACCAGCTGCTGGAAGGCTTTCGCCGCGGTGGCGGGGTTGATCCGGTAGAACGCCGCGTACTGGTTGGTCGACATGACCTGCTCGCCCCCCTTGAGCGCCCCGTTCAACACCTCCGCTTTGATCCGCTCGGCGATCTGCCGGTAGATCGGGCTCTGGTCATCGAACACGGCAACCTCGTGACTTCAGTGGTTCATTACATTACTAATGAACCAGATAACCGACGTTCCGTCAACACACCGCGTTCCGCCTGCGAAACGTGCCCCGGGGTGCACGTTTCGCAGGCGGAACGCGGTAGGACGAGCACCGAAGGCACACGTTTTACATGATATGTTGTGTAAAGCATGCAGCACGTGGATGCTGGATCGGAAGACGGGAGCACACGGGTCGATGGCGCGCAACCGGCACGGCGACCAGGACAACCAGCAGGGCGGCCAGCAGCAGGACAGCAAGCAGGGCAAGGCCTTCTACGGACCAGGGGGTCGGGGCTTCTACGGCTCGGTGACGGTAAGCGAGCGGGGGCAGGTCGTCATCCCCGCACAGGCACGACGCGATCTCGGTATCGGGCCGGGCGACAAGCTGCTGGTGCTCGCCGACCCGGAGCAAGGGCTGGCGCTGGTGACGATCGAACTGCTGATGCGGAACCTGCACGGCTCCACAGCGCTGTTCGAGGAGGTGCGCAAGCATGTCCACGGCGAAAACGACGAAGGGGGGCCCGGCGATGACCACGGCGACCGGGACAGCGGCGGCGGCGACCGCCGCGATTAGCTGCCGGAACCTCACCAAGCGCTACGGTGAGCTCCGCGCCGTCGATGGCGTCACCTTCGAGGTCCGCCAGGGCGAGATCTTCGGCATCATCGGCCCCAACGGGGCGGGCAAGACCACCATGATGGAGTGCATCGAAGGGCTGCGCGCCCGTGACGAGGGCACGGTCGAGATCTTCGGCGCCGACCCCGAACGTGACCCCCGGACGGTGCGGGAACGCATCGGCGTGCAACTCCAGCTCTCCGCGCTGCCCGAACGCATCACGGTCAGCGAGGCCCTCGACCTGTTCGCCTCGTTCTACGCGCATCCCGCCGACTGGCGGCCCCTGCTGGAACGCCTCGGCTTGGGTGGCAAGGCGAGCTCGTACGTGGAGAAACTCTCCGGCGGCCAGCGGCAGCGCGTGTTCATCGCGCTAGCCCTGGTCCACGCTCCCGACCTCGTCTTCCTCGACGAGCTCACCACCGGCCTCGATCCGCAGGCCCGCCTGGCGATCTGGGACGTGATCTCCGATATCCGCGACAGCGGCACCACGATCGTGCTCACCACGCATTTCATGGCGGAGGCCGAGCGGCTGTGCGACAGGGTGGCCGTCGTCGATCACGGCACGATCGTCGCGCTCGACACCATACCGAACCTCATCGCCTCGCTCGGCGTCGACAGCAAGCTGAGCTTCACGGTGAACGGCGATCCCCCGATGGAAGCCCTGCGCGCGGTCGCAGGGGTCTCGGCGGTCGAGCGGGACTCCCACCGCATCGTGGTGCGCGGGCACGGCAACCGGTTCCCGCACGACGTGCTCGGTGTGCTTGCCGACGCCGACCTGTGGGCGCAGGACCTGCGCACGGAACAACCCACCCTGGAGGATGTGTTCCTGACGCTGACCGGCAGGCACATACGGGAGGGGGTGCCTGCATGACCGCGTTGGCCAAGCTGGCTGGCGTGCAGGCCAAGCGGACGGCCCGCGAACCCGTCGCGGCATTCTTCATGATCGCCTTCGCGCCGCTGTTCGCCCTGATGATGGGGCTCATCTTCGGCAACGAGCCCGTCGTCGAGTTCGGTGACCGGGGCTTCGTCGACGCTAACCTGGTGAGCTTCACCGCGATCGTCGTCGCGATCGGGGGCTTCGTCGTGCTGCCCATCGATCTGGTCACCCAGCGCGAGACCGGGGCGCTACGGCGGTTCCGCGCCACGCCGCTGCGGCCGCTGAGCTACATCGGCGCCGACGTCCTGGTGCGGCTGGCCCTGTCGCTGCTGAGCATCCTCGTCATGCTCGCGGTTGGCATAATCGCCTTCGGCGCGCGGCCGGAGGGAAACCTCGCCCCTGCGCTGCTCGCGGTGTCGGCGGCTGCGCTGCTCGGCATCCTCACCTTCCTCGCGGTCGGCTATGCACTCGCCGCGCTGCTCCCCTCCCAGGGGGTGGCTCAGATGCTGGGCAACGTGCTGGTGTACCCGCTCATCCTGCTGTCGGGTGCGGCCGTGCCGTTGGCGGTGATGCCAGACGGGGTGCGCCAGGTCGCCCAGTTCTCACCACTGACCCAGCTCGTGGAGCTGCTGCAAGGGCTGTGGACGGGACAGCCCGTCACCGAGCTCTGGCTGCCGCTGCTGGTGCTGGCCGGGGTGCTCGTTGCCGCGACGGCCGTCGCCGCAGGCCGCTTCCGCTGGGAATGACGTGCCCGCAGGCATGTGCCCGGCGGGGCGTGCGGGTGTGGGTCACACGAGGGGTTCCCACCCGGACACCGCGACGTCACCCGGGCCTAACCTGGTAGTCGTGAGCCCTTCGATGCGCGGGAGCCCGATGTGACGGCGGTTCCGACTACGGAGCCGGACGTGACAGCAGGCTCCACCGGTCCACCGCACGGTGGCTGGGTGCGCAGGCTCGCCGCGGATTGCTGGCGGCATCCCGTCGTGGTGGTGCTGGCGTTCGGCTCCGCGATGCTCGGGGTCGGTCTACAGGCCGCCGGACCGCTGCTGGTCAAGGTCGGCGTGGACGACGCCGTGGCTGGAGAGCCCGACCGGCTCGGCACGATCGCGCTCGCGCTGGCAGGGCTGGCGCTGCTCACGTTCGGCAGCGCGTTCGCCCGCCGCTACCTCGGTGGCAGGCTCACCCTGGATGTGCAGCACGACCTGCGCAACGCCGTGTTCCGCTCGGTGTCCCGGCTCGACGGCGGCAAGCAGGACTCGATGCGCACCGGCCAGATCGCCTCCCGCGCGATCAGCGACCTGCAGCTGCTCACGGGCTTCATGATGCAGCTGCCGCTCGCGCTCGGCTCGCTGATCTACGGGGTGTTCGCGCTGGCGGCGATGCTGTGGATGTCGCCGCTGTTGACGCTGATCGCGCTGATCGTGGCCCCCGCCGTCGCCGTGGTCGTCGGTATCAGCAGGCAGCGCCTGTTCCCCGCTACTTGGTCGGCGCAGCAGCGCGCAGCCGACATCGCCCAGCACGTCGAAGAGACGGTGACCGGCGTACGGGTGGTCAAGGGCTTCGGCAGGGAACGCGCCGAGACCGGCACGCTGGAACGGCTCGCGCGCAGGCTGTTCGCCGAGCGGTTGCGCGCCGCAAGGCTGTCGGCCGTGCCGACCGCGACGACCTCGGCGTTGCCCGCGGCCGGCCAGGTCGCCGTGCTCGGTCTCGGGGGATTCCTGGCACTGCGCGGCGACATCAGCCTCGGGGTGTTCCTGGCGTTCGCCGCCTACGTCTCGGCGCTGATCGGGCCCTCGCGAATGATCGCGAACCTGATCGTGCAGGCCCAGCTCACCCGCGCGGGCGCGGAGCGCGTCTACGAGCTGATCGACGCGCAGCCCGAGGTCACCGAGCGGCCCGATGCCGTCGAGCTGCCCGAAGGGCCACTCGGCGTGCGGTTCGATCGGGTCCGGTTCGGCTACACCCGCGACGATCCGGTGCTCGACGACTTCAGCCTCACCGTCGAGCCTGGCGAGACGGTCGCCGTGGTCGGTACCGCAGGTTCAGGCAAGTCCACGATCTCGCTGCTGCTGCCGCGCTTCTACGACGTGCACGCAGGCGCCGTGACCATCGGGCCACCTGGCGGCACCCACGACGTGGACGGGGCGGGGCACGGCGGCGGCTACGACGTGCGCGAGCTGCGGATCGCCTCGCTACGCAGCGCCATCGGTGTGGTATTCGAGGAGGCCTTCCTGTTCTCCACCACGGTGGCCGAGAACATCGCCTACGGTCGCCCGGACGCCAGCAGGGAGGACATCATCGCCGCGGCCGAGGCGGCGCAGGCGCACGAGTTCATCACCCAGCTGCCCGACGGCTACGACACCGTCGTCGGTGAGCGCGGCCTGACCCTGTCCGGGGGTCAGCGCCAGCGACTCAGCCTGGCACGCGCGTTGCTGACCAACCCTCGCGTGCTGATGCTCGACGACGCCACTTCCGCGGTCGACACCACGACGGAGTCGGCGATCCACCGGACGCTGTCGCAGGTGACCGCGGACCGCACCACGTTGCTGATCGCGCACCGCCGCTCCACCCTCGGCCTGGCCGACCGTATCGCGGTGCTCGACGGCGGCCGGGTCGTCGATACCGGCACCGAAGCCGAGCTCGAGGCCCGCTGCCCGCTGTTCCGCGAGCTCACCGCGGGCTCTTCCGAAGACATCGACGACCTCACCGACACCGACACCGCCGACGGCGGCGGGCAACGGCCAGCGGACACCGCGAGCGACGGGCAGAGCCCGCACCTCTGGCCGGGGCAGGCGGCCGCCGGTCAGGTGGACTACGCCAGCACCGCCGCCACACGGGCAACGTCGAGTAGCTCCGGGGGAGGCCACGGCGGCAAGGGTTTCGGCGCTTCGCTGGATACACCCCCGACACCCGAACTCATCCAGGCGGTACGCGCGCTTCCGGACGCGACCGACACGCCCCTGCTGAACGGCGAGGATCCCACCGCCCCCGATCCCGAGTTCCGACCGCTGCGGCTGCTGCGGGCGGTGCGCTGGCTGCTGGCGATGGTGATCGCGCTGGTCGCCGCCGACACGCTGGCCACCATCGCGCTGCCCTCGCTGTACCGGTTCGGGGTCGACCACGGTGTGGCCGAGGGTGCGCTGCCGGTCGTGCTGGCGGTGGCCGCGATCGGGGCGCTGATCGTGGCAGCGAATTGGCTGGTGATCGCCGCGCAGACCCGGCTGACCGCGCGGGCTGGCGAGAGCATGCTCTACCTGCTGCGGGTCCGCAGCTACGCGCATCTGCAACGGCTCGGGCTCGACTACTACGAGCGCGAGCTCTCCGGCAAGATCATGACGCGGATGACCACCGACGTCGACGCGCTTTCCCGGTTCATGCAGACCGGCCTGGCCAACGCCGTCGTCTCGCTGCTGACCATCGCAGGCGTCGCGGTGGCGCTGCTGGTCACCGACCTGAAGCTGGCGCTGCTGACGCTGTCGGTGCTGCCGGTGCTGGTCGTGGCCACGGCTGTCTTCCGGTCCCGTGTCTCGGTCGCCTACACCGAAGCCAGGGAGAAGGTCAGCGCAGTCAACGCCGAAATGCAGGAGAACGTCACCGGTCTGCGCGTGGCCCAGGCGTACACGCGCGAGCAGCACACCGCACGGGACTTCGCCGACCGCAGCGATTCCTACCGGCGCACCCGGCTGCGCGCGCAGCGCTACATCGCCACCTACTTCCCGTTCGTGACCCTGCTGTCCGGACTGGCCGAGGCGGGCGTGCTCTACGTGGGCGGGCACGACGTCGCCGATGGCCGCATCACACCTGGCGTGCTCATGGCGTTCCTGCTCTACCTCGGCATGTTCTTCTCCCCCGTGCAACAGCTGTCCGGGGTGTTCGACGCCTACCAGCAGGCCAAGGTCGGGTTGCGCCGCATCGCGGACCTGCTCGGCACCCCCACCTCGGTGCCCGCTCCCGAACGGCCCGCCGAGATGCCGGAACGGCTCAGCGGCGCGGTGTCGCTGCGGGAGGTGACGTTCACTTACGCAGGGGCCGAGCACCCCGCGGTGCGACAGCTGTCGATAGACGTCTCGCCTGGCGAGACGGTGGCGCTGGTCGGACCCACGGGCGCGGGCAAGTCGACGGTGGTCAAGCTGATCGCGCGATTCTACGACCCCAGCGAGGGCAGCGTCGCCATCGACGGCGTCGACGCCCGCCGGTTCGATCCCATACGGCTCCACAGCCGCATGGGGGTGGTCCCCCAGGAGGGTCACCTCTTCGCGGGGACAGTGGCCGACAACATCCGCTACGCCTGCCCGGACGCGACTGACCTCGAGGTCGAACGTGCGGCGCGGTCGATCGGCGCGCTGGATGCCATCGCAGCGTTGCCGGCGGGCTTCTATCAGCAGGTCGGCGAGCGCGGACAGTCGCTGTCGTCCGGTCAGCGGCAGCTGGTGGCGCTGGCGAGGGCCGAGCTGGTCGATCCCGACATCCTGCTGCTCGACGAGGCCACGGCCGCGCTGGACCCGCACACCGAGTCCGCTGTGCTGGCAGCGAGCGAGCACCTCGCGCGCGATCGCACGACGATCATCGTGGCCCACCGGCTGGCGACGGCCGCACGGGCCGACCGGATCCTGGTGCTCGACGGCGGGCGCGTCGTCGAGCAGGGTAGCCACGCTGAGCTACTCCGGCGCGACGGCACGTATGCCCAGCTCTGGCGAGCGGGCACGGAGACGATCGATCAGGGACAGCTCGCCATCCGAGGGGGTGGAAGCGATAGCCTGGTGGAGACGGGAACGTAACAGGTCGAGGAGACCGGCGCCCGGGACGAGAACCCGACAACGAAGCTGAACAGGCACAGGCAACCGGAACGAATCGAGGCGAAATCTAGTCGTGTCCAGCAGCACTCCTGCTTCCCAGTTCGGTCCCAACGAGTGGCTCGTCGAGGAGATGTACGAGCGGTTCCTCAACGACCCGGATTCGGTAGACGCCGCGTGGCACGACTTCTTCGCCGATTTCCGACCGACACAGGCCACCGACGGCTCACCGGGTCCGGCAACGGCCGCGCGTCGGGACGCACGGTCCGGGCAGCAGACACCCGGGCAGGCTTCCGGGCAGGACACCCGGGAGCAGCAGCAGAGCGCGGGTACGGCGCCTGCTGCAGACAGCGGGCAGGACCAGCAACAAGCCCAGCAACAAGCCCAGCAACGAGCCCAGCATCAGACCAAGCAGCCCCAGCAGACCCAACAGGCCACCGCCCAGCCGCGCCCGGCGGCACAGCAGGGCAGGCAGGCAGGCGGTGACGGCGCCGACGGTCAGGAACGCGACGCCACACCGCTGCGCGGCCCCGCGGCGGCGATCGCCAAGAACATGGACGCCTCGCTGCAGGTGCCGACCGCCACCAGCGTGCGGGCGGTGCCCGCCAAGCTGATGGCGGACAACCGCATCGTGATCAACAATCATCTGCAGCGCAGCCGCGGCGGCAAGATCTCGTTCACGCACCTCATCGGCTACGCGATGGTGCGGGCGTTGCGGGACTTCCCGAACATGAACCGGCACTACGAGCTCATCGACGGCAAGCCGCACGCCGTCACGCCGGAGCACGTCAACCTCGGCCTCGCGATCGACATGCAGGGCAAGGACGGCCAGCGCCACCTGGTCGTGGCCTCGATCAAAGAGGTCGAGAACATGTCGTTCCTGCAGTTCTGGCAGGCCTACGAGGAGATCATCAAGAAGGCCCGCACGAACAAGCTCACCGCCGACGACTTCGCGGGCACCACGATCTCGCTGACCAATCCGGGTGGCATCGGCACCAACCACTCGGTGCCCCGCTTGCAGTCCGGTCAGGGCTGCATCATCGGCGTCGGTGCCATGCAGTACCCGGCGCACTTCGAAGGAACCAGCGAGAGCACCCTGGTCGACCTCGGCGTCAGTAAGATCATGACGCTGACCTCGACCTATGACCACCGCATCATCCAAGGTGCCGAGTCCGGTGAGTTCCTCAAGCACATCCACGGGCTGCTGCTCGGCGAGGACGGCTTCTACGACGACATCTTCACCTCGCTCCGGCTGCCCTACGAGCCGGTGCGCTGGGTGGAGGACATCCCGGAAGGCGCGATCGACAAGACGGCCCGGGTGCTGGAGCTGATCGAGGCCTACCGCATGCGCGGGCACCTGATGGCCGACACCGATCCGCTCAACTACCGGCAGCGCAGGCACGAGGACCTCGACATCCTCTCGCACGGCCTGACGCTGTGGGACCTCGACCGGGAGTTCGCGGTCGGTGGTTTCGCGGGCAAGCAGCGGATGAAGCTGCGCGACGTGCTCGGTGTGCTGCGGGACTCGTACTGCCGCACCGTCGGGATCGAGTACACCCACATCGTCGACCCCGACGAGCGCCTGTGGCTGCAGGACCGGATCGAGGTCAAACACGACAAGCCGCCGACAGCGGAGCAGAAGTACATCCTGAGCAAGCTCAACGCGGCCGAGGCGTTCGAGACCTTCCTGCAGACCAAGTACGTAGGGCAGAAGCGGTTCTCGCTGGAAGGCGGCGAGACGGTGATCCCGCTGCTGGACACCGTGCTGGACAAGGCCGCAGAGCACGAACTGGACGAGGTCGTCATCGGCATGCCGCACCGCGGCAGGCTCAACGTGCTGGCCAACATCGTGGGCAAGCCGATCTCGCAGATCTTCCAGGAGTTCGAGGGCAACCTCGATCCGGGTCAGGCGCACGGCTCCGGTGACGTCAAGTACCACCTCGGCGCCGAGGGCAAGTACTTCCGGATGTTCGGCGACGGCGAGACCAAGGTGTCGCTGACCGCCAACCCCTCGCACCTGGAGGCCGTGAACCCGGTACTCGAAGGGATCGTCCGAGCCAAGCAGGACATCCTGGACAAGGGCAGCGAGGGCTTCACGGTGCTACCCGTGCTGCTGCACGGGGACGCGGCGTTCGCCGGTCAGGGTGTGGTCGCCGAGACGTTGAACCTCGCGATGCTGCGCGGCTACCGCACCGGCGGGACCGTGCACGTCATCATCAACAACCAAGTCGGCTTCACCACCGCGCCGGAGCACGCCCGCTCCACCCACTACGCCACCGACGTCGCGAAGATGATCGGGGCCCCGGTGTTCCACGTCAACGGCGACGACCCGGAGGCAGTGTACTGGGTGGCCCAACTCGCAGTGGATTACCGCCAGGCGTTCAACAAGGACGTCGTCATCGACATGCTGTGCTACCGGCGCAGGGGCCACAACGAGGGCGACGATCCCTCGATGACCCAGCCCGCGATGTACGACATCATCGACACCAAGCGCAGCGTCCGCAAGATCTACACCGAGTCGCTGATCGGGCGCGGCGACCTCTCGGTCGAGGAGGCCGAGAACGCGCTGCGGGACTTCTCCAGCCAGCTCGAGCACGTCTTCAACGAGGTCCGCGAGCTGGAGAAGCACCCGGTCAAGGCCAGCCCGTCGGTGGAGCACCACCAGCAGCTGCCCGCGCAGGTACCGACCGCGGTCTCGCACGACGTTGTCAAGCGCATCGGCGACGTCTTCGGCAACCCGCCGGACGGCTTCACGCCGCACCCTCGGGTCAAGCCGGTGATGGAGCGCCGGTTGAAGATGTCCCGCGAGGGGGACATCGACTGGGCTTTCGCCGAGCTGCTGGCCTTCGGATCGCTGGCGGTCGAGGGACGGCTGGTGCGGCTGTCCGGTCAGGACTCCCGGCGCGGCACGTTCACCCAACGGCACTCGGTGCTCATCGACCGGGAGTCCGGCAAGGAGTACGCGCCGCTACAGAACCTCGGCGAGGGGCAGGGCCGGGTGATGGTCTATGACTCGGCGCTGTCGGAGTTCGCCGCGCTCGGCTTCGAGTACGGCTACTCGGTGGCCAACTCCAGCGCCCTTGTGCTCTGGGAGGCACAGTTCGGCGACTTCGTCAACGGCGGCCAGGTCATCATCGACGAGTACATCTCCTCGGGTGAGGCCAAGTGGGGTCAGCACTCCGGTGTCGTGCTGCTGCTGCCGCACGGCCACGAGGGCCAGGGGCCCGATCACACGTCGGGGCGGATCGAGCGGTTCCTGCAGCTGTGCGCCGAACACTCGATGACCGTCACGGTGCCGTCCACTCCCGCCAACTACTTCCACCTGTTGCGCAGGCACGCACTGGACGGTGTGGATCGTCCCGTCGTGGTGTTCACCCCCAAGAGCCTGCTGCGGGACAAGAATGTGCGTTCGAACATCGAGGACTTCACCGGCTCCTCGCGGTTCCTCTCGGTGATCGACGACGACCAGGTGGATCCCGCCAAGGTGCGCAAGGTACTGCTCACCTCGGGCAAGCTGTACTGGGAGCTGTCCGTCGAGCGCGCCAAGCGGGAGATCGAAGACGTCGCGCTGGTCCGCATCGAGCAGTACTACCCGATCCCGAAGGACAAGCTCCATGCGGCACTCCGGCGTTACCCGTCGGCGAGCGAGGTGGTCTGGGCCCAGGAGGAACCGGAGAACCAGGGTGCCTGGCCGTTCTTCGGGCTCAACCTGCCGCGGCGGATGCCCGACGTGTTCCAGCAGCCGCTGAAGGTGGTCTCGCGCAGGCCGATGGCCGCACCTTCGGCGGGGTCGCCCAAGGTGCACGAGGTGGAGCAGCGGGCCCTGATCGAGGAAGCGCTCGCGTAGCGTTGCCGCCCACGCGGGCGGATCCACCGCTCGCGAGCGGCAGGTGCGATGCTTGTCACCGTGCCTGCGGGCGGGTTACCGTAGAACGCGAAGCCGGTCGACCCCCAGGGCCGGCAGTCGCCCCGGCGCACCCCTCCCCCTCGGCGCCGGGGCTTCTTACTGCCTGGCCTCGCCTACCGTCCGCTACCGCGGCGGAGGTCGCGGGCACCGGTCACAACGCGAGCGACCAGCTGTCCAGGTAACCGGTGTAACCCCAGTAGACGTCCTGGACGCGCAGCGTCCATGTGCCTTCCGCGTGGTGGGCGGCCAGGTCGACCTCATAGGTCTCCCGGACGTCGTTGCCCGAATCCCAGAAGTTGGCCTGCTTGAGGTTGTACTGGGTACCGTCCGGCGCGATCAGGTCGATCACCACGTCACCCCGCCAGCTGTGCCGGATGTCCACGTCGACCTCGGCGTCGGCCGCGGCAGCACGGTCGCAATCGGTGATGGTGATCTCGCTGGTCACCGCAGGCCCGTTGTCGGGGATGTCGACCCGCTCGTCGTTGGTGGCGCTACAGGTCTCCGGCTCGGGGTCGGGGTCGCCAGGGTCGTCGTTGGTCGCACCGGTGTAGACCAGCCTGTTGGGCGAGCCCGGTCCCGGGTTACTCACGACTCCCTCGGTGGCCTGGCTGGTGATCGCACCGTTCACCTCGGACGGCGCCGCCTGCGGGTTGTCCGCGAGGTAGAGCGCGGCCGCCCCTGCCACGTGCGGTGCCGCCATCGACGTTCCCGAGATGGTCCTGGTGGCGGTGTCCCCACCGATCCAGGCGGAAGTGATGTCGCTTCCCGGGGCGAAGATGTCGGTGCAGGTGCCGTAGTTGGAGAACCACGAGCGGGCGTCACTCGAGGTCGTCGCGTTGACGGTCAGCGCTTCAGCGACCCGTGCCGGTGAGTAGTTGCAGGCATCGGCGTCGTCGTTGCCGGAGGCCACCGCGTAGGTCACCCCGGCGTTCACCGAGTTCCGCACCGCGTCATCCAGCGCGGACGAGGCACCGCCACCGAGGCTCATATTCGCCACAGACGGGCCGTCGTGGTTGTCGGTGACCCAGTCGACACCGGCGATCACGCCGGCATTGGTGCCCCGACCGTCGCAGTCGAGCACGCGCACACTGTGCAGCGTGACTCCCTTGGCCACACCGTGCTCGGCACCGCCGACGGTGCCTGCCACATGGGTGCCGTGCCCGTTGCAGTCGTCGCCGTTACGTCCGTCGCCGACGGCATCGTAACCGGGTTCGGCCCGACCCTCGAAGTCGTTGTGGCTGTAGCTGATGCCGGTGTCGAGGATGTAGGCGTCGACGTCCGGCGCGGTGGTTTCATAGCGGTACACCCCGTCGAGCGGCAGCTCACGCTGATCGATCCGGTCGAGGCCCCAGGACGGTGGGTCATGCTGTTCCTGGTGCAACTCGACCGCCGTGTTCTGTTCCACGTAAGCCACTTCCGGGTCGTTCGCCGCCCTGCGGGCGTCGCGCTCACTCATCTCGGCGGCATACCCTCGCAATGCCGCCGAGTACGTGTGCTCCACCTCGGCGTTCCTGCGTGCTGCGTGGCTCTGTGCCGCGGCTTCCGCGCTCGCCGCACCCACGCTGTCGTGGAACACCACGATGTAGCTGTCCTCGATCGCATCGGGATCACCCGCTGCTCTGATATCGCCGTCCTCCCCTGCGACCGCGGTTCCCGCCGTCGCGCCGAGCACGGCAACGGTAGCGGCTATCCCGATACTCGACCATGCCCTCGCACGCCATCTCTTACTCCGTGTCACGATGGGTTTCCTCCTGGACCGTCGCTGGCGGCACCCATGTACCGGATGCCGCTCGTGAACCCTTTTCGCGCTCTATAGAGCGTGAAAAAACGTTAAAGGGACGGCCAGGAGGAAAATAGGACTTGAATTCTCACTGCCTTCGCGTTAGCCGCAGATCTCCCTGTCCACCACTTCGATCGTCGAGCACTGAGGCTTGAACGGCGCGTTCACATGGGGCAGGAAGAAAATGGCAGAATACGCGAAGGAGAACGAAAGTCCCCACGCTCGTCCGAGAACGCACGACCGCAAGGCTCACGCAAGGAACTTTCGTAGGAACGTCGACGATAAGGGCAGGAAAATACGCGCGGAACTTTCCCGGCGACGCGCACTCGTCACGCGTCACCGGGAAAGCACACACCGCTTCCTGCCACTACCGCCGAACGGTCGACCGCGGAAGGGTCGATCCGGATGAATCCATCACCGCCGACCGGACCCGTCCGGTCGGCGGTTTCTCACGGATGGTCTCAGACCACGCCGTCCTCGCCAGCCGCCTTGGCCACCGCGGTGGCCACTTCCGTGGCGACGCGCGGGTCGAGCGCGCTCGGCACGATGTGATCGACCGACAGCTCCTCTGCGGCAACAGACGCGATGGCTTCCGCTGCCGCGATCTTCATGTTGTCGGTGATCGTCCGCGCACCCGCGTCCAGCGCTCCCCTGAACACGCCGGGGAAGGCCAACACGTTGTTGATCTGGTTGGGGAAATCGCTCCGGCCGGTGGCGACCACGCTGGCGTAGCGCCTCGCGAGGTCCGGGTGCACCTCGGGGTCCGGATTCGACAGCGCGAACACGATCGGATCCGGCGCCATGGTCGCCAACAGCCCCTCGTCGATGGTGGCGCCTGACAGGCCGATGAACACGTCGGCGCCGGCCATGGCCTCGGCGAGCCCGCCGGTCAGCCCCGCGGCGTTAGTGGTCCGCGCCAGCTCGGCCTTGACCCGGTGCAGCCCTTGCCTGCCGGAGTGCACGATGCCACGGGAGTCCAGCAGGGTCACATCGCCCACACCCGCCGCTTGCAGGATGCGGGTACAGGCCACGCCCGCGGCGCCCGCCCCGGAGATCACCACGCGCTGGTCGCTCAGATCCCGATCCAGCACGATGTTGGCACCACGCAACGCCGCCAGCACGACGATGGCCGTGCCGTGCTGGTCGTCGTGCATCACGGGGCAGTCGAGTGCCTCGGTGAGCCGGTCCTCGATCTCGAAGCAGCGCGGTGCCGCGATGTCCTCCAGGTTCACCGCCCCGAACGACGGCCGCATCCGCACCAGCGTGGTCACGATCTCCTCCGGGTCGGTGGTGTCGAGCACCAGCGGGATGGAGTTGAGATCGGCGAACGCCTTGAACAGCGCGGATTTGCCCTCCATCACCGGAAGTGACGCGCTGGGGCCGATATCGCCGAGACCGAGCACGGCGGTGCCGTCACTGACCACGGCCACCAGCCTGCTCGCCCAGGTGTAGCGGGCAGCCAGCGCCGGGTTCTCGGCGATCGCGCCGCTGACCTTGGCCACACCGGGGGTGTACGCGATGGACAGTTCGCGCGCGTCCGAGATCGGGGTTACCGCGCCTACCGCCAGCTTGCCGTCCTCGTGAAGGTCGAAGACCTCCTCGTCAGTCACGGGGCGGGCGTCCTCGGCTGCGGTAAAGCGATCGTTCTCGGTCATCGTGTTCCTGCCATCGTGTACTCGAGCGCCGGCCGAGGTCGGCCACCCACCGGCGCCCGGTATCGCCATCGACGGTGGTCCGTCGCGATGACCACCCCGTGGCTGAACCGGTTGGTCGGCAGGTGACTCGTACGGCCGTACTGGATAATGACGCGCGCCTATCCACGGCGCGCGGGGAACGGGATATAGCGTTCCTTCCGGGTCGGCGCGGGTGCGGTGGCATCCAGCGCGTCACGGCTCCGGCAAGCGCCGCCAAGCTGTTGCTACGCGGCGAGCGCGACGAACATCGGTGTCTACGTCTCTCCTAGTGTTGCAGGTCGACCGCGCGACCTACTCCCCGGGTGCGGTGATTATCACACCATCGGTTCTCCCGCTGGTACCCGCTGTCGCGTGACCACCGGTCACCGCCACATCGGCGTTACGTTTGCCCGATTCGCCTGCGTGACCGCCCGCGTGGATGCCAAGCTACCGGCATGCAAGCACGTGAGCTGGGCATACCGGATGCCTACGAGTTCCTTCCCGACAGCTTCCCCGACGACCGTGGGTTGTTCGTCGCACCGTTCCAGGAACCGGCCTTCACCAAAGCCGTCGGCCACCCGCTGGACGTCGCGCAGACCAATCACAGTGTGTCGCGGCGCGGCGTGATCAGGGGTATCCACTTCGCCGACACCCCGCCGGGGCAGGCCAAGTATCTCTACTGCGCGCGGGGGGCCGTGCTCGACGTGGTGGTGGACGTGCGGGTGGGCTCGCCCACGTTCGGCCGCCACGAGGCCCTCCGGCTGGATGCCACGGACTACCGGGCGGTGTACCTCTCCGAAGGGCTCGGGCACGCCTTCCTGGCGTTGACCGAGGACGCGGTGACCGCCTACCTGTGCTCCACGCCGTACAACCCCGCCGCCGAGCACGGCATCAACCCGCTGGATCCCGCACTCGACCTGCCGTGGCCTGCCGACGCCGAACCCGTGCTGTCCGCCAAGGACGCCGCCGCCCCTACGCTGGACGAGGCCGCCGCGCACGGCTTGCTGCCGCGCTACGAGGCGTGCCGCGCTCGTTACGAACAGCTCCGCACGCACCACGGCTGACCGTCACCTCGGTCACGAACGCGGCGCCACCCACACCGTGATGGCACCGGTCACCACCGGTGTCCCGTGCTTGTCGTACACGGTCACCGGCACCTCCACATCGGTGGCATGGTCACCGAAGGCGGGGACGTGGTCCAGCTCGGCGACCGCGCGCAGCCCGGTGGTCGCCTTGGCGACGTACTCGACGCTCATCGCTTTCGGCAGCCAGCGGTGTGTCGGCGGTACCGTCGCCTCGGCCAGCATGCCCATCGCGAGCTCGGCGAGGTTACACGCGGCGATCGCGTGGAAGGTGCGGATGTGGTTGTACACGCCGAACCACTTCGGGGCCGTCACCACGCAGCGTCCCGGCTGCATCTCGTGCACAGTCGGCAGGATCGTCCCGAAGTAGGGCACGCGCAGCGCGATCGCGGCCGAGAACAGCCGGTTACCGCCCGGCAACGCGCTGAGCCTGCGCCACAGGGCCAGTGTCGGGGTCGTCGTCATCGGTGCCGGTCCTTTCAGTGATCAGCAGTCTGTCACAGGCCATTATGTTACTTGCCGGTAACCCTACCGGCGATGCCTCGTTGCCGCAGCCGTGCGGTATACGTGGAGCCGGCCCGTCCACGTTCACGACCGAGGTCACCGCGATGCAGAGTCAGATCCGGCCCGTCACCGAAGCTGATGTCGCCGACGTCGTCACGCTGGTGCACGAGCTGGCCGACTACGAGAAGGCACCGCAGGAATGCCACCTCACCAGCGAGCAGCTCAGCGAGGCGCTGTTCGGTCCCCGGCCCGCGCTGTACGGCCATGTCGCCGATGTCGACGGCGCGGTGGTGGGATTCGCGCTGTGGTTTTTGAACTTCTCGACGTGGCGCGGGGTGCACGGGATCTACCTGGAGGACCTCTACGTCCGGCCCACCTACCGCGGCTCGGGCCTGGGCAGGGCATTGCTCGCCGAGCTCGCCGCCGAGTGCGCCAGGCAGGGCTACGCCCGGCTCGAATGGTGGGTGCTGGACTGGAACACCCCCGCGATCGACTTCTACCGCTCGCTCGGGGCCGTCCCCATGGACGAGTGGACCGTGTACCGGCTCACCGGTCGGGAACTCACCGCCCTTGCCGGACAAGCGGCAAGCATCACTCAGCGACCACCCCGCTGACCGCCACGCCGCGCATCACCACCGTCGTCGTCACCGACGTCCTGAGCCTCCAGACCGAGCGCCCAGGCGCGGGAGGGTTCACGGAACAGCAACACCAGGATCGCGATCGCCGCGGCCATCACCGGCACCCCCAGCTCAGGGCGGGAGGAGGCCAGCATGTACCAGGCGGCCCCGCCCTGCACCACCGCCACCACGACAGCGGGGGCGCGGGCCCACAGCTGGCCGAGCAGCAGTGCGACTCCGCAGGCGAGCGTGCCACCGCCGAGCACGACGTAGTAAGCGGCCTCGCCGTACACGCTGTTGCCGCCCTCGGTGGTCGGCGAACCGAGCAGCGCGGAGAACAGCAACGTGAACGCGAAGCCGACCCCGAGGATGCCGGGCACCATGACCAGCGCGCCTGCCAGCCGCACCTCCTTGGGGGCAGGCAACATCACATCGGCGACCCGCACGCGTCACGACCTTCCCGCATCGGCGAACTCCCCCTCGATGGTAAGGCACCGGCCCCTCCAGGAGGCATCGCGCCCGGTCCGCCCTCCCGCCGGGCACAGGCGATGACAGTACGTAGCGCGGGCGTGCCATGAATCACTCGGTTGGCCGTTTTCCCGGCCCGACCGCGGGCGCGACGATCAAACCATCGTCGGTGAGCAGCGGTCACCGATCGGGGTGCGAAGGATAGAGAGACGCGCCCGGCGGCGCCGGGCGCGTGAACAAGAACACGACCGCGGAAGGAGGGAACGGGCCCGCACGAGACGTAGGCTGCCCCTGTGCGAGCACTGCTGATCGTCAACCCGCGGGCCACCTCGACCACACCCGGCGTCCGGGATGTCATCGCACATGCCGTGGCCAGTAGGGCCGAGGTCACGCTCGTGGAGACGTCGTACCGGGGCCACGCGACCGACCTCGGTGCGCGAGCACGTGCCGACGGGTTCGACGTCGTCGTGGCGCACGGCGGGGACGGCACGGTCAACGAGATCGTCAACGGGCTCGCCGGTGACACCGAGCCGGTGAGCGGTTCCGTAGCGGTGCCGCACCCGGCCGCACCGGCGGTGGCGATCGTGCCCGGAGGCTCGGCCAACGTCTTCGCCAGGGCCCTCGGGCTGCCCTCCGACCCGCTCGAGGCCACCCACGTGCTCCTCGAGGCGCTCGCGCACTGGCGCACGCGCCGCATCGGCCTCGGGGCGGCGGGTGGCAGGCTGTTCACCTTCAGCGCGGGACTCGGATGGGACGCCGACGTCGTCGCTGGCGTGGACCGGATCCGCGGCAAGCAAGCGGGTCCCGCGCTGTACACCAGGGTCGCCGCCACCCGCTACTTCCGGCCGCCGCTGGGGAGACCGTCGCTGGCCATCGAGGTTCCCGGCGACGAGGAAGCCACCGCCCGCAGCGTGTTCGTCTGCAACACCGACCCGTGGAGCTACCTGGGATCCCGCCCGATCCGGCTGGCTCCTGGATGCTCCTTCGACACGGGTCTTGCCGTGATCGGGCTGCGCAGCCTCGGGGTGCCCAGCGTCCTGAAGCACCTGGCCGGCGCGCTCAGCAACCGCGGCCTGCGGCACGCTCGCGGCGTGATCAGGTACGCCGACGTCGCCAAGTTCGGCGTGCGTGCCGAGGAGCCGGTGAACGTCCAGGTTGACGGTGATTATGTGGGAACGGCGTCCATGGTGGATTTCACCTCGGTGCCGGACGCGCTCACCGTGCTGGCGTGATCGCTGGTGTCTCCGCGCCTGGCGTGATCGTCCCGGTCCGTGCACACCGACCCCCGTTCCCGGGCGTGGCGCGGCGGGCGAGCCGGATCCGACGGCCAGGCGGCATTCTCGCGGGTCACGTGATCACCGCGACCGAAGGGGCTTATACCACTTACCGATATCTAGGTGCCGTTCGCAGCAACGCGGCTGGCCTTCGCGCCCCGTGATGTGAGGGAATTCGCAGGTCAGAGCAATACCTCTGGCGGGTGAGCTCACTCACCGATCTTCCGAAAACCCTTGCTCGATCGGGCGCTTCGTGAAAGCATTCACAAGCACCCCGAGAAAACGACCGCCATGACGACCGTGGCGCGGCTTACCCGCGTCGCCACGAAGGAGCTCACGAGATGGACTGGCGCCACCACGCGGCCTGCCGAGACGAGGACCCGGAGCTGTTCTTTCCTGTGGGGACCACGGGTCCTGCGCTCGTGCAGGAGGCCGAGGCAAAAGCTGTGTGCCACCGCTGCACCGTCGCGTCCGACTGCCTGGCCTGGGCACTGGCCACCGGCCAGGACGCGGGCGTATGGGGCGGCATGAGCGAGGACGAGCGGCGTGCGCTGAAGCGTCGCCGTGCCAGCATCGGCACCCGTACGGCCTGACGAACCGGCCGTACACCGGTTACCAGCATTGGAGGCCGGCACCTGAAGGTGCCGGCCTCCAATGCTGTCCGGCTGCCATAACGGCATGACCCCGCATCGTGCCCGTGGTGCGGCGGAGCCGACGCGCTCACAATCTCCGCACCAAGGGAATGCGCAGCGATGCCTCCGTCCCTTTCGGCTGGCGCGCGCGTACCGACAGCGAACCGCGCAGTTCGGATTCCACCAGGGTGCGCACGATCTGCAGGCCGAGACCGTTAGCGCTTTCCACCGAGAAGCCCGCGGGTAACCCCTTGCCGTTGTCCGAGATGGCCACATCCAGCCACCGAGCGGTGCGGTGCGCGTGCACCACCACCGTCCCGCCGGAGCCGCCGGGAAACGCGTGCTCGACCGCGTTCTGCACCAGCTCCGACAGCACCATCACCAGCGGGGTGGCGATGTCGGCCACCACGACACCGAACGATCCTTCCCTTGTCAGCTGCAACGGAGACTCCGCGGTTGAGATCTCGCCCAGCATCGGCAGCACCTTGTCCAGCAGGTGATCGAGATCGACCCGCTCGTCCACCGACACCGACAGTGATTCGTGCACCATGGCGATAGACGAGACCCGGCGCACCGACTCTTCCAGCGCCTGGCGTGCCTGATCGCTCGCGGTACGGCGCGATTGCAGCCGCAGCAGTGTCGCCACCGTCTGCAGGTTGTTCTTGACCCTGTGGTGGATCTCCCGGATCGTGGCGTCCTTACTCAACAGTGCCCGATCCCTGCGCTTGACCTCGGTCACGTCGCGCACCAGCACCAGTGCCCCTGCGGCGACCCCCGAGGGACGGAGCGGTATCGCGCGGAACAGCACGGCGGCTCCCGGCCGCGACTCCGCCTCCGCCCTGCTGCCGGGCCGCCCTTCAAGCGCGTCGTTGATCCGCTGGGCGATCTCACTGGCATCGAAGGGATCGGCGATGAGCGATTTGGTCAACGGCACGAGGTGCTCACCGACCAGATCCGCCTCGTGCCCCATCCGATGGTAGGCCGACAGGCCGTTCGGACTGGCGAAAACCACCGCCCCGGACGAATCCACCCGGATGAACCCGTCCCCCACCCGGGGGCTGGCATGCACCCCGGTCAATGATTCGGGATTGGGGAAGCTGCCGTCGGCGATCATCTGGCACAGGTCGGCGGCGCTGCTGATATAGGCGATCTCGAGGGAGCTCGGCACGCGCGGTGTGACCAACGTGGATTCCCTGCTGAGCACGGCGATCACCTGGCCCCGGTAGGTCACCGGGACCGCTTCCCTGCGCATCGGCACGTCGTGATGCCAGTGCGGGTCCTGCTCCCGGAAAATCCGGACCTCGCGGATCGCGCGGACGAGCAGCGGATAGTCCTCGATCGTCACCCGGGAGTCGACCACGTCCTCGGGATGCGCCGTCGGCCCCGTCGTCGGCCGCGCCTGGGCCACGCACACGAACTCGGTGTCGCTGTCGATCCTGGCGTGGTCACCGCGCTGCACCGGCACCCACATCAGGAAGTCGGAAAAGGACAGGTCGGCGAGCAGCTGCCACTCGGCGACGACCGTCTGGAGATGATCGGCCGCTTCACCGGACAGCCCGGTGTGCTCGGCGAGCAGGTCGGCAAGCGTAGACACGATGTCATCCAATCAAACCGCCGGGCGGTACGCCCGGAAGAGGGTCGCGACCGGCGGACTCGCCCTCGGCGGCCGGACCAGAGCTCGACATGAGTACAGCGCCGCGCGGGCAGGATCGGCGCGAGAGGTTGGCGGTGGCGGCCGCAGCCGTGCCAGACTGGCTCACGAGGGCCACCGCGAGGTGGTCAGGACCCGAGTCCGAGGAGGGACCGTGTCGAAGCGCACCCGTAAGCGCCGCATGCGGAAGAAGAACGCGGCCAATCACGGCACGAAGCCACACTCCTGACGTTCGGGTACGAGCCGAAGGGCCCCTTCGGTACATATGCTGTACCCGGGGACCCCTTCGGCTCCCGAATGGCGTGGCGCTCAGGCCTCGCGCGCTTCCGTGTCCGCGCCAGGGGCGAGGACGTCGTCGCCGGTGCGCTCGGCCACGGTCGCCCGGATCGTCTCGCGGAGCCGTTCCGCCAGCCCGTCAGGGGCATGCTCGCCACCGCACTTGCGGGCGAGTAGCTTCTTCAGCTGCTCGCCGATGCCGTACTGCTCCAGGCACGGCGGGCACTCCTCGAGGTGCCTGCGCAGCTCGGCTTCCTTTTCCTGCGGGCACTCCCTGTCGAGCAGGCGATAGACCTCGGCAAGGACCTGCGTGCAGTCAGGGCCGTCCTGCTCGCCGCAACTGGTGCTGGTCATCGCGCCACCTCCTCGCGCGAGTCCCGGATGAACCCCCGCTCCCGCGCGGTGTCGGCCAGCAACTCCCGTAGCTGGCCACGGCCACGGTGCAACCGCGACATCACCGTGCCGATGGGGGTCTCCATGATCTCGGCAATCTCCTTGTAGGCGAAGCCTTCCACGTCCGCGAGGTAGACAGCCAGCCGGAACTCTTCCGGCAGCCGCTGCAGGGCCGCTTTGACATCGGTGTCGGGCAGCCTGTCCAGCGCCTCCACCTCGGCAGAGCGCAGTCCTCCCGAGGTGTGGCCCGCGACCTGCGCGAGCTGCCAGTCCTGGATTTCCTCCGTTGGCTGTTCGGCGGGCTGGCGCTGGCGCTTGCGGTAACCGTTGATGTAGGTGTTGGTCAGGATGCGGTACATCCAGGCCTTGAGGTTGGTGCCCTCGGTGAAGCTCGCGAAGGCCCGGTAGGCCTTCAGGTAGGTCTCCTGGACCAGGTCCTCCGCATCCGCCGGATTGCGGGTCATGCGCATGGCCGCCGAGTAGAGCTGGTCGAGCAGCGGCATCGCGTCGCGCTCGAACCGCGCGATGAGCTCGGCCTGCTCCTGCCCGCTCCGCTCCTGGCCGGGGCCCTGATCATTGCCCTCGGCCCGTTCCTGCTGGCTCTGGTCAGCCAAACCGCTTCCTCCCGGTTCCGCGCCGGCACCGGACCCGCCCTGTAAGGCGTTCATGGTCGGGTACGCATACGTCCCCGCTGAGGATACGCGGCTCGGCGCCAGGGTGCCCGACGGTGCCCGCGGCACCGTGCGAACCCTGGGCTCGCCCGTCACGGTCGGTATCGGCATACCGGGTGTAACGTCACCTCTCGTGGCCGCATTCCGTGGCGTGCCCCAGGCCACGCAGGCACGAAGGTGACGGTCCTGACGAGCAGACCGGTGCGGGTCACACCAGCGGGCGGAGCACCCTGCCGAGCCACTCGGTGGTCACCCTGGACACGGCATCCAGGTCGGTGTCGAGCGCGTGATTGCCCTGCACCATCGCGATCTCGTGATGCCGTCCGGGGTCGGGACGGCCGAAGGGGTCCTGCTCGCCCTGCACCACGAGGACCGGCACGGTCACCGCGTCGAGCTCGGCCTGCCTGCTCGCCCGCGCCTCCTGCTTACCGGGCGGGCACACCGGGAACGCCAGGCACAGCACGGCTACGGCGGAGCCCGCCTCGGCCGTCCGGCAGGCCACCCGCGCCCCGGAGGACCGGCCACCGAAAATCATCGGCATCTCGTCGAACCAACGCTCGGCCAGCTCGTCCGCTACGGTCAACCACGCGTCGTCGAGCTGCCTGCGCGGCGCGGGCGCCCGGCGCCCCGCGACCCGGTAGGGCTGTTCGACCAGCGCGACGTGCACCCCGGCGTCGTGCGCGGCCCGGGTGACTACCACGAGATCCTTGGCGTCGATGCCGCCACCCGCGCCGTGCCCGAGCAGCAACGCCGCGCTGCCCTCCTCCGCGCAGTGCAACTCGGCGCGCGCCGGGCCGTACCGGGTCTGGATCGTCGCGGTGGTCATGGATTACCCTCGTCGTCGAACAGCGACGGTTGCCGGTCATCGCTTGCCTGCTCGGCCCGCTGGATCAGCTCGGGACCGTCGTTGGCCACGTTGTTCACCCTGGTCGACACCGGCCGTACCTCGAGCGCGGCCGCGAGGCTCGCAGGTGGCGGCGCGAGCAGCTCGGCGACGTCCGGCCGATCCGGATCCAACCACGCGTCCCACGACTGCCTCGGCAGCACCAGCGGCATCCGGTCGTGGATCTCGGACAGCGAGTCGGCAGCCGCTGTGGTCAGCACCGAGCACGTCACCAGAGGCGCGGCGGTGTCAGGAAGCTCGGGGTCACGCCAGGTCTCCCAGATCCCCGCGAAGGCGAGCCCTTCACCGTCTGCCGGTGTCATGTAGTACGGCTGCTTGATCGTGCGGCCCCTTGCGGTGAGCCGCTGCCACTCGAACCAGCCATCCGCCGGGAGCAGGCACCGCCGCCGCGCCAGCGCTTTCCGGAAGGCCGGTTTGGTCGACGCGGTCTCCGCCCTCGTGTTGATCATGCGATGACCGATCCCCCGGTCCTTCGCCCAGAACGGAACCAAGCCCCAGGTCATCGCACGCACCCTGGTCGTGGGTTCCCGGTCGGTGAGCACCTCACCGTCCGCGGACCGCAGGTGCCGCCGCACCACCACGGGTACCGGCTTACCGGGAGCGACGTTGTAACTGGGCGCGCACTCCCCCACGCTCTCGTCGACCGCGTCGAACTCGCGCGCGATGGTGGCGGGATCCTTCGTCGCCGCGTACCGCCCACACATCCCGTCTCGCCTCACCCAACACTAGAACCGTACGGTCACCCCGGGCTCACCGATCATCCTCGCACGTACACCGGCACCGCGCGAGCTTGCGCGAGCAGGTGACCCGGCATTGGTGCCGTACACGGGCATAGGGGATCATCGTCGGGGAGCAGCCGCGTGGGCAAGCAGCGAAAGAAGGGATGCGTTGCCGCACAGGGACTGGCGCGATCTCGACGAGTCCGACGTCCGGGTCCGGCCAGGCAAGGGATCACGGCCACGGAGCAAGCGCCGCCCGCAGCACGCCGATGCCGTGCAGGCCCTGGTGATCTCGGTCAATCGCGGCCGGTGGAACTGCGCGATCGACGGCGACCCGAACCGCGTCGTCGTCGCGATGCGCGCGCGGGAACTGGGGCGCACCCCGGTGGTCGTCGGTGACACGGTCAGACTGGTGGGTGACACCAGCGGTGCTCCTGGCACGCTCGCCCGCATCGTCGGCGTCGAGCCCCGCAGCAGCGTGCTGCGCAGGACCGCCGACGACACCGACCCGTACGAGCGGGTCGTGGTCGCCGGTGCCGAGCAGCTGCTGATCGTCACGGCGCTGGCCGACCCACCTCCGCGTACCGGCTTCATCGATCGCTGCCTGGTGGCTTGTTACGCGGGCGGGCTGGAGCCGGTGCTGTGCCTGACGAAGGCCGATCTGGCCGCACCGGACGAGCTGCTGTCCCGGTACGCGGACCTGGCCGTCCCGTCGATCATCACTCGCTACGACCAGCCGGTCGACGAGCTGGTCGAGCTGCTCACCGGCCGGGTATCGGCGCTGGTCGGCCATTCGGGCGTTGGCAAGTCCACGCTGGTGAACCGCATCGTGCCGGACGCCGACCTACGCACCGGCGAGGTGAGCGCGGTCGGCAAGGGAAGGCACGTGTCGGTGACCGCGATAGCACTGCCTCTACCCGGCGGTGGGTGGGTCATCGACACCCCCGGCGTACGCTCCTTCGGGCTCGCTCACGTCACGCCGAGCGATATCGTCTCGGCCTTCCCGGAGTTCGCCGAGCCTGCCGAGGAGTGCCCATCAGGCTGCGGGCACCTCGGTGGCCAGGACGACCCGGACTGCACGTTGGAGCGGTTCCTCGACGCCGACGCCGCTACGGTCGGGCGGCTGCGCTCACTACGGAGGTTGCTGGCCTCCCGCATGGGAACGGCGCAGGAGTAGGTCGTGCCTCGGCAGCCCGCCGACCTGCCGCGCGGGAACCGGTCGAGGCCGGAGCGCGCAATCACGCCATAAGGCGACCCTCTCCCGGCTGCGGAGGGTAACCTGGAAACCTGAATCCGGGCGCGCGTCGCATCCAGGTAGATCGATGCGGCATCAGGGCGCGCAGCAAACGTTGTGGGAGAAGCACATGCGGAAATCACTGCGGACGTCCCTCGTGGCGACCGGCGCAGCGACCGGTCTGCTGGCGCTGAGCGCGTGCGGCAGCGGGATCACCACGTTCGAGGACGTCACCGAGCTGGCCTCAGTCGCCAGCGCGAGCGCTCAGGAGCACTCCACCGCGAAGTTCACCATGGAGATGGACATGGCGGGCATGACGACGACCGCCTCCGGGGAAGGCGAGTTCGCGGGCGCTGACTCAGCCATGGCCATGACCATGGACACCATGGGCTCCGAGACCGAGATGCGGCTGGTCGACGGCGTGCTCTACGTCAAGGCGTCGAACGGCGGCATGGGGATGGGCATGGGTATGGGTATGTCCGATGACCCGGACAAGCCGTGGGTCGCGACGTCGATCGAGGATTCACCGTTCGTCGACGAGAGCATGATCGAACAGAACGACCCGAGCCACACGCTCGACGCACTCGCCGAATCCGGTGAGATCGTCGAGAGCGATTTCGACACCGAGCTCGACGGCGAAGCGGCCACCTATTACCTGATCGAGATGGACGCCGACAAGGTCATCGAGCAGTACGTCGCCGAACTGCAGCCGGAAATCGAGCGCGGCCTGGGGGATGTCGAGTTCGGCACGGTGCCGGTGGAGCTGTGGATCGGCGAGAACGAGCTGCCGCTGAAGTACACCGTGGACATCGGCGCGGTAATGGCGAGTATGGCCGAGCACATGGGCGAGCACATGCCCCCCGGAATGGCTGAGTCCTCGATGACCGTGACCTACAGCGACTGGGGCGAGCCGGTCACAGTGGAGGCGCCCCCCGAGGACGAGGTCGGCGAAGCGTCCGAGATGCCCATGGGTGGCCTCGACGAGCTCGAGGAGCTCGAGGAGCTTGAGGGCATCGAGGACCTGGAGGACTTCGAGGAGATGCCCAACTGACAGGAGGGCGAGCCGAAGGACTCCTCGGGTACCGGATATGTACCGAAGGAGTCCTTCGGCTCACCACCCCCGCTATCAGCCCATGTGCGGGTAGGTGTGGTCGGTCGGCGCGTCGAAGTTCTCCTTGACGGCGCGGGGGCTGACCCACCGCACCATGTTGAACAGCGAGCCCGCCTTGTCGTTGGTGCCGGATGCCCTGGCGCCGCCGAACGGCTGCTGGTTGACCACCGAGCCCGTTGGTTTGTCGTTGACGTAAAAGTTCCCCGCCGTGTACCGCAGCGCGTCGTGGGCCTCCGCGACGGCCTGCCGGTCGTCGGCGAAAACCGCGCCAGTGAGCGCGTACGGTGCAGTCGAGTCCACCAGCCGCAGGATGTCCGAGTACTCGGCGTCCTCGTAGACGTACACCGCCACGATCGGTCCGAAGTACTCAGTGGCGAACACGTCATGCTTCGGATTGGTGGAAGTGAGCACCGTCGGCTCCACAAAGTATCCGACGGAGTCGTCGCACGACCCACCAGCGATCACGTCCAACTCCGGATCGGACTCCACACTGGACAGAAGAGCCTTGTGTTTGGCGAAAGCGCGGTGGTCGATGACCGCGCCACCGAAGTTGGAGAAATCTCGGATATCGCCGTAGCTGATCGTCTTGGTGACATCGACAAGCTGCTCGCGCAGCCCGCCCTGCCACAGTGACCGCGGCACGTAGGCTCGGGACGCGGCGGAGCACTTCTGACCCTGATACTCGAACGCGCCACGCACGATCGCCGTGACGACCTTGTCGGCATTGGCCGACGGATGGGCGACGATGAAGTCCTTGCCGCCGGTCTCGCCCACGATCCGCGGGTAGTGCCGGTACGAGTCGAGGTTGTCGGCGATGGTGCGCCATAGCTTCTTGAAGGTTCCCGTCGAGCCGGTGAAGTGCAGGCCGGCGAAGTCCGGGTCGGCCAGTGCCACCTTGCTCACCGCTGCCCCGTCACCGGTGACCATGTTGATCACACCGGGCGGCATACCCGCGGCCTCCAGCGCGCGCATGAAGTAGTGCGCCGCGAACTGCTGCGTCGGCGTCGGTTTCCACACCACGGTGTTGCCCATCAGCGCGGGCGCGGTCGGCAGGTTGCCCGCGATGGCGGTGAAGTTGAACGGCGTGATCGCCGTGACGAACCCTTCCAGCGAGCGGTACTCCATCCTGTTCCACGTGCCAGGCACCGAGATCGGCTGCTCGGCGAGGATGCGGCGCGCGAAGTGCACGTTGAACCGCAGGAAGTCGATCAGCTCGCAGGCAGCGTCGATCTCGGCCTGGTGGACCGACTTGGACTGTCCCAGCATGGTCGCGGCGTTGATGGTGTCACGCCACGGTCCGGAGATCAGGTCGGCCGCGCGCAGGATCACCGCGGCACGCTCGTCGAACGGCAGCTGCCGCCACGCGGGAGCGCTCTCCTTCGCGGCGGTGACCGCTTCGGCGACGTCCTCCTCGCTGGCCTGGCCACAGCGGCCCAGCACGTGCCCGTGCTCGTGGGGAGCCACCACGTCGAACGACTCCCCGCGGGCCATCCGCTGGTCGCCCCCGATCGTCTGGGTCAGCTCCCTGGTACCCGAGGCCAGTTCGGCGAGCGTGCGCTGCAACGACTCACGCTCGGCACTGCCCGGAGCATAGGTGTACACCGGCTCGTTCCTGGGGGTGGGAACGGAGGTGATCGCGTCCATGGGTATCTCGCCTCCCGAATTCGTTCAGCAAAGCCTTGTGGGCTGTGCCACCCATCCTGACATGAACCATGCCATCGTGGGGCGGCCACACGAATCCGGGGAGGCGGTCGGCGCCACGCCCCTACAGCAGCTGCAACAGCAGCGACAGCTCCTGGGGTGCGTACCAGGCAAGCTCGTGGTCCTCGACGTCGCCGAGGGTGAGCTCGGCGTCGGGATCACCGAGGTCGGCTGCATCGATGGCGTCCACTGCCGCCTCGACGGCCTCCTCTGCCTCCGAGGTATCGACGTGCACCGCGGCCACCTTGCTGAGCGGGATCGCGCCCGCGATCCGCACCACGGCGGCGTCCAGGTCCGAGCGGTGTGTGACGTCGTCGATGTCCGCGGAGATCACCGCCCTGCGCCGCGCAGGCCGCTCATCCTCGGTCGCCCGGTCCCGCTCACCGGTGAGCAGCCGGAGCGAGGCCCGCGCGGCGTCCTGCATGGCCGCGTACTCCAGCTCCTCGGTCGAGCCGCTGGTGTAGAACTCCCGTAGCGCGGGGGTCACGGCGAAGGCGGTACCGCTGACCGGGCTGATCTCCTGCTGCTCAGCCAGCTCCTGCAGCATGCCCACGGTAGCGGGCACGTAGACCCTCATCGGCTGTACTCCTTGAGCTCCGCCACGGATTCCTCCAGCATGGTCGCGAACGCGTCGATGTCGTGCACCGCCTTCCTGTCCCCGTTCAGTCCGATATAGACACCGCCGTCATAGGATGTCACACCGACGGCCAGGGCGTGGTTGCGCAGCAACGGCACGATCGGGAACATCTCCGACATGCGCGCGCCCGCCGCGTACATCGGCACCTGGGGGCCGGGCGAGTTGGTGACCACCAGGTTGAAGATCCGGTTCGACAGCGTACCTGCGGCGCGGGCTCCCAGCGAGTGCAGTGTCGGGGGCGCGAAACCCCCCATCCGGGCCAGCGATCGGGCAGCTACCCACCTGCCGCTGTCACGGTGCTCCCGCATGCCGTGGCTGACGTGCTGCAGCCGCACAACCGAGTCTGCCTCGCCCACCGGCAGGTCCACCAGGTGCGGCACGACCTCGTTGCCCACGATCCCTGCCGGGGAGTGCGCCATCGTGTCGGCATCCACCACGGCCAGCGGCACGAGCGCTCGCACCGTGGTGGTATCGGTCAACACCACGTCCCTGCTCAGCATCCATTCCCGGAGTGCCCCGGTGATCGCAGCCAGCACCACGTCGTTGACCGTGCCGCCGTGTGCCGCGCGGATCTCCCGGTAGTCCGCCAGCCGGGTCCGTACGCCGGCGAACACCCGACCAGCGGAAACCTCCACGTTCAGCGGGCACCGCGGGGCCGGTCGCGCGAGCGTGCGCAGGGTCGCGGCGATGCCGCCCGCCACCCCGGTCACCCTGCCGAGCACGCCCGCCGCGTCGGCGGCCAGCGAGCGGGCGTTGTCCACCAGCACACCCGGCTGCTGCACGGTCTCGCCGACGGCCTCGGCGACGAGCTCGGTCTTGCTCGGTTGCGGCCTCGGCCGCCACAGGTCCTCGCCCTCGTCCGGCTCGGCCGGGGTGTCGTCGAGGATCAGCTGTCCCAGCTCGATCGTGCCCACGCCATCGACCACGGCCTGATGGGTCTTGGTGATGAGCGCGACCCGGTCACCGCTGAGTCCCTCGACGAAGTAGATCTCCCATAACGGCCGCTCGGTATCCAGCGGCCGGGACATCAGCCGTGCCACCAGCTCGGCCAGCTGCGCGTCGGTACCCGGTTCGGGCAGCGCGGAACGACGAACGTGGTAAGTGATGTCGAAATCCACGTCGTCCACCCACACCGGCCGCGCGAGGTTACCCGGTACGGCCATCACCCGTTGCCGGTAGCGAGGCAGGTAGCTCAGCCGCTGCTGGACCAGCGCGCGCACGCTACAGAAATCGAAGCCTGTCGCGGGGCGCTCGAACACGGCAAGGCTTCCCACGTGCATCGGCGTGGACGCGTCCTCCATGTACATCAGGGAGGCGTCCACCGCGGAGAGACGATCGGGCATGACCCGATACTGACACACCCGCGTGCGGCCCGGAGGGCAGTACCGGCCGGGGCACCGCGTGGGCCCACAGCTCGCTCGCGTGGTGCGGGCCCACGCGGTGCCCCCCGATCCCGGCTCGTGGGATGCTGGAGACGTGGCGGACGGCGTGAGCTCACCCAAGGACCGGTTCATCACGGTGTACGGGCGCAAGCCCGTGCTCGAGGTGCTCGACGACACCGGCCTCGCGGTGGACAAGGTCGTCATCGCCGACACGGCGCGCGGCGACACCGCACGGGAGATCCGCCGCGCGGCCGGGCGACGTGGTATCGCGGTGCACACCGCCAGCGCGCACCGCGTGAAGGTCCTGGCGGGTAACGGCAAGCAGGATCAGGGCGTGCTGGCCGATGTGGTGGCCCCGCGCATGCGGCCGCTGGCGGCCGCGCTCACCGGCGAGGACGCACCCCGCCGGGTGCTGCTGCTCGACGGGATCACCACGCAGGCGAACGTCGGGATGATCCTGCGCACCGCCACCGCAGCGGGCATCGACGGCATCGTCGTCCCCCGCAAGGGCGTAGCCTCCCTCGACCCGCTGGTGGTGAAGGCATCGGCGGGGGGGGGATTCCGCGCACCGGTGCTGCGCTGCGCCACCGCCGCCGCCGCGGCCGAGGAACTGCTCGGGGCAGGCTACCCGCTGTACGCGCTACACTCCGCCGCGGACCACTCGCTGTTCGACACCCCGGTCGATGCGCCTGCCGCGTTCGTTCTGGGCAGTGAATCCGGCGGCATCGGCTCGGATGTGCACGAGTTGATCAGCGGCTGGCTGTCGATCCCCATGGCGGGTGGAGTCGAGTCGCTCAACGTCTCCGCTGCCGCGGCCGTGCTCTGCTTCGAGCTGGCGCGCCGTGACCACCACGGCTTCGCGGCGGCCGCGCCCGGTGGCGCCGGTTCACCCGTGTGGTGAACAACCGTCCCGCGCCATCGCGGACCCGCCTCTAGCTGGGTGAACCAACGGGCGCCTGAGGTCTCCATGGCCGGACGGGCGCCACCCGATCACGGTCCCATCGAGGAGCGCGCATGTCCTCCACGGCACACACCCGATGCGATCCCGACGTGCGGCCGCTCGTGCCGTACGAGCCTGCCGACCGCCGTCGCCCCCGCCGGGCAGGCGCGGGCAGGGACCAGCTGGTGTTGCCTGCTGCACGGCAGGCCACCGCTGACACGACCATCCCCGAGCCAGGGCAGAGCGTGCCTGCCCGGGTGCCGCCACCACCCGGGCGGCACGCACTGCGGTCGCTGCTGCTCGCGCTCACCGAAGTGACGGCCGGTCAGCGATACCCGGCCCAACTACGTGCAGAGGTCGGTGAAGCGGTGTACCGCATGCTGCAACGGCCACCGTGGCGACCACCCGGCGCACGCTATGTGTTCGGTCCGGTCCACGGCGAGCGGACCGGGACCCACACCCTCCACGTATGCGCGACCGCCCACGGACCCGCCCACGCGCTGGCCGCACTGGCGCGCATGGACGCGCGCTGGCACGGCTGGGTCTGCACGCGCTTCGAGCTGTTGCTCTCGCCCGCCCACCGGCACCGAGCCGCAGGCACCGCGAGTGCTTCCGGCGGCGCGGGCAGCGCTGCCTGACGACGGTCACTGCGCCGTCGCACGCCGGTGGGCCGTGGGCTCAGCGGGAGCCCTTCTTGCCCTTCTTCGCGGCGGCGCGCGCCGCGGCCCTGCGCTCGCGCCGGGAACCGCCACCCGATGAGGACTCTCCGGCGGACCGTTGCTTCTCGGCGGCGGCTCCGCGCCTGGTGACGCCCCCGGACTCGTTCGGCCCGGAGAACGTCAGGGCGGTCTCGCGCCTGCCCTCGAGTCCCTTGCCCCGCAACGCTGGCGGCACGGTCTCGTCCTCCACCTGCGGTTGCGGCGGGGCGGGCTTGGCGTGCCTGCCCCCTTGCTTGTCACGCTTACCGTTACCGCCCGACTGGCTCGGCGCCGGTATCTCGGTGGCTTCCTCCGGAGCGACCTGGTCCGGCTCGGACTTCTCGATCTGCAGGTTGAACAGGTACCCGACCGTCTCCTCCTTCAGCGATTCCAGCATCGCCTGGAACATGTCGTAACCCTCGCGCTGGTACTCGATGGCGGGGTCACGCTGCGCCATCGCGCGCAGCCCGATGCCCTCCTTGAGGTAGTCCATCTCGTAGAGGTGTTCCCGCCACTTGCGGTCCAGCACCGAGAGCACGACACGCCGCTCCAGCTCGCGCATGGCGCCCTCGCCCGCAGCGGCCTCGACTTCCGCCTCGCGGCGTTCATAGGCCGCCCTCGCGTCGTCGAGCAGCTCATCGAGCAGCACATCGCTGTCCAGGTCCGGGTACTTCTCGCCGAGCTCCTCCCAGGTCACCGAGACGGGGTACAGCGCACCCAACGCGTTCCAGAGCCGCTCGTGGTCCCAGTCCTCGGCGTAGCCTTCCTTGGTCTCTTCGTTGACATAGGCGGTGACCACGTCCTGCAGCATGTTCAGCGCGTGCTCGCGCAGGTCCTCGCCCTCCAGGATCCGGCGGCGCTCCGAGTAGATGACCTTGCGCTGCCGGTTCATCACCTCGTCGTACTTGAGGACGTTCTTACGGATCTCCATGTTCTGCTGCTCGACCTGCGTCTGCGCGCTCTTGATGGCCTTGGTGACCATCTTGTGCTCGATCGGCACGTCGTCGGGCAGCCGCATGGTGGACATCACCCGCTCCACCATGTTCGCGTTGAACCGCCGCATCAGCTCGTCGCCAAGCGACAGGTAGAACCGGGACTCGCCGGGGTCACCTTGCCTGCCCGCACGACCGCGCAGCTGATTGTCGATCCGCCGGGAATCGTGCCGTTCGGTGCCGAGCACGTACAGCCCGCCCAGCTCGCGCACCTCGTCGGCTTCCGCTTCGGCCCGCGCGGTGACTTCCTCCAGCACCTTCGGCCACGCCCGCTCGTACTCCTCGGAGTTCTCGACCGGGTCGAGGCCGCGCTCGCGCAACACCTCGTCGGCGATGATGTCGGGGTTGCCGCCGAGCACGATGTCCGTACCGCGACCGGCCATGTTGGTGGCGACGGTCACCGCGCCCTTACGGCCGGCCCTCGCGATGATCGAGGCCTCCTTGCCGTGCTGCTTGGCGTTGAGCACCTCATGCGGGACACCGCGCTTGACCAGCAGCTTGGATAGGTGCTCCGAGCGTTCCACGCTGGTGGTCCCTACCAGCACCGGCTGGCCGCGCCGGTAGTGCTCGTCGATGTCCTCGGCCACGGCCTCGAACTTGGCCTGCTCAGTCTTGTAGATCAGGTCCGCCTGGTCGACGCGGACCATCGGCCGGTTGGTCGGGATCGGGGTCACGCCGAGCTTGTAGGTCTGGTGGAACTCCGCGGCCTCGGTCTCGGCCGTACCCGTCATCCCGGCGAGCTTGTCATACTGGCGGAAGTAGTTCTGCAGCGTGATCGAGGCCAGCGTCTGGTTCTCCGCCTTGATCTCCACACCTTCTTTGGCCTCGATCGCCTGGTGCAGCCCCTCGTTGAAGCGCCTGCCAGCCAGCACGCGGCCGGTGAACTCGTCCACGATGAGCACCTCACCATTGCGGACGATGTAGTCCTTGTCCTTCTGGTACAGCTCCTTGACCTTGAGCGCGTTGTTGAGATACCCGACAAGCGGCGTGTTCGCCGACTCGTAGAGGTTGTCGATACCGAGCTGGTCCTCGACGAACTCCACGCCTGCCTCGGTGACACCGACGGCGCGCTTGCGCTCGTCGACCTCGTAGTGCACGTCCTTGGCCATCAGCGGCGCGAGCCTGGCGAACTCGGTGTACCAGCGGGACGACTGGTCCGCGGGCCCCGAGATGATCAGCGGGGTACGCGCCTCGTCGATGAGGATCGAGTCGACCTCGTCCACGATCGCGAAATTGTGGCCGCGCTGCACGCAGTCGTCCAGGCTCCAGGCCATGTTGTCGCGCAGGAAGTCGAACCCGAACTCGTTGTTGGTGCCGTAGGTGATGTCGGCCTGGTACGCGGCCCTGCGCTGCTTGGCAGGCATCTGCGCCATGATCACGCCGACCTCGAGGCCCAGGAAGCGGTGGACACGACCCATCCACTCGGAGTCACGTTTGGCCAGGTAGTCGTTGGTGGTGACGACGTGGACGCCGTCCCCGGAGATGGCGTTGAGGTAGCAAGCGAGCACCGACGTCAGCGTCTTGCCTTCACCGGTCTTCATCTCGGCGACCTGACCAAGGTGCAGCGCGGCACCGCCCATCACCTGAACGTCGAAGTGCCGCTGGCCGAGCACGCGCTGGGACGCCTCCCGCGCCACACTGAACGCCTCGGGCAGCAGGTCGTCCAGCGACTCGCCGGAGGCGTACCGCTTGCGGAACTCATCGGTCTTGGCCTGCAGCTCGCCGTCCGAGAGGCCGGTGACATCGTCTTCGAGGGCATTCACCTGGTCTGCGATCCGGCGCAGCTTCTTGACCAGCTTCCCCTCACCCGCGCGGAGCAGGCGATCCAAAACCATCCGGTTCGACCTCGCTGTTTTCGTTCGGTGTGGTCGTCGGTCACGCCAGCAGCGCGATGCACTGCCCGGCGCCGCACGGCCGCCTCGAGGGTGGACCGCGCCGTCGTCTCCATCGTAGGCAACCCTGCCACGCCCACGCATGCACGTATCACCCAATACACACGGCTGCCCCGGGAGGATCCTCCCGGGGCAGCCGTGGTGTCAGTGTGAACTCCGGGTGAGCCCCGCCTCGGAGCTCGGGCGCGCGGCGAGCCCCGCCGCCCGCGCCCGCGCTAACCCAGGCGGATCACCCCGTAGTCGAATCCCTTCCTGCGGTAGACCACGCTCGGCTTACCGGCGTCCACGTCGTTGTACAGGTAAAAGTCGTGACCGACGAGCTCCATCTCGTAGAGTGCCTGATCCACCGTGATCGGTTTCGCGGAATGCTGCTTCTCGCGCACGATCCGCCCCGGCAGGTGCTCGACCATGCCGTCGTCCCAGCGCTGCTCCGGAACATCGACGTCGGGCACGCCCTCTGTGGCTCCACCCGCGACCTCGACGGCGGCGCTGCCCACGCTGCCCGCGGGTTGCCCGGACGCGGCGTGCGCGTCGACCGGCGCGGGGGACTCGAGCACCGCGGTCGGTGACGCGGGCCTGCGCCCGTTGGCGAAGGGGGTGGTGGAGCCCATCGCGGTGACGGAGGTGGCTTCCGCGACGGATTCGGGGCACCGGCGCCCGTAGTGCACCCGCCTGCGGTCGTGCATCTTGCGAAGCCGGTTCTCGAGCTTGTTGACCGCGGCATCCAGTGCGGAGTAGAAATCCGCCGCGCTCGCTTCGGCACGCACCGGCGAGCTCTTGCCCTTACCGGTGATCTCGACCCGCTGGCACTTCTTCGACTGCCTGCGGTTAGGCTCGTGGAACAGCTCGACCTCGTAACGGATGATCTTCCTGTCGTAACGCTCCAGCCTGGCCAGCTTGTCGCTGACGTGCGTCCGATAGTGGTCAGGCACCTCCACGTTGCGGCCCTTCACGACGATGTCCATACACGACCTCCTCGCTCAACGATCGCGAGATTGCTGATGACTGACTGTGCCGGTGGCGGGCCGCACCCGGCGCCGCTCGTCGACCGGCACGAGGGACATCGACTTGTCACCTCCCTGCGGTCGGTGGACTACCCGATAGCGCTGCACGTTAGCCGCCATTCGCCGTTCGCAACAGCCCCCGAGCCGGGGGATATCGCACCGTGACCGGATCGGGGTGGACGGGCCGTAGCCGCACCCGGTGGGTAACCGGCACACCGCGGCACATGATCCACTTCCCCGCTGACATGCGTCCGACCGCACGGCGAATGAGGCGGTAACGGGGGACACCCGGCGGCTCAAGACACAGGTGGCCGCCACACGCGGTAGCGTGCTGATGCCCAGGGAGGATGCCGCCGCAGCACGGGTTCAAGGCGGCACGAGACGGCAGCGCGCGGCCCGCGAACAACCCCGTGGCCTGTGCCGGTCGAAGGGCGAGTTCGGGCCGCATACCCGTATAACGCACAAGCCCCGGTCAACGTTCCCCCCGCGTGCCCCGATGTGTCGCGCGATGGATGGATGCGCGCGTGGTAACAACACTCGACCGAACGAACTCTCACGGCGAGGCGCTCGCGGGATCGACTACCCGCAGTAGCGTGCCGCTCGCGTATCCCGTCGCGGTCACCGCCAACACAACCGGGTGGTACTCGTCGTGCCGCAGCAGGGCCTGAACACACGTAGCCGCCGTCGCTCCTGTGGTGATCACATCGTCGACGAGGACCACGGCGGAGCCCGGCGGCGGTAGCTTGCGACGTTCGACCCGCAGCCGCCCGCTGAGGTTCACGACGCGCTGCCGCCGGTCGAGCCCGACGGCATCCCGCGCACCGCTGGCAAGCCGCAGCGGCGGTGCGACGCCCATATGCCAGCCAAGCACCGCCAGGTCGCGCGCGGCCGCACGGGCCACCCGCAGCATGTGCTGACCACCACGCGCCCTGGCCGCACAGGCACGGGACGGTGCGGGAACCAGCCACAGCGGCCCCGATTGGGGCACCCGGAGAGCCAAACAGGCCCGCGCCACCTCAGCACCCAGCACCCTCGCCAGGTCACGCCGCCCGCCGTCTTTGTACGCCAGCACCAGCCTGCGCGGCACCCCGCGATACTCGGCCAGCGCGTACGTCGCGACTGGCGTACGCGGGCTCGCCGTGACGTTCGCGCTGTCGAGCCGCCGCGGACACCGCAACGTCTCGCGGCACCGCGCGCAGCACGGCGTGCCTGGTGCCAGGCACCCCGCGCAGGTCTGCGGCACGAGCAGCTCGAACGCCGCACGCACGGCACGCACAGCCGGTAAGGGCTCCACGGGCGGCAGCCTCGCACGCCGCACCGACACCGCGGGCCCGCGTCATCGCCGCGCAAGCAGGCGCCCACGGCACCTATCCCGGGTAGAACGGCTTGGCCAGCGAACCGGCTCCCTGCGACTGCGGGTGTTGCTGCCACACGTCACCGACGTCGGAGCTCACCCACTGGCCGAGCACGTCGGAGACCACCACCGAGCGGCCCGGTGCCGCGGTAATGGCATGGACCGGCGGGGTGAGGTTGGCGTCCCGGAACGAATCCAGCCGGAACCCGTCGGCGCTGACCTGCACCACGGGCCGTGACTCGGAGGAGGTGGCTGCGACGAGCGTGTCTTGGGCGATCCAGTCGACGTCGACCACCTCGGCGAGCCTGCCTTCCCGCAGCACCCGCGGCGACCGCAACGTCGTGGCGTTCTCGTCCCGCTCCACGCCCGCGACCACGAGGTTCTCGTCGGCGATGATCGCGGCGCGCGTGCCGTCCCGTGACAGGCGGAGCCCGGTGATCTCACCGAACGGTGCCAGCTCGCTGGCGTCGACGGTCAGCGGCGTCCACGCGCCCTCCTGGGTCTGCACGACCCGCACGACCTCCTCACCGTCGACGACCGTCCACACCTCGTTGCTGGCACTGCCCTCGGACAGCGTCGGCCACCATGTCGGCCGTGTCAGCTCCTCGCCTTCGAGCTCCACGCGAGGTAGCTCACCGGCAGTCGGCCCGACCCGCAGGAACGAGCGGCCATCGCCGCCGTCCTCCCGCTCGACCACGGCGAGCTGCTCGCCGTCGGTCGACTGCGCCGCGGTCACGAGATCGTACTCGCCCCGACCCGCCGGTCCCGGGATGGGCTCACCGGTACCGAGCGAGTGCAGCTCGCTGCCCACCACGGACATCCCGGGCAGGTCGGCGCTCGGCACGATCAACCCCGAATGGTCCGGCATCTCCGCGCGTCGCAGATCCTCGTCGCCGGGCAGTAGTTGGGCGCCGTCGGAGAGGATCCTGACCCGGCTGGAGGTCACGTTGTCCAGCGACATGACGACCTGCTCGGCGATCCGCTCGCGGGTGTCCTCGCTCGTCCCGTCGAGCCCGGTCAGGGGAACCACCAGCGCACCGTCGGGGGCTCCGGTGACGTTGGTTTCGGTTTCCACGTCCTCACCGAGCGGGTTGTCCACCGCGTGACGCAGCGAACCGGAAGGCCCCTCCAGCAGCAGGTCGATCACCTTGCTCGGTTGCGCCGCCTGCGGTCGGCGGGGAAGGTACCGCGGGTCGGGCACGCGGACGTCGCTGTCCGGGGCGAAGAAGTACAACGGCACGCGCAGGTAGTTGCCGGTGAAATCGCCTTCGGTGGTGGCGACCTCCTCGGGCGGGTCCACGATCCGCCACTGCCCGTCTTCTCGCTGCCGCAGATCGATCGTGCGCTCGTAGTCCCTGCGGACGGGCTCGAACGAACCGTCGCCGCGCAACGTCCCGACCTGGGTACCGCGCAGCAGTAGCCTGGTCTCGTCGTCGGCGGTGGGCTGATCGTCCTCGACGGGGACCGTGTCGAACGAGTTGTCCAGGATGACCATGCTGCTCGACGGCCGCCACGCCTGCTGCGACTCGCTGTCCAGGTACAGCCGTGCCGCCTCGTGCTGCCCGCCGAGCGCGTTGGCCTCGACGAACTCGCGGACAATCTCCTGGGCGGACAGGTCCTCGGCAGGACCTTCGATCTCGGCCTGCTCGTCCGTGCGGTCCTCGTCGACGCCGATCGCCTGCGGCTGCGTGCTCTCCGGCACGTTGGCGCACGCACCAGCGAGCAGGATCGCGGCGAGCGCACCCGCGAGCAGCCCCACGCGCCGGCGGCGAGCGCGAGTCACGCCGGTCACCGTGTCCCACGCGCCGGTACTCATCGATGCACCCCTTCCCGATCCGAGGGGCCACCTGAGGATCCCCATGACCCGGCGTCCGCATCGCTGCCAGCCGCGTCGCTGTCAGCCGCGGCCTCACCCGAATCACCGGTAGCATCGACAGCGGTGTCTGCGGGCTCGGCGTGGCCGTCGGGGTCGGCGGAACGCTCGTCGTGCTCGACGCCCCCGATCTGCGGCATCGGCTGGGTGACGCCCTCCGGGCTGTCCGGGATCTCCGGCGGGTCGGGTGGCAGGGCCAGGGGGCTGACCTCGAAACTCCCGCCGATCCGTCGCGGCAGCGTCAGCCGGAAGCACGAACCGTAGCCGGGCATACCCCACGCCACCAGCTCTCCGCCGTGCAACCGCGCGTCCTCCTGGCTGATCGCGAGACCGAGGCCGGTGCCGCCGGTCCGCCGGTTGCGGGACGGATCGGCCCGCCAGAACCGGCTGAACACGAGATCGGCCTCGCCGACACGCAGTCCCACACCGTAATCTCGCACCGAGATCGCCAGCGCGTTGTCGTCCGCGGCGAGCTGCACCCGCACCGGCAGCCCTTCGCCGTGATCGACCGCGTTGCCCAGTAGGTTGCGCAGGATCCGCTCGACCCGCCTCGCATCCAGGTCCGCGCGGATCTCCTCCTCGGGCAGGTCGAGCTCGATGCTGCTACCCGCGCTCTCGGCCAGCCCGCGCATCTGCTCGTGCACGCGTTCGAGGAGCGTACGGACATCGAGGTCCTCGGCGGCCAGCTCCTCCACGCCCGCATCCAACCTGCTGATCTCGAGCAGGTCGCGCAGCAACGCCTCGAACCGGTCGAGCTCGTCCACCAGCAGCTCGGTCGAGCGGGACAGCCCATCCGGGAACTGCTCGCGCGAGGCGTAGAGCACGTCGGCCGCCATCCGGACCGTCGTCAGCGGGGTCCGTAGTTCGTGCGAGACGTCCGAGGTGAAGCGACGCTGTAGCTGTCCGAACTCCTCGAGCTGGTGGATTTGCTGCTGGATACTCGCGGCCATTTCGTTGTAGGAGATCGCCAGCTTGGACAGGTCGTCCTCACCGACCACGGACAGGCGCTTGTCCAGCTCGCCTTCGGCGAACCGCCCCGCGGCGTTGGCCGCGCGCCGCACCGGGAGCACAACCTGCCTGGTCACCAGGCTGGCGATGGCGGCGAGCAGCCCGAGCAGCACGATACCGCCGAAGACGAGGGTGTTCTGCACCGTCGCGACGGTGTTGATCTCCGATGCCAACGGGAACAGCATGTACAGCTGCGGCTGGCGCGGTGTGGACGTCATCGGGGCGCCCACGATCAGGTAGGTCTCGCCCGCGACGGTGTGGATCTGGGTGCTCTCCAGGCCGGATTCGACGAACTCCCGCATGCCGTCGGGCACCTTGTGGTAGGCGCCCGCGGCGACGGTGTCCTCCTCAGGGCGGTCGGAACCGCCGCTGGCCAGCACCGGCTCGAACGCACCAGCCGCACCGCTGCCGGTGTCGCCCGCACCGGGGGCGGGGCTGGTGATCTGGGTCAGCGCGTTCTCCAGCCGCGTGCCCACCGTCTCCGGATCCGCTTCGATGCCCACCAGCTCGTGCTCGGCGATCTCCACGGCCGCCCGCGTCTGCTCGATCGCGTCGGCTTCTTTCATCTCGAGCAGGCGGGTGGTGATCTGGTTCTGTAGCACCATGCCAAGCAGGAACACCACCGCAGCCGACAGCGCGAGTGTCGAGGCAGTCACGCGGAACTGCAGCGAGGTCCGCCACAACCTGCCGAGCGCATGCCACCATCCGCGGATGGCGCCCGCCGCCCGGCCCACGGGCCAGCCGAGCGTGCGCACCACATCGTGGACACGGCCGACCGGGTTCGTCACAGTTCCAACCCTACGGCGCTGAACCGGTGTTGTTCACGGGTCCCCCGTGGCGCTGTGCCGCCGGGTGTGTGCCGCTCGGGCGGCCTGCTACGGCGGGCCGGCCTTGTACCCGACACCGCGCACCGTCAGCACGACCTCGGGGTGCTCCGGGTCCCGCTCCACCTTGGAACGCAGCCGCTGCACGTGCACGTTCACCAGGCGCGTGTCGGCGGCGTGCCGGTAACCCCACACCTGCTCGAGCAACACCTCCCTGGTGAACACCTGCCGTGGCTTGCGAGCCAGCGCCACGAGCAGGTCGAACTCCAGCGGGGTGAGCGAGATCGGCTTACCGTCCCTGGTGACCTCGTGGCCCGGTACGTCGATGGTCAGGTCCCCGATCGTCAACGTCTCGGCGGGCTCCGGCTCGGTGCGCCGCATGCGTGCCCGCACGCGCGCCACGAGTTCCTTGGGTTTGAACGGCTTGACGATGTAGTCGTCGGCTCCGGACTCCAGGCCCAGCACCACGTCGACGGTGTCGCTCTTGGCCGTCAACATCACCACGGGAACGTTGGACTCTTCCCTGATGGCCTTGCAGACGTCGATGCCGTTCATGCCGGGCAGCATCAGGTCGAGCAACACCAGGTCGGGCTTGAGCTCCCGCAACGTCGGCAGTGCCTGGGTACCGTCCGCCACGACCGTGGGCTCGAACCCCTCCCCGCGCAGCACGATGGTGAGCATCTCAGCGAGCGCGGGATCATCGTCGACAACGAGCACGCGTGCCTTCATAGGGACATGTTCGCATTGATCCCACCAGCCACACCGCGTGACCCTCCAGTGCGCACGGAAAACTCCCGAACGGGGCATCGCGCTACTCCGACAGGAGCAATGACCGGCCGGGATACACACCTCCGGCCGCGCGGCCACCGCGCGTCACACGGTGGCGGCCAGCGCCTCGGCATCGACGTCCCCGGCACCGTCGACGACCTGCCACGGCGCCATCCAGCCCCGCTCGACCAGCTGCCCGTACACCGCATCGCACCGGCGCTGCAGATCGTCGTCCGACTCGTAGGCGTCCCGCGCCCGGTTGGCATCGGCACGCTCCCGGTGCTGCGCACGCCGCCCGGCGACGGTGGCGGGCACGCGGAGCCAGATCTGGCTGTCGGGAACCGGCAACCCCAGCCGGTCGAATTCCAGCGCGCGCACCCACTCCACGAACGGCCCGCCCGCGTCCTGCTGCAACCGGGCAGCCCCGTAGGCGGCGTTGGAGGCCACGTAGCGATCGAGCAGCACCACATCGTGCCGCCGCAGATCCTCACTGATGTCGGCGGCGGCGCCGTGCCGGTCGAGGGCGAACAGCAGGGCCATGCCGTAGACGGATCCGGGCAGCTCGCCGAGCTCGCCGCGCAGCGCCTCCCGTGCCAGATCGGCATGGATGTCCTCGCCGTAGCGCGGGAACGCCCTGCGCGCCACACTCGCTCCCGCGGCGTGCAGCGCCCCGGTCAGCGCCTCGGCCAGGGTGTTCTTCCCGGCACCGTCCAGCCCTTCGATCACAACCAGCCTGCCCACGGCGATCAGCGTAGACGTGCGCCAGCCCAGGGTGACGCCTGGTACGGCGTGTCCACCCACCGTCACCCTCGGTCCGGATCGCACCCCACCCGTCGAGGTGACCGGTGGTAACTGGCCGTGTTGCGCACTCGATCTCGCAGCTCCCCGCGCTACCGTCGGGACCTTGACATTGACGGCGGCACGGCGTCGTGGGTGTGCTGTACGTCGACGGAGCATCCAGCTTGGAGGCCACCACGTGACCATTCCCGGCCCGGACACGCGCGTGGTCGAGCTGCGCGTGCCCGGCCTCGTGGGCCTCAGCGGCGAGCGGCTGCTCGACACCGTCTCGGTCGTCACCGTCGCAGGCGACGAAGCCGCCAGGATCGTGCGTCCCTCCGACCGGCAACGCAGGCCCGCACCGGGACCGGTGCTGCAGGCGCTGCGCCGCGCACTGCCCCGCACGCTGGAAGGCTACCTGTGGCACAAGATGACCTCGGGCGGTGCGGTCAAAGCCACCTGGGCGCTGCTGTTCCCGTTCGCGCTGGCCAACGTCGCCCAGGGCATGCTGCCTGCCCCGCCGCGCGGTCACCGGTTCGCGGCCGCGTTATCGGCCTGTCTCCGTGCCCTCCTCCGGGTGGTCGGGGTGCTGCTCACGGTCTTGTTCATCACCCAGCTGGGCGTGGTCACCCTGGATCTGATCGCGGCCACCTGCCTGTCCGACGGCCCGGCAGCCCAGCGGTCCTGCCTGGGCGCTACCCCCGCCGTGCTGCAGCACGAGCTGCTGCGCACCACGCTCGGCGTGGTACCGCTGCTGCTGCTGATCGGGCTGCTGCACCGGGTCTCGTCGCAGCGCTGGGTCGGTCCCGGCGAGCCGAGCACGCCCTCGGGCCCCAATCCTGCCGCGGAGCTGCCCGGCGTCTCGCTGGTGGCCAGCCACAACGCCCGGGTGCTCCGCGGGCTGCACACGCTGGCCGCGCTGGCCGCCGTCGCGCTGCTCCCGATCGGCGGCGCGTTCACCGCACCTGTCGACACCGGCACCGCGGTCGTGTGGGCCGCAGCGCTGGCTGTGCTGGCAGTGGTGCTCGTCGCCGCCGCTATGCTCGACGAGGGTGCGCGCTGGCTACGTACCGTGTTCTCGCCCGCGGCCCTCGGCCTGCTCACCATCGCGGCGGTGGCACTGGTCGGTGTGGCGGTCGCGCTGCACCTGCCGCTGGAACGAGCGGGCGCGCCCGGCGTGCCGGGGATCGACCGCATGGTGGAAGGCGTCGGGGTCGGGCTGCTCGCCGGCTGCCTCGCCTTCGCCTCACTGCTGGTGCCCTACACCGTGCTCTGCCGGGTGCAGTGGAGCTCGCTGCCGCAGCGGCTGCGCCCGTGGCTCGGCGGCTGGGCCGCCGCCCCTACCCTGATACTGGCCAGCCTGACTGGAGCGGGGTTCGGTGCGGGGATGGCCATCGCCGTCCGGGAACTGCTCGGTGTGCGCGAGCTCCCGCTGCCGCCGAGCTACACCGCCCTCACCCTGCTCTGGGGCGCAGGCACCATCATCGCGGTGGTGCTGCTCGCCGGCCTGTACGGGTTGGCGATCCCGATGCGACGGCGGGCCAGGGGCTGCCCCCGCATCGTGGAAATGCTGCACGAATCCCGCACCGACCGAAGGCGCGCCGCCGCCGCCTGGGCCACCTCCGTCATCGAACGCAAGCACCTGCACCGCCTGGTCTCGGCCGTTGCCCTGCTGCTGGCGGGCGGCGCGCTGGCGCTGGTGGTGCTGCGCATGCTCGACATCCCACAACCCGGCTGGCTGCAACCGCTGTCCGCGTTCGGCGTGGTCGCGCTGGGATTGCTCGCGGCAGGGTTGCTGCGGGTGGTCTATACCGCGGCCCGCAGCCCGGAACGCAACCGCCACCTGGGTGCGCTTGCCGATCTCGTCTACTTCTGGCCACGGGCGGCGCACCCGATCGTGCCGCCGTCCTACGCGCTCAAGGTCGTCGGTGACCTGACCGCCCGCGCCAGGCACCACCTCGAGGATCCACCCGCGCGCGTGGTCATCTCCGGCTACAGTCACGGTGGGCTGCTCGCGCTGCTGGCCACCGCCCGACTGGCAGCCACGCTGGACGACGAGAAGCGTTCGCGCCTCGGGCTGCTCACCGCGGGCACGCCGTTGCAGTGGGGTTACCAGCGGGCCTTCCCGTCGTTACTGCCCCACACCGCGCTGGCGAACCTGTACGGCTCGCTCGATGGGCGCTGGCGCGGCCTGTGCCGCGGCACCGACCCCTTCGGCGGCGGCGTGACCACCTGGCGTCACCAGATCCTGGAGGGCAGGCTGCTCGGCGTCGGCTACCTCACCGATGGCGGTGTCGGCCCGCTGCCTGCCGCCTATCCCAGCCCGAGCGGGGCCCTGGTGCTCGGCGGCGATCACTGGCTGCCCGACCCCATCCCCCGCAGCGACAGCTGCAGGCGATGGGAACCGGGCGTGCTGCGGCACGCCGACTACCTGATCGACCCCGAATGGGACCGGGCGGTGGCGATGGCCGCTGGGCTGGAGCGTCCCGGCCACGCCAACGGGAACGGCACGGAGCAGCACACGCTGTTCGGCGACCTACCCGCCGTCGGCAAGCCCCGCACGTGAGGGCTGCTCAACGGCCCCGTCCCGGGCCCACGGCACCGGCACGTCACCGACGCCGGAGAGGGTGTGGCTGCCGTCAGGACGTGTCGGGAAGAACCGCGCCACACCGTCCACATCGATACGCACCTTGTCTCCCCTGCGCACGTGCGCCGCACCCTGCACCCGCGCGCGGATACGCCCCTTGTCACTGAGCACCGGCGCCGCCCGCCCGTCGTGCACCGGGTCGAGCAGCACCGTGGCATCGTGCCCGTGAAAGATCACGTCACCGACCACGGCCTGGGCGTCCGCGGACGCGCCATCCGCGGTGACGGTCAGCCGGAGCTGCTCCGGCCGAACCACCGCGACCCCGGAGCCGTCCGGGTTACCCTCATGCCGCTCGGCGATCGGCAGGGTACCGAGCCAGCTCGTCGCCGCACCACCGGCCGCGGTGGCATCCAGCAGCACCGCCTCCCCCACGAACAGCGCCACCGCGAGATCCTCCGGTTCGGCGTAGACCTGCTGCGCGGTGCCCGACTGCGCGATGGTGCCGTCACGGAGCACAGCCACCCGGTCGGCCATGCTCAACGCCTCCTCCTGGTCGTGGGTGACCAGCACGGCGGTGGCGCCACTGGCGTGGAGCACCTCCCGCACATCGCCACGCACCTCGGCGCGTAGCCCGGCGTCGAGCGCGCTGAACGGCTCGTCGAGCAGCACCACGGCAGGCTCCGGAGCCAGCGCCCTGGCCAGCGCCACCCGCTGCTGCTGCCCGCCGGAGAGTTCCTGCGGCATCCGCTTCTGGTAGCCGCGCAACCCGACCAGCTCCAGCACTTCGGCGACCCGGTCGCGGTGGCGTCGCGGGCTGCCCAGGCCGAACGCCACGTTCGCGCCGACGCTCAGGTGCGGGAACAACGCGCCCTCCTGCGGGACGACGCCCACCCGCCTGCGTTCCGGCGGCACGTGACGTCCAGCGCCAGCCACGACGCGGTCCCCTAGCGCCACCGTCCCCGTGGTTGCCCGGTGGAAACCGGCGATGACCCGCAACAGCGTGGTCTTGCCGCACCCTGACGGACCAAGCACGGCGGCGAGCTGGCCGGACTCGACCCGGAGATCGAGATCGTGCAACACGGTGTGACCGTCGTATCCGGCCGACAACTCGGTGATCACCAAATCGGTCATCGGTTTCATCCTCCTGCTTCCGAGTCGCGGCCACGGCTACGCAGCTTGTGGCCGAGCACCACCGACGGGACGGCGGCGATCAGGATCAGCATGGCGCCGTACGGCGCGGCGGCGCCGTAGGCGACCACCTCGGTCAACGTCCACAGTTCCGTGGCGAGCGTGCTGCTGCCGGTCGGGCGCAACAGCAACGTCGCAGGTAGCTCCTTGGCAGCGGTCAGGAACACCAGCGCTGCTCCAGCGGCGATACCCGGTGCGGCCAGCGGCAGCGTCACTCGCAAGCGGGTTATCGTCGTACCCTTGCCCAGCGAGCGCGACACCTCTTCCAGCCGCACCGGCGACGCCGCGATCCCGGTGCGCACCGCGCCGACCGCCAGCGGCAGGAACAGCACGGCGTAGGCCAACACCAACATCGGCAGCTCCTGGTACAGCCCCGGAACCACGCGTACACCGAGGAACACCAACGCCAGCCCCACCGTGATCCCCGGCAGGGCGTGGCCCGCGTAGCTGGCCAGTTCGATTCCCCGCGAAAACGACCCGCGATACCGCGTGACCAGCACGCCAACCGGTAGCGCCAGCAGCACCGTCAGCGCGGCCCCGAGCGCCGAAACCTGCACCGTCGTCCACGTTGCCGACAGCAACCTGCCGACGTCCACCTGCGCGGAAGCGCCCGAGACCAGCCACCGGCCGAGGCTGGCCAGCGGAACGCCGAGGGCGACGGCGAGCAGCCCGACCGAACCCAGCAGCGCCAACGGTCGGGCACGGCGCAGCGGCACGATATCCGGCTGCCTGGCCGCACCTGCGCCGACGCGGGCCTGGCCGGTCAGCGCCGCCTTGCCCCGTGCCCTACGCTCCGCGACGGTGATGATCACGGCAAGCAGCACCAGAACGCAGCCGAGCACGGCCGCCGGCGTGCGGTCAAAGCTCGCACGGTAGCTGGTGTAGATACCCACGGTGAACGCCTCGTACCGCATGAGCGCGACGGCGCCGAAGTCGCTGAGCACGTACAGCGCCACGAGCAGCGCACCGGCCAGCGCAGCCGGGCGCGCCTGGCGCAGCGTCACCAGGAGGAACGTGCGCACCGGGCCGTGCCCCAGCGAGCGGGACACCTCCTCGAGAGCGGGGTCGGTGGAGCGCAACGCCGCCATCACCGGCAACAGCACGTAGGGGTACGACACCAGCGTCAGCACGAGGAACGCGCCGGGGAATCCCGCCAGCCCCGGCCAAGCCGAGATCCAGGTGAAGCCCGCGACGTAGGACGGGATCGCCAGCGGCAGCGTGAACAGCACCGCGAACACACCCCGGAACGGCAGGTTGCTGCGCACCACGAGCCAGGCCGCGAGGACGCCGATCACCACGCAGGCCAGCGTCACCGCGGCGGCCAGCGTCAGGCTCCGCAGCAGCAGGTCGAACGTACGCTCGCGGAAGACGTGGGCGGCGAAGGTATCCGTGCCCCGCTCGAAAGCGCGCACCACCAGATAACCGAGCGGGATCAGCACCAGTACCGCGACACCCAGCCCAGCCGTGGCCAGCAGCGGCGCGTTACGTACCGCGTCGGGCAGCAGCGCCCTCGCCAGCGGGCGACGCGGCCGCGGTGGGGGAGCTGCCTGCGTACCGATCACGAGGACAGCCCCACGTCGCGGAGCAGCTCGAGGGTGTCGTCGAGCGTGGATAGCCGGGACAGGTCGATATCGGGACCGGGCAGCTCGTCGAGCTCGCCGAGCTCGTGCCTGGTCGAGGTGACGTCCTGCCGCATTGGGTACTCGGCCGTCTCGTCGGCGAAGTACTGCTGCGCGGTGCCCGACAGCAAGAAGTCGATCGCGTGCACAGCGGCCTCGGGTGCCTCGCTGGTATCCAGCACACCGACGCCGGCCACGTTGACGAGTCCGAGCGCGTCGCCGCCGTCCGGGTGGTGCCGCTCGGCGTTGACCGCGCCCGCACCGCGCTCGGTCACCCAGGCCTGGTGGTAGTAATGGTTGATCAGCCCGAGCGCGATCTCCCCGCTGTCGACGGCTTCCAGGATCGGGGTGTTCGACTCGAACGCCTCCGGTTCGTTGGCACGGAAGTCCATCAACCAGTCGCGGGCGGCTTGTTCACCGTCCAGCACCCGCAACGCGGTGACGAAGGACTGCCACGAGGCATTCGACGGGGCATAGCCGACCTCGCCTTCCCAGGTCTCGTCGACGAGCTCATCGATACTTCCCGGGACGTCGTCGACATCCACCTGATCGGGGTCGTAGACGACCACGCGGGCGCGCGCCGAGGTTCCCACCCAGGTGCCATCGCTGGCACGGAAGCGTTCCGGCGCGACCTCCAGCGTGCGCTCCGGGAGCTCGCGCAGCATCCCCGCCTCGCGCAACGCGCCGAGCGCGCCGGCGTTCTGGGAGAAGAAGAGGTCGGCGTCGGTGCGATCGCCTTCTTCGAGCAGCTGCGCGGCCAGCTCGGCGCTGTCGCCGTAGCGCACCTCGATCTCGTACCCGGTGGTGTCCTCCAGGTGCTCGAGAATGCCGCCGACCAGCTCCTCGTTACGCCCCGAGTAGATCGTCAGGGTGCTCTGGCCGCCACCCTCCTCCGCGGCCTGCTCACCGGTATCGCCGGTCACGTCCGTACCGCAGGCCACGAGGACGACAAACAGCGCCGCGGCGAAGGCGACCGCGCCCAGCCGCCGGAACGCCTGCCTCGTCATCGGGCCTCCTCACCGAGGTCGCGGGTACACGAACACACATCCCGGTAGGTAACCCTAACCTAAGATAGGATCACCTTACCGTGACGTGCGTCCCGATTTCGAGCCTGCTCGGCCCCCGGGCCCAGCGGCCTCCGTGGTCCAGCATCGGCCGACCGCGCGCTACAGCGCTCCCGGCGAGGCACAGAAGACCTGGCTGGCACCCGCGTCCTCGGTGGGCCACACGGTCACTGCCGGGTCCGAAGCGGGCAGCCACACCGACCTGCCCCGCGGCAACCGCACGTCGTGCCGCGTCTCCCCGTTGACGCGCAGCCGCACCTCACCCTGGGTACACACGAGGATCCGCGGCCCCGCCACGGGCACCGCCGCCGCCTGCCGGTCGCCCGACGGCCAATACAACCGCGACAGTTCGAACTCAGCGGCCTCGGTCACGTACACCAGCCTGCGGTCCGTCTCGTCCGCCCGCTGACCTCGCAGCACCGGGGTCGGCCCGCTGGTGAAGTTCACCACCCGCAGCAGCTCGGGGACATCCACGTGTTTCGGAGTGAGACCGCACCGCAGCACGTTATCCGAGTTGGCGAGGATCTCCACGGCGGTACCGTGCAGGTAGAGGTGGAGGTTGCCGGGCGGCAGGTAGATCGCCTCACCCGCCCGCAGCACGATCCGGTTCAGCAGCAACGCGGCCAGTACACCGGCGTCACTCGGGTGTCGGTGACCGAGCTCGGTGATCGTCCGGCACTCGCTCGCGAACTCCCCTCCGGCCTCGGCGTGCGTGGCACACGCGTCGAGTACCTCGGGCAGCAGCGTGTCAATGGTCCGTCGTGGCAACGTGATCCACGTGGTGAACAGCGCGCGCAGCCCGTCGGCATTCGGCTGCCCGGCCAGCAGGTCGGTGTAACCACTCAGGCACGGCGTCTCGATGGCGCGCAGGAACTTCACGGTGCGGTTGGCGTCCCTGAAACCCGCGAGCACGTGGAACTCGGTCAGCGCGCAAACCAGCTCGGGCTTGGCCGTGGGATCCGGGTAGTTCCGCTCACCGGCGTCCCTGGCTATACCGGCCTCTTCCTCCCTGGCATAGCCCGCTTGGGCCTGCTCCATGGTCGGATGCGTCTGCATGGACAGCGGTTCCTCGGCAGCGAGGATCTTCAACAGGAACGGCAGCCGGTTCCCCCATCGCCGCACGCAGGCATCGCCGAGCTGGTTCGCCGGATCGGCCTCCACCATGTCGAGTAGGCTGTACTCGCTGCCGTCGGCCGATTCGACCGCGGACGGGTCCCCTGGATGCGCGCCCATCCACAGCTCGGCCTCCGGGTGAGCGGCTGGGGTCGGCTTACCGAGCAGCTCCGGTATCACCGACCGCGATCCCCACGCGTAGGCGCGCACCGCGTTGCGCAGCAAATCCAAGAATCGTCACGCTCCCATCGATGACCGCGAAAGTATCAACGATCGCCGCGCGGCCGAGCTACGCCGGAGCGAACTGGCCCGCTCCCCCGATCGTGCCGGTGGCCAGCCCCAGATAGATCGCGGCGAGCTCGAACCGCAGGGCAAGTACCGCGGCACGGACCGGTTCCTCCGCAGTGACCTCCTCGGCCGCGTCGATGATGTCCGCGGCACCGAGCGTGTCCTCGGCCATCCTTCTGGTAGCCGCCACCTCGGGCCCGTCCCGCACCGCGAGCAGTATCACCCGCAATTCGGGGCCGGTGGTGGCCGCGCCGGACTCGTACGGGTCGGCGAAGATGTCATGCGACTCCGACAGCGACACCGCGGCACGGTGCAGCGCGGTGCGCGTGACCGCGTGCCGGTAGTCGGCGACGTCGCACACCATCGCGGCGTCGGTGGCCAGTGCCTCGGCCGCGTAACCGGCCACGGCCGTTGCCAGCGGGTCGAGCCCCCACAGCAGCGGGATCCGGTCACCGAGCCGCAGTGCCAGCGACTTGGCCGGGTTGACGAACGACTCGTGTCCCAGCTGGTTCCGCGCGGCCTCGGCGTCGAGCTCGTCGGCCAGCGCGACCGGATCGACCTCGCGCAGCCCCATGGCCGAGATGACCTGCAGGCCACAAGCAAGCGCGTGCGTGACATCCCGGCGGGAGCGCAACTCGGACCGGGGCGCCAACACCTTCCCCCTGCCCGCGACCGCCGCGGCGACCGGACCGTCGGCGGGCGCGGAGATCACCACGCCTGCCCCGTGCCGGCACGCCCGCGCCAACGATTCCGCCAGCTCCTGATCGCCAGGGTCGTGCGTATGCCCGTACACCACGTCCAGCGGTCCGGCCCATTCCGGGACCGTGTCGGCGAGCACGACGGGAAGCTGGCAGCGGGGGGTCAGCGACGCGACGAGCATCCGGGCGACGGCCGCACCCGTGCCGGTCCTGGTGAGCAGGATCAACGCCCTTGGTTGATGACCGCCGAGCCTGCCTGCGAGGTCAAGCTCGGCCGCCTGCTCGTGGCTCGCACGAACCTGCGCACCGGCCATTGCCGCGGCACGCAACACCCCGGCGGTATCGGCGTCGGCGAGCCGGGCTGGATCGTCCAGCAGGGTGTCATCAAGCACCATGGGTACGCGTGACGTCCGGGTCATCGGGCTCGTCCTCCTGTGCTTCGGTGTCGCCACCGTCACCGCCACGGTGGGACTCGTCGAGCAAGAGCACGGGGATGCCGTCACGGATCGGGTACTGGCGGCCACACTCGGTACAGGTGAGCACGTCCGCACCCGGATCGCTCGTCGTTCCCTTCACCAGCGGGCCGTGATCCCGCGCCGGGCAGGCCAGGATCTCCAGCAGCTGCTTGTCAACAGTGAAGGCCATGCTTCCTCCCTACTGCTTCCTCCATACCACGGAACGGCGCGATCCGACACCGTCCGCGGTACGGGTCACGCGCGGATGATCGTCAGCACCTCGTCGGTCAGCGACCGCACCGTATCCTCGTCGGCGGCCTCCACGTTCAGCCGCAGCAACGGTTCGGTGTTGGAGGCACGCAGGTTGAACCACGCCCCACCGGGAAGCTCCACGGTCAACCCGTCGAGCTCGTCGACACGCGTGCCGTTACGGCTGGAGAAAGCTTCCTTCACCGCGCGCAGCCGAGCGACCTGATCATCCACAGTAGAGTTGATTTCGCCGGAGGCGACGTAGCGCTCGTAGCGGGAAGCCAGCTCGGACAGCGGCCGCTCCTGCTCGCCGAGGGCGGCAAGCACGTGCATGGCCGCGAGCATACCGGTATCGGCCCGCCAGAAATCTCTGAAGTAGTAGTGCGCCGAATGCTCCCCGCCGAAGATCGCATCCGTTTCGGCCATGGTGGCCTTGATGAACGAGTGTCCGACCCTGCTGCGTACCGGCACCCCACCGTGCTCGGCCACGATCTCGGGAACGGCACGGGAAGTGATCAGGTTGTGGATGACGGTGCCGCCCGGCTCCCTGCTGAGCTCACGCACGGCCACCAACGCCGTGATCGTGCTCGGCGACACCGGCTCGCCGCGCTCGTCGACCACGAAACACCGGTCGGCGTCGCCGTCGAAGGCGATACCCGCGTCGGCGTTCACCTCCCGCACCATCCGCTGCACATCGACCAGGTTCGCCGGGTCGAGCGGGTTCGCCTCGTGGTTCGGGAAGGTCCCGTCGAGCTCGAAATACAGCGGCACGATCTCGATTGGCAAGCCGTCGAACACCGTCGGAACGGTGTGTCCCGCCATGCCGTTGCCCGCGTCCACCACCAGCTTCAGCGGGCGCGAACCGGACAGGTCGACGAGCTTGCGAAGGTGCGCCGCGTAATCGTCGAGGACGTCGCGGTCGGTGACGGTGCCGTTGGCGCCCGCGAACTCCGGTACACCCTGCTCTACGACCTCGCGGATCTCGGCGAGCCCCGACTCTTGACCCACCGGCGCCGCACCAGCGCGACACAGCTTGATCCCGTTGTACTCGGCGGGGTTGTGACTCGCCGTGAACATCGCCCCAGGCACGTTCAGCATCCCCGAGGCGAAGTACAGCTGGTCGGTGCTGGCCAGTCCGATCCGGATCACGTCGATGCCCTGCGCCGTGACCCCCTCGGCGAACGCTTCCGCGAGGCCGGGCGAGGACTGGCGCATGTCGTGCCCGATCACCACAGCCGAGGCCGCCTCGGCCACGACCAACCTGGCGAAGGCCCCGCCGAACTGCGCGGCGAGCTCCGCATCGAGCTGCTCACCAACAATGCCGCGGATATCGTAGGCCTTGACGATCCCCGAAAGATCCCTCACGCCTTCTCCTGTGCCGTTCTTCGAACGCCGCACCCACCACGCAGGGAGCGCGGCACCTATCGCGCCGCGGGCGGTGCCCGAGAGCTTACTCGTGCGGCGAGCCGGGCTGTCCATCGGTCGCCCGGTCATCGACCGTCCCGGCGAGCACCGACGTCACCGGTCCACCGGGTCGGGCAGCACCCGCAGGTGACCGCGCCGGGCAGCCGGGTGCTGGTGCCCGGACTCCTCCTCGGCGGTCACACCGTGCGGCCTGCCCGCCTCACGGACCGCCTCAGCGAGCGCGGTCAGCTCGTCACCGGACGGCTCGGTGGACCCGAACTCACCCTCGTGGCGCACGACCTCCCACCCCTTGGGGACGGTCAACCGCATCGCGTGATGCTCACACAGATCGTACGAATGGGGCTCGGACGCGATCGCCAGCGGGCCGACGACGGCCGTGGAGTCGCTGTAGGCATACGTCAGCGTCGCGACGGCGGCCTGCAAGCAGCCGGTGCGGGAACATACGCGTACGCTTGGCACAGTTCCGGACTGTAGCCCTTCGGCCGGGCGGTGTCGCGATGGCACGCCGGGCCCGCAGGGTTCCCCACTCTGTCGATCATGCTCGGCACGGGCCGGTGCGGGCTGGCAGGGCTGGCAGGGCTGGCAGGGACGACACAGCAGCCACGGCCCGCGTACCCTTCACACCGTGGGATCCACTCGCAGCTCTCGTTCGCACCGCAGGCTCCGCAGGGACCGGCGAGGGCGTGGCCTGCGCGGACCCCTGTTGCCTGCCACGCTGCCCGCCTCGTCGAGCAAATCGGAACGCTTCGACGCCGCGGTCGTCGAGGCGCTCGAACCGATCGAGGCCAGATGGCACGCCGAGCTCGTCAACCTGGACGTAGCCGTCGACGACGTCCCGGACGTGCGCAAGACTGCGCCCGCGAGCGACGGCGAGGGCGTGTTGCACGACGGGTCCGTCCCGCTTTCCCGGCTCGTCCCCGCGGGCGTCGACCAGGCGGGGCTTCCCACCCGCGCCCGCATCGTGCTCTACCGCCGCCCCATCGAGATGCGAGCGCCGGAGCACGACACCCTCGTCGAGTTCCTGCACCAGGTGCTGGTGGAGCAGATCGCGGTGTACCTCGGGCTCGACCCCGACATCATCGAGGGCCACTGAGCGTCAGGGGGCTTGGTCACGCGTCGGGGTGTTATGCCGCCCGGTGCTTGCGCGGCCCGCTGCCCGCGCGAGCAGGGTTACCTGCGTGACCTGCACGGCCCGGGCGCGGCGGAATCGCGGTGAGCACACTGAACAGCACCGCGCCGAGTTGCGCGAGCAGCAACAGCGTCCGGGTCGTGCCGGGATGCTCCACCACCACCTCGGCCTCGCGGGTGGGGACCTCGACAGCGACCTGATGCCCCCATGCCTGCACGATCGGCGCCTGCTCGCCGTCGATCGCGGCCCGCCACCCGGCATCGTAGGTCGCCGCCAGCACCAGCAGCCGTCCCGCCGCGCCGTCCGAGACGCGCGCCCGCACGTCGGGGAGCCGGGCATCGACCACCGCGACCCCGTCGCCGGCGACCTCAGCCGGTGGCGGCTGCCCGTCGACGGCACGCCTGCTCAGTTCGGGGGCGATGAGGGTCACCTGCCCACCCACCGGGGTGAGGCGGACCACGTGCCTGCCATCGGCGGTGGGCGCGGCCGAGGTCACCAGATCTCCCCCCGCCGCGAGCAGGCCATCGGCAGGCACGCCGTGCGGCAGCACGATCATGAGCACCCCGGCCGCGCGCGCGGCGGTCATCGCGTCCCGAACCTCCTGCTCGGTGCCGCGTGGCCGCTCGGGCCCGCCGATCAGTGCCCGCTGCCAGTCGAGCAGCCGCTCAGGGGTGCCCTCGGGCAGCGGGAGGTCGCCGTCACCGAACGCAGGCATCCCCCCGGCCGCCTGCCGCGGTGGATCGCCGTCGGCGCGCAGCACCAGCACCGACTCACCGCTATCCGCCAGCTCCGCTGCCACCGATGGCGCCAGCCGCGCCGTCTCGGCCGGGCGCAGCGGCCCCTCACCGGCCGGGATCACGGCGCCGAGCACGAATACGGCCAGCAACCCCACCGCGGTGCCCACGGCAAGGCCCCGCGACAGCGGCCCATGGCGCGGTCGCGGATCGTCTACGGCCTGCCCCTGGTCGGCACTCGCCTGCCCCCTCCGCGGCACCCGCCATGCGGCCGTGAGCAGAATCAGCAGCAACCCGATCGCGATCATCAGCAGCGGCTCGCCCGCCCAGGCGTGCCGCGCCTGGCCTCCCTCGGCAGGCGGCACGGGCACCGCCTGCAGCAGTGCGAGCCCCGCACCGCCGAGCATGAGCGCGCCGAGCCCGGCCGCCGCCCGTAGCGTCGGCCGCAACACCAGCGCCACGAGGGCAGCCGCCAGCAGGAACCCCCCGACCGGCAGGGCGCCGGGGCCGCCGGGGTGCAGAGACAGCAGCAGCCCGGCGTGTGCCGGCACCTCCGGTACCCCGGCGCCGATGCCGTGCACGATGAGCTCGGGATCGGTGATCAGGGTGACCGGCCAGGGCAGCAGTAGCGCGATCGGCAGCAGCGCCACCACCGCCATCGAGCTGATCCGCCGCGCCATCCGAGCTGACGACGGCACAACCACGAAGCCGACCAGCAGTCCCACCAGCACTGCCAGGTGAGTCAGCGGCGCGAACGCACCGAGCACCGCGAGCCCCACAGCCACCGTCACCGACCTCGGCAGCCACCGGGTCGCGGCCGGGTCGCCTGCCAGGCTCGGCCGCAGCACCGTGGCGATCCCCGCGACCACCGGAGGGAGCAGCAGGTGTGCCACCACCACCCCGACACGTCCCTGCTCAACGGCCGCCAGTGCCGGAGGCAGCAGAGCGTAGCCCACCGCGAGCGCCGCCCGCACCCACCGGGCCACAGGCAGTCTCCTGGTGGCCAGGTAGGCGCTCAACCCGGCCAGCGGGGCCGACAGCAGCAGCACCGCCGTCACCACGAGCGACGGACCGCCGACCGGGTACAGCGGCGCCCCCAGGATGCCGAGCACCGCCAGCGCCGGGGGTGCGTGCGCCGACGTACCGCCCCCCGCGGGATGCCATGACGCGAGATAGGCCGACCACACCTCGCCCAGGTCGCCCACGGGCAGCAGCCGGCCACCCACCAACTCGCCTGCCAGCCGGTCGAAGTGCAACACCACCGCCAGCGCGGTGAGGGCGAGTACCAGCAGCACGGGCGGCGCCAGCAGCGTCGCGGCCAGCACCCGCGCCCGCCGGACCTCGACGAAGACCAGTTCGGGCCGGTCCGCACCACGTCCGGGGCTCGGCCTCGCCGTGGCGTCGGCGGCCTGTCCCTCGCGTGCGGGCGCCGCGCCCTCACCGGTCGCGACGGCGGTGCGCTCGCCGCCGCCCGTGGCTGTCTCGCTGCCATCGGCGACCCCGGTGTCGGCGTCCGCCGGGCTCGCAGGCACCGGCACCGCCAGCAGCTCCCGCGAGCGCCCGCCATCCGGCCCGCGTACCGTGAGCGGTCGTGCCGCCGACATCGGCTGGTCCGGCGGCACCCACTCGGACCGTGACGGCGTGGCCGCCAGCGTTCCCAGCGCGGTCACCCTTCGCATTGCCTCGGGCTCGGCCGCCTGGTTCCTGGCCAGGTCACCGGCCACCTTGCGACGCACCATAGCCGTCACCGCGCCCCGCGCGGCACCACGCACCCGCTGCCACCGACCGGCGAACAGACCTCGCACGCTCGGTACGCGGCGCCCGGTATCGGCGCAGGCGCGGACACGGCGAGCCGCGCGCAACGTGGCCAGCCGGAACGGGACGGCGCCCGCGGCCAGCTCCGCCCTCGCGCGGCGCGGTTTCGCCAGCAGCAGGAAGACCACCGACCGGACCACCGCGAGTACGGCCAACCTCGGCACGCCGAGCAGGAACGCGATACGCGAGCAGTTGACCAGGTAGGTACGGACACCGTGGACCCGATCCGCCACGGCGGATCCGGCGTAACCGGCGGCGTCGAGCGCCGCCGGTTCGCGCTGCCCCGTCGTCACCGCGCGCGCGTGGTGCACCCTGCCCGTCGGGACACACAGCACGGTCCAACCCGCCCGGTTGGCGCGCCAACCGAGATCGAGATCCTCCCGCAGCAGCGGGAGGTCGGTGTCGAAACCGCCGAGATCGTCCCACAGCTTCCGGCGCACCAGCGCTGCCGCGCTCGGCGTGGCCAGCACTTCGGAGCTCTGTTCGGCGGTGATCGCCTGTCCCCGCTCGCCGCCGGACACGGGCATCGAGCTCAGCCCGGCATCGGCCCGTCGGTGCCCGGCGGCGTCCGTGGTCAGACCCGCCTCCACGACCAGCCGTGGTTCGTCCCAGTCCAGCGCGATCGGCCCCAATATGCCAGCCGATGGGGACGCGTCGGCGGCATTGAGCAGCGCCGCGAGGCAGTGCGGATCGACGGCGCAGTCGTCGTGCAGCACCCAGATCCACTCGACCGAATCCCCGTCCGGCTCGGCCACCTCGCTCGCGTGATCGACCCCGGCCGCCACGGCGGCGGCGAACCCGGTGTCGGCTGGCAGCGTAACCCGATCGTTGATGATCGGGTTCTCCCCGCTCGCGGCGTCGGCCAGTAGCCGCGCCGTGTCGTCGGCCGACCCCGTATCGACGGCGACTATCCGGCTGGGCCGGACCGTGCTTTCCCGTAGCGCCGCCAGCGCTCGTGGCAACCAGCGCTGTCCGTTGTGGCACACCAGGACCGCGAGAACCGGTGCGGTGTGCATGCGGCCACGCCTCCGAGCTCGCGGGACAAGAAGCAGGTCGGTCCGAGTCTAGACCGCCCGCTTCCTGAGCTTGCGCCGCTCCCGCTCGGAAAGCCCGCCCCAGATACCGAAACGTTCGTCATGGGCGAGCGCGTACTCCAGGCACTCCGCACGGACCTCGCATCCCTGGCAGATGCGTTTGGCCTCCCGCGTCGACCCTCCCTTTTCCGGGAAGAACGCCTCCGGGTCCGTCTGCGCGCACAGCGCGCGTTCCTGCCAGTCCTGCTCCTGCTCGAGGCCAAACAGGTCTGCGAGAACGTCGACCTCCCGATCGGAGTTCTCTGTCCAGCGCATTCCCGCCCCCGACTGGTGGCTCACGTCCGCGTTTCGCACGTCCGCCTCCTTGCTTCCACGCGTTGAAGTTGGCGGACATCACTCGCTTCCCGGTACGGCCGGAGAGGCTCCGGCACTCACCGGACCGGCGCAGGACCCCTCTCACTCCAACGCCGGTTCTCTCCCGGCACCGGGGAGGCCACGTCGAGCGTGTCCCGGAGCCGGATCGATACAACCCACCTGGGCTGCAGCGAATGACATCAATGTGATTACACCGCTGTGATGCTATTCGGTCAAGCGGAGTCCCATGGTTGGGGGATAAAAAAGTGACCTGGGCGCAAGTCGACACGCCGACATACCCGAGAGCACCTGCGGCACTGGCGTGCCCGGTCCCTCTTCCGACCTCATCCTCGGCCCGCGTGCACTGATCAGCAACCTGACCCGGCGTCGGCAGCGACGCCATCGACCGGGAAACTCGGGGAGATGCGCCGATCCGCCACCCGTCCCAGCCCGGTCTTCCTCGGCCTGCTCGGCGTCACCCTGCTCGGTGCCACGCTGCTCGCGTTCGACGCTCCCTTCGCAGCGCAGCGTGTCGGTGACGCCACGATCATCGACTTCGACAGCCGCACCGTCCTCGGCACGATCGGGGTCGTAGCGCTCGTGCTCGGCGGGTGGGCGGTCTCGCTCACCCTGCACGAGTTCGGTCACGCTTTCGTGGCCTACCGGGGTGGCGACGCGTCGGTGGCCACCAAGGGCTACCTCACGCTGGACATCCGCCGCTACACCGATCCGATGTTGTCGCTGGCACTACCGCTGCTGTTGCTGGCCATCGGTGGGATCCCGCTACCGGGCGGGGCTGTGTGGATCAACAGGGGCGCGCTGCGCACCCGCGCTGTCGCCGCGGCGGTATCGCTGGCTGGGCCGCTGGCCAACCTGGCCGTGGGAATGGCGCTGATCGTGCTGATCACCGCCGTCAGCATGCCGGTCGGGCTGCAGATCGGGTTGTCGTATCTGGCGATGGTGCAAGTGCTGGCGTTCGTGCTGAACATGCTCCCGGTGCCCGGTCTCGACGGCTACGGCGCTCTGGAACCGTACCTGTCACCGCGCGCCCGCGAGCTCGGCGCCAAGGCGCGTCCCTGGGCACCACTGGCACTGTTCGCGCTGATCATCGGGGTCCCCGGGGTGGGAACCGCCTTCTGGACGCTGTCGGACACCGTGTACGGCCTGCTCGGCGGGGACGTGGACGTGGCACGAGCGGGCTTCTCGGCGTTCATGTTCTGGCGCTGACCCGTACCGCACCGGTGAGGCCGGCTCGGTTTCGAGCCGAAGGACTCCTCGGGTGCCGTATATGTACCGAAGGAGTCCTTCGGCTCGCACCCCCGCGCCGGAAACCGGCACCGCCGTCACTGGTGGGGGCGCTGTTGTGCGAGCCGGTAGGCGCGCGCGGCGCGGGCCACCCGCTTGAGCGCCGAGCGCTCGCCGAGGTAATTGCCAACGACCCCGACTACCGGGATGGCGCCAAGCCACCGCTGCCAGAACCGCCCGCGGGGGCGGGCGTCCAGCTCGTCTCCGATCGCCTGCAGCGAACGACCGAGCCGCCACAGCGTCCGCGCCACCGCCGTCAAGCCGAGCCCACGCCGCGACTGCCCGGCGCCGCCGAGCTCCCTGCCCAGATCCGCCGTCTCGGCATCTTCACTGACCTGATCGTGGGACGGGTCCTTCCCGGCAGCCAGGTCGCCATCGATGTCCCTGCCGAACAGCACCCAGGCGATCATCCGCACCCGCTCGGCGTGGCCGGTCATGCCGTACTCACCGGCGATAGCACACAGCAGCACCCCTTGCGAGGCCGCGCTCAGCGCGCTCTGCACCGGAAACCGCCGTGCCAGCGCCCCACCGAGCCCGGGCAGCGAGGCGAGCAGCGCGGTGAACCGGCCGACACGGTTGATCCACCACCGCTCACGCTGGGCAGGGGACATCCGGCGCCACGCGGGCGTGCCGGGAACGCGCCAGGATCCCAACCGCCGGAGCAGCCACCTGCGCACCGCCGGTGGCAAGTGCCCCAGCTCGTCAGGGACATCGCCCCGCTCGGCCGCTGCCGCGGCCCTGGCACGCAGGCTGAGCGGATCGGCTTCGCGGAGCACGTCGAGCACCGGCCCGGTGGCCCGCACGAACGGTCGTAGCACCGCGACGACCTGCCGGTCGGTCACTCTTGTCGCCATCGCCGGTCACTCCCCCGCTCCGGCACGCTGCGCCTGCGCACCTGGTGTGGCGGCCGAGCTTGGCCCGGTAGACGCGGTAGGAGCGGCCCGGCTGCCGTCCCGGCGCGCGCCAGCCTTTCCCGACCCCAAGGCGCGTCCCAAGGCGAACGCGCCGGGCAGCGCACCACCAGCCAGCAGCACGGCGGTGCGCCAGTCGGGCAGGAACACCTGATCGCCACCCGGCCCTCCGACCGCGAGGAGCAGCAAGGCCACCAGCCACGCCAGCAGCGGGAGCCCCGCGAGTAGCGGTGTACGCCCCAGTGCGGCCGCGCAGCGCGCGGCCTGGGCCACCAGCAGCGGCGTCGTCACCATCGCCAGCACCACGACCACAGGGACTGGCAGGTCGCCTGCGGCGGGCAGCACCCTACCGTCCAACCGCATCGGCAGGAAGAACAGCTGCAGCACCGCGAGCAGCACGGCATCGACGACGAGCACGGCCAGCAGCAGCCATTCGCGTGTGCCGGATGAGCTCATCGGATCCCACCGAACAGGTCCGTTGCCACCTCCGGATGCTGAGCGAGGACGGCGCCGCCCGCCCGCGGGCCCGTGCCGTCCTCGCTCACATCACGGGCGAGCTCGAAGTACTCGGTATCCGCGTTCGGCAACGCCATCCCGTTGGACAGCGCGAAACACGCGCCGTTACCCGCCTGGTCGCGCCAGACGCTGACCTGTGTGCGGTGTGCCTGCAACGCGCGCAGCCTGGCGTCGGTGTGGCCTGCCACGTCCACCGCCACGTGCGCCCGCTCGTCGGCCACGACCGGTAGCTCGTCGAGGTCCGGCACGGTGAACGGCAACCCGTCGTACTCGCGCAATGCAGCCAGCGCGTGTCCGGCCGGGGTACGGGGGACCACTGTGTACAGCACGCGCCGCACCGGATCCGCGTCAGCTGTGGCCGCCATCGTGATCTCGTGCGCTCTGATGTGGTCGGGATGCCCGTAGCCGCCGTCGGCGTCGTAGGTGACGACCACCTGGGGGCGCACCTCGTCCAGCACGGCGCGCAGCTGCTCGACCTGCTCAGCGATGGCGCCAGCCACCAGGGCGCGAGGGTGCCGTGCGGACGCGGAGCCCGCCATGCCCGAATCCCGCCACCGGCCGATCCCACCGAGGTAGTAATGCCGGTGCACCCCGAGAGCGGCACACGCCCGTTGGAGCTCACCCGCGCGGTAACCGCCGAGCTGATCGGCGGCGTCCGCCCCGAGCTGCCCGAGCTCGGGTGGGATGATCTCCCCTTCCTCGCCCAGCGTGCACGTCACCAACGTGACCTCCACCCCGGCCGCAGCGTAGCGCGCGATGGTCCCGCCCGTGGTCAACGACTCGTCGTCCGGATGCGCGTGTACCAGCAGCAACCTGTCGTCCACGCAGCCACTGTAATGGCTCCTCCGCCGTGCCACGCGTTCCGGCACCCCATGTCTGGCGCGCCGGCACACCATGTCTACCGCTACAACACCCCGTGTTCAGCACCTCGACATGCCCGGGCTCTCGACACGGGGTGCCTGCGGACCCGACACGGCTTGGGTTACTCCGGGAAGTGGCAGGCGACCGGGTGGCCTTCACCGCGGTCGACGAGGGCGGGCTCCTCGGTGGCACAGATCTCGGCCGCCTTCCAGCAGCGGGTGCGGAACCGGCAGCCGCTCGGCGGGTCGATCGGGCTCGGCACGTCGCCACCGAGGATGATCCGCTCCCTGCTCCGCTCGCTGTCCGGATTCGCAGCGGGGGCGGCCGACAGCAGCGCCTTGGTGTACGGGTGGGACGGGCGCTGGTAGATCTGCTCCCGCGTGCCGGTCTCGACCATCTTGCCCAGGTACATCACCGCGACCCGGTGCGAGATGTGCCGCACCACCGATAGGTCGTGCGCGATGAACAGGTACGCCAGCCCGAACTCCCGCTGCAGGTCCTCCAGCAGGTTGACCACCCCGGCCTGCACCGACACGTCCAGCGCGGAGACCGGCTCGTCGAGCACCAGCATCCTCGGGCGCAGCGCCAGCGCCCTGGCGATCCCGATGCGCTGCCGCTGACCGCCGGAGAACTCGTGCGGGTACCGGTTGCCGTGCTCGGGGCTCAACCCCACCAGTTCGAGCAGCTCGGCCACCCGCTCGGGGCCACCGGGTCGCCACTGCCGGTGCACCCGCAACGGCTCGCCGATGATGTCGTTGACCGGCATCTTCGGGTTCAGCGAAGCGAACGGGTCCTGGAACACGATCTGCAGGTCGCGCCGAACCGCCTGCAGCTGTCGCGGTCGCATCGTGGTCAGCTCGACACCCTCGAAGCGCACCGAACCGGAGCTGGGCCTGATCAGCTGCAGCAGCGCCCGCCCGGTTGTGGACTTCCCGCAGCCGGACTCGCCCACCATGCCCAGCGTCTCACCCTGCGCGATGTCGAACGAGACCCCGCTGACAGCATGCACGTCCCCCACCTTGCGGCGGAACAAACCACTGCCGCCGCGCACGGGGAAAGTCACCTCGAGGTCGTTCACCTCGAGCAGGGCGTCGCGGTAGCCGCGCGACACCTCGTTTCGCGCGTCTTCGGCCATCACGCTCATCGTGCCCTCTCGCTTTCCTGCCGGAAGAATGCCGTCGGGTCGTCGGCCTGAGCGAGCTTGCCCCAGTGGTGGCAGGCGGCGACGTGGTCGTTCCGGTCGGTCGGCGCCGGATCCGGCTCCACGGTCAGGCAGGCGCTGTCATCGGCGATCGGGCACCGGGGCGAGAACGGGCACCCTGGCGGCACGTTGATCAGCGACGGCGGGGTGCCCTCGATGGGCCGCAGACGCTCGTGCCTGGTGGCATCCAGCGAGGGCAGCGAGCCGAGCAGCCCGGCCATGTAGGGCATGCGGGGTTGGTTGAACACCACGTCCACGTCGCCGAGCTCGACCGGCCTGCCCGCGTACATCACCAGCACGCGATGCGCCATCCCCGCGATCACCCCCAGGTCGTGGGTGATCATCACGATCGCGGCGTTGACCGCGTCCTTGACCTCGAGCAGCTTCTCCAGGATCTGCGCCTGCACCGTCACGTCCAGCGCGGTGGTCGGCTCGTCGGCGATGATCACGTCGGGGTCGTTGATGATCGCCATGGCGATCATCACGCGCTGGCGCATCCCGCCGGAGAACTCGTGCGGGTAGCTGCGTAGCCGCTCTGCCGCCCGGGGGATACCCACCAGGTCGAGCATCTCCCGCGCCCGCGCGAACGCCCGCTTGCGGGGGACCAGATGGTGCGAGAGCACCGCCTCGGCCAGCTGATCCCCGATGGTCTGCACCGGGTTGAGCGAGGTCATCGGGTCCTGAAAGATCATGGCAATCTTCTCGCCCCGCAGCCCTCGCCGCTCCTTCTCCCGCATGGCCAGCAGGTCCTTGCCTCGGTAGACGATGCGGCCGCGCACCCGGGCGTTGCGGGGCAGCAACCCCATGATCGCCATCGACGACACCGACTTGCCAGAGCCGGATTCACCGACGATGCCCAGCACCTCACCCGAGCGCACGGTGTAGTCCACCCCGCGCACGGCCTTGACGACCCCGTCGTCGGTGGGGAACTCCACGGTCAGGTTCTCCACCCGGAGGATCTCGTCGTCGAGCGGAGGATCCAGGTCGGCGAGGGTCATGCCCGTATGCACCCCGGTACTGGTGTCACCAGTGCCCCCGATCCCGCTGCCGCCGAAGGGGTCCGAATTCGTCGACATTGTGTCCGCCATTCCGTCAGTCACGCACCCGGTTCTGTCGTGGGTCGAAGGCGTCCCGCAGGCCGTCGCCGATGAAGTTCACCGACAGCACGATGCCGATGATGAACAGCCCCGGCCAGTAGAACAGCCACGGTCGCACGGTCAGCGCGTTCTGGTAGTCGCTGATGATCCGGCCGAGCGAGGTGTCCGGTGGTTGCACCCCGAGACCGAGGAAGGACAGCGCGGACTCCAGGATGATCGCCGTGGCGATCGCCAGGGTCACCGAGACGATGATGATGCCTACCGTGTTCGGCAGGACGTGCTTGGTGATGATCCGTACCGACGAGGCCCCGAACGATCGGGCCGCGGTCACGAACTCCTTCTCCCGGATCGACAGCACCTCGCCCCGGATCAACCGCGCGGTCGGTGTCCAGGTGACCAGCCCGAGCACCAGCCCGAGCACCACGATCCCCTGCTGCCCCCACATCACCGCTACCAGCCCGGCGAACAGCAGCGTGGGGATGGTGATGACCACGTCGGTCAGCCGCATCAGCGACGCCTCGGCCTTGCCGCGGAAGTACCCGGCGACCGCGCCGATCACGGTACCGACGAAGGTGGCCACGATCCCCACGATGAACGCAATGATCAGCGACACCTGGGCACCGCGCATGGTGAGCGCGAAGTAGTCGCGGCCGACGTTGTCCTGGCCGAACGGGTGCTCGCCGATCTGGAAGCCGGGGCCACCGAGGAAGCTCGGCCACACGCTCAGCGTGGGCCGCCCCTCGTTCACCAAGGTGCCGGTGGTGGCGAAATCCTTAGGCCACCAGCCGGGGATCGGTCCGAAACCGATCGAGCTCATCGCCAGCACCACGATGGCGCCCAGGCCGATCAGCCCGGCGACCGCGCCCTTGTGCCGGAGGAACCGGCGCAGCACCAGCTGCGCCTGGCTGCGCGCTTCCACGCCCATGCCCTGCGCCGCGTCGGTGGCGGCCTGGGCCCGGGTTCGCGTGGTATCTACATCGCTCATCGCTGCACCCTCCCTTAGGCCTGCCGGATCCGCGGGTCGAGGAAGCCGTAGGTGATATCGGCGATCATGTTGAACACCACGATCGCCCCGCCCGCGACCAGGAAGAACGCCATGATCGGCCCGGGATCGCCGTTCTGGATGCCGTCCAGCAGCATCCGGCCCATGGCTCGCCAGCCGAACACCGTCTCGGTGACCACCGCACCGCCCATGACGGTACCGATGTCGTAGGCGGTCAGCGTGGTGATCGGGATCAGGCCGTTGCGCAGCGAGTGCCTGGTGACCACCGCACGCTCGGGCAGCCCCTTGGCGCGCGCGGTGCGCACGTAGTCCTGGTTCATCACCTCCAGCATGCTCGCCCTGGTGTAGCGGGTGTAGGTAGCCAACGAGATCAGCATCAGCGCCAGCGTGGGCAGCGCGAGGTGACCGACCGAGTCAAGCCCGGACTGCCAGAACGTGCCCTCGAAGTTGGGTGTTCCCGCCCCGATGGTGGACACTGGGCGCCCGCCCTTCATCTCGCTGTAGGAGGCGAAGGACTGCAGCATCCTGTCGACGAAGATCAACGCTCCGGTGAACAGGCCCGTCCACATCGCCGCCTGGATGGCCGAGCGACGGTAGAGCTCACCGCCGATCACCCAGCCGAAGGCGAAGCACACCGCCGCGGTGATCAGCGCGAGCAGGCCGATGGTCGCGAGGTTGGGATCGGCCAGCACCGGATCGAGTACCAGCGCGCAAACGATCCCCGCCACCGCGGCCGTCATCGCAGCCCGCATCACCGGGCTGTTCCAGTCCAGCCCGCTGAACAGCGTGGTGAAGCCGACCGCGCCCGCGATCGCGGTCACGGCGATCACGAACACACCCAGTCCGGGGTCGGCGAACCAACCCGTTTCCGACAGCGCCCACAGCAGGGCGACCATTCCGAGGAAGCCGACCGCGAACGTGGTCAGCCTGGTGCGGCGGTCACCGACGACCAGCGAGGCGCAGAACAGCGCCACGAACAACGCGACCAGACCGATCACCCAGAGCGCCAGCGTGGGATCGGCGAGCCAGTTGTTCAGATCGATGGCCACGAACTGTTTCAGCAGCGTGCCCACCCAGAACACCGGCAACGAGTAGAACAGGAACGCGGCGAAGGTCACCGACAGGTCCAGCCCGCTGTACTGGCGCAGCGCGGAGATGACGCCGATGCTGATACCGATCACGATGGACAGCACCGTGGCGCCGAGCACCAGCTGCAGGGTGGCGCCCACGGCGTTCTCCAGCATGGCGTTGACGCTGTGGCCGGTCGCGGTGACACCGAGGTCGCCGGTAAGCACCCCTCCCAGCCAGAGGAAGTAGCGGATGTAGACGGGTTCGTCGAGGTTCATCCGCTCGGTGATCTCGGCGATCGCGGACTCTTGGGCCGGACCGCTCGGCAGCTGCCTGGCTTCGGCCAGCGGATCCCCGACGTTGACCGCCATGAGGAACACGACGACGGTGGCGGCGAGGAACACCAGGACTGACACGACCAGGCGCCGCGCGATGAAGGCAAGCATGGCGCTGAGGTCTCCTCAGGGTCGCAGAGGTTAGGGGGATGGGATCGCGCGCACGGTGCGGCGGGACCGGATGGTCGATCTCACCGGCCCCGCCGCTGTTGTGCTCCGAGCTCCGGTCCGCACGCGGCTACTTTCCCAGTCCTGGGCTGCTCGTGCGGAACCCAGCCTCGTCACGCGGAGGGGGTCGGGCTCGGCTCACCTGCCGAGCCCGACCGGTCACTCCACGTCACCCTCTGCTCCACTCCGGCATGTTCCACACCAGGCCGGTCTGGGTCGGGTTCATCACGAGGTTCTCGATGTCCGGCTGCCAGGCGGCGATGTTCGGGTGCTGGTACAGCGGGATGGTGACCAGGTCCTCCCACAGGTGACGCTCGATGTCCGCCGCGATCGACAGCGCCTCGTCGCGGTCGGTCTCCCGCAGGATGTCGTCCAGCATCTGATCCATCGCCGGGTCGGAGTAACAACCGTTGTTGTTGCCCTTGGCCTCCGCGGTGCACTCGTCCGGGGTCTCGTAGGTGGAGTTCCAGTTGGACAGCACCGAGGAGCCGATCCAGGCGAACATGGCCACGTCGAAGGTGCCCTGGCTCAAGCCGCCATCGGTGTCGAAGAAGTCACCGGTGGAGACGAACTCCATGTCGAAGCCGGCTTCCTCGCAGTTCTGCACGATCAGCGTGCCCGCGTTGTTGCGACGCTCGTTGTCCAGCGTCTCCAGCCGGACCTCGGTGCCGACCGCATCCTCTTCCTCGAGGATCTGGCGTGCCCGCTCGATGTCCTGCTCGCCGTACTCCTCGATGAACTCCGAGGACCGGTCGATGGCCTCGTCGAAGCCGGGGTCCCAGGGCGCGATGTTGCGGACGTCCTTGACCTCGGCATCCGGCTGCACCGGCTGGATCAGGTTCTCCACGATGGTTTGCCGCGGCACGCACAGCGCGAACGCTTCACGCAGCTCCAGGCTGTCCGCGAACGGGCCGCTGTCGAAGTTGAAGTCCAGGTGCTCGTAGGAGTACTGGTCGTCGACGGTCGACTCGATGCCCGCGGCCTCGGCGGCCTCGATCTGGTTGGCCATGTCCACGGTCGGCTGCGGGTTGATGATGTCGACTTCCCGGTTCTCCAGCGCCTGGACCTGCTGCTCCTCCGGGATCTCGCGGATCACGATGGTCCCGGTGTTCGGGGGCTCACCCCAGTAGTTCTCGTTGTAGGTGAGCGTGACGTGCTGCCCCTCGGCGTAGGAATCCAGCTTGTACGGCCCGGAGGACGGGATGATCTCCTCCTCCGGCAGCGCCCCGTCGATGAGCCAGCCCTCGTTGAAGAACTCGGCAGCTTCGGTCAGGGCGTCGTCGTCGCCCTCGCGGATCGCCTCGATGAGCTCTTCGGTGGACAGGCCGCCCTGCTCGGCGACCACGTGCGCGGGCATCATCGCGTTGTTGCCCTGCCCGGGTCCGTTGTTGTGCCAGTCGGCGAAGGGCTGTTCGTACTCGAGGGTGAAGTCCTTGTCGCCCGGCTCGCACTCCGGTTCGACGGTGTCCTCGATTCCCATGGTGCTGACCTGGGAGAAGTCGCCGACCTGGCCGCTCTGCACGGCCCACCACAGCATGGCGTCTGCACAGTCGATGGGCTCACCGTCGGACCACACGGCATCCTCGTGGATCGAGTACTCCACGGCCAGCGGTTCCTCGGAGACCTGCTCGTAGCTACCGAAGGTCTCGTTCGGCGTGACCTCGCCGTCCTCCCCGGCGTAGTTCCAGAAGCCGGTGGTCACCCACTCGTTGACGATGCCGTTGGCGAACGAGTTCGCCCCGGCGGTTGTGTTGTTGAAGCTGTCGTACGGCTGGGGCCACGCAAGGGTGATCGTGCCCCCGACGTCGCCGTTGTCCGCGGCTTCGTCCTCTCCGTTGTCGGCGCACGCACTCAGCACGAGCGCGCCGCTCGCGACAAGCGCTGTCGCGGTAGCGAATCGTGGTCTTCTCATCACGTCCTGTGTCCTCCTCGCACTGGGCCAGCTAGGCATGCGCGGCCCTCGTCGCTCCGGTGAGTGTGGCCGAAGCGTATGACGCACCACACATTGTCGGTATGGCGAGCTCGCCGATGAACACTAGGAAGCGGAACACGCCGAGTCACCAGTTCGCGAGAGATCGTGACCAAAGGGTGACCTCTTTCACCACGATCTCGCGATTGAGCGAGGAGTGCGATCACCTGCGGATATGCACTTCACGCCACCCCATCCGCCGAACGGGTTAATACGTTCGGCGGGGCCGTTAGGCAACGTAACGACCCGCGGTCTGGCTACTCTGTGCCACTGTCTCATGTGTGCCACCGGGGTGAGCGAGATCATTCCCCGTGGCCGCCTACTGCGTTACCGTCGCGACCGCCACTCGGCGGCCGATCCGAACGCGCCCGCCATCGACTCGCCCACCTCCACGCCGGTGATCTCACCGGTGACCGCCAGCGTGTCCGCGCGTTGGAACAACGGAATCCGGGTGTGGCGCCGCCACAGCTCGGGCTCGACCCGATCCAGCACCTCGGCCAGCTCGGCCTCCCCCGTCAGCACCTCGGTCACCGCCGAACGCACCTCCGCGGTGCACAGCCTGGGCTGCGCCACCGGCCCGACGGGGTCACCCTCACTGTCCCCGGCCTCACCGGAGCCGCCGTCCTCGGAACCTCCGGTCCGTCCCGAGGGTTCCGCCAGGCACGCCATGCGGGAGGCCAGGGTGGCGGCCGGATCGTGCCCCACGGCCCTACCTGCCACCGCGATGTCCGGCATGCCGTCCCGCCCGGCCTCCGGCACGCCGGTACCGGGGCCACCCGCAGGGGCGTCGGCGTCGATGGCGACCAGCTCGCGCGGCGCCACCGGCTCGATCTCCACGCTGACGCCGTGCCGCTCCAGCTGACCGGCGAGCTCCTCGGCGACCCGGCCGTACGGCTCGCGCTCACCGGGCACACCGATCACCAGCTCGAGCGGCTGACCGCCCGCGCGTTGCCAACGCCCGTCCACCTGCCGGTACCCGGCGGCGCCGAACGCGCGCTCCGCCCGGTCGGCATCGGCTGCGTGGAACCGTTCCGGCATCGTCGCCGTGTACTCCCGCGCCGAGGGTGGCAGCACCTGCGCGTCGGCACTGACCCACTCGCCCGCCCCTGCCCCGGCGTCGAGCAGCGCCTCCCTGTCGAGCAGTGCCACCACAGCCTCGCGCAGGTGCTCGTCGGCCAACAGCGGACTCGCGGCCCGTAGCTGCACCTCGGCGATCTCCGGGCGAGCGACGGTGTGCAGCTCGACCTCATCGCCGAGACGCTGCAGCGCCCGTCTGCCGCCCGGCGAGGCCGTCAACGCCAGCTGCCCACTGCCTGCCCGCAGTGACGAGGCCAGCTCCTGCGGGCTCGCCTCGCGCAGCACGATCCGATCCACCTCAGCTGGCTCGTCCCAGTACCGCTCGTTGCGTTCGAGCACCAGCTCCCCTCGGGCGGTGTCGCGGTGTTCGATGGCGAACGGCCCGCCGTAGGCGGGGAAGCTGTCCGCCAGTGCATCCGGCCAGCCGCCTGGGGAGTCCTTCAACAGGTGACCGGGCAACAGGTTGACGAACAGCGAGCGCCACCCGGGGTACGGTTCGCGGAACCGCACCTCCACCCGCTTCCCGCCGTCCCGCGAGGCGATGTCGTCGATGAGCCGGTACCCGGCAGGGTCGATCGTGCCCGGCTCGGCACGCATGACCTCGGCCAGGTAGAGGAAGTCCGCTGCCCGGATCGGTGCCCCGTCCGACCATGCGGCGTCCTGCCTGATGCGGTACTCGACGGTGAACGGATCCTCCTCGATCACCTCGGCCCCGTCCATAACGGTCTCGTCCAGCACCGGTTCGCCGTCCGGCCCTTCGCGGAACACCGAGGGCAGCAGCAGCCGGGCAAGGGCCGCGGTGGCCGTCGAGGCGTCGGCGAGCTTGTGCGGGTTGTACCCACCCTCGATGGAGTCGACCCCGACGACGATCCGATCCGGGTCGGGCTCGGCTTCCGCGGCGCCAGTAGGGGTCGGTTCGGTCGGTTGCGGGGGTGGTGGGTTGCCGGTGCAGGCGGTCACCGCGAGCGAGACGGCGGCCAGACCCGCCAGCAGTCTGGCAGGCAGCAGGCGGCTTCGACGCCGCATCGCCTGCGCACCTCCTGTCTCGCTAGGACTGCCCTCCCGCGGCGGCGTCCCTGCTCCTCGCCCGGGAGCGTTCCTTGTTCCGCTGGTTCGTATCCAGGGTGACCTTCCGCACCCGGATGGCGTTGGGTGCGACCTCGACGCACTCGTCGTCGGCGCACAGCTCCAGCGCCTCCTCCAGGGCCAGCTTCCTCGGCCGGGCCAGCCGCTCGAGCTCCTCGGAGGTGGCGGAGCGCATGTTGGTGAGCTTGCGTTCCTTGGTGATGTTGATCTCGAGGTCCTCGGGGCGCTGGTGCTCACCGACCACCATGCCCTCGTAGACCGGGCTGCCCGGCTCCACGAAGAACGTGCCGCGGTCGGCGAGCTGCATCAGCGCGTACGTGGTCACCGTGCCCGCGCGATCGGCGACAAGGGAGCCGGAGTGCCGGGGGCGGATCTCGCCTGCCCACGGGAAGTAGCCCTCGAAGGACTGGTTGGCGATGCCCTCGCCCCTTGTCTCGGTGAGGAAGGCGGTGCGGAACCCGATCAAGCCACGCGCCGGAACGAGGTAGTCCAGCGCGATCCGCCCAGTACCGTGCCCGGACATGCTCTCCATGCGCCCTTTGCGCGCGGCGAGCAGCTGGGTGATGCTGCCGAGATGCTCCTCGGGCACCTCGAGGCTGAGCCGCTCGTACGGCTCGTGCAGCGCCCCGTTCACGGTGCGGGTCACCACGTCGGGCCTGCCGACGGTGAGCTCGAAGCCCTCCCTGCGCATCTGCTCGACCAGCACCGCGAGCGCCAGCTCACCGCGCCCGTGCACCTCCCAGGTGTCCGGGCGGTCGGCTGGCAGTACCCGCATGCTGACGTTGCCGATCAGTTCCTGGTCGAGCCGGGACTTCACCAGCCGGGCGGTCAGCTTGTCGCCGCCACCCAACCCGGCACGGGGTGAGGTGTTCACTCCCATCGTCATCGAGATGGCGGGCTCGTCCACCGAGATACGGGGAAGCGCTTCCGGGTTGGCGGTATCGGCCAGGGTGTCGCCGATCGTGATCTCGCTGATGCCCGCGATCGCGACGAGATCGCCCGCTGCCGCCTCGGTGGCGGATACCCGCTCCAGGCCCTGCATCCGGTAAAGCTCGCTGATACGCACCTGCTCGGTCGAACCGTCGGCCCGCAGCCAGGCCACGGTCTGTCCCCGGCGTAACCTGCCCGCGTGGATCCGGGTCAACGCGATCCTGCCGACGAACGGCGAGGCGTCCAGGTTGGTCACCATCGCCTGCAGCGGCGCGTCCGGCACCACCTCGGGCGCGGGGACGCGTTCCAGCAGCGTGTCGAAGAGCGGGTCGAGGGTGTCGCCGTCCGGACGTTGCCCGTCGGAGGGCGCCGTCAGGCTCGCGATCCCGTCCCGCGCGCAGGTGTAGACCACGGGCATACCGACGACCGCTTCCAGCGCGGCATCGTCCATCCCGTCGATCGTGGCGGCCAGTTCGAGCAGCAGGTCGTAGGTGGCTTCCACCACTTCGGCGATCCGCGCCTCCGGCCGGTCCACCTTGTTCACCACCAGCACCACCGGCAAGCCGGCTTCCAGCGTCTTGCGCAACACGAACCGGGTCTGCGGCAGCGGCCCCTCGCCTGCGTCGACAAGCAGCAGGACGCCGTCGACCATGGCCAGGCCGCGCTCGACCTCGCCGCCGAAATCGGCGTGGCCCGGGGTGTCGATCACGTTGACGGTGACCGGGCCATCGCTGCCCTCGCGGCGGACGGCAGCGTTCTTGGCAAGGATTGTGATGCCCTTCTCGCGCTCGAGCTCGCCCGAGTCCATCACGCGATCCACCGGCTCCCCGCGTTCGGCGAAGGCGCCGGACTGCCGCAGCATCGCGTCCACGAGCGTGGTCTTGCCGTGATCAACGTGCGCGACGAGCGCGACGTTTCGCAGGTCGGTGCGCGTCGTGCTGGTGATGTCGCTTGCTACGGACACGCATGGGCTCCTGAGATCGCGAGAAGGGCTAGCCGACCGCAGTGCCCTACCAGCCGGCCTCGGTCGACGCCGATGGGGAGCGCGGTCGTTTTCAGGCTACCCGAGCGTCACCTGTGAACCAGCACACATCGGCCCTGCTGAGCTCGCCCGTCCCCGGGTCACGGCACCGGCACGCGACCGCGGGCGGGCTCAGCCCGCGACCGTCTCGTTGATCCAGTTGAGCTCCGGTGCGGTCCTGGTTGCCGCGAACTCGTAGACGTCGTACCGCGCCAGGTGGCGGTACGAGAACGGGTCGGTCGCCAGGATCGCGTCCAGCTTGCCCCGTAGCATCGGTCTGGCGATGATCACTCCGCCGACCCGGGGTTCTCGCCTGCCGGAGACCAGGAAGTCCCCCGAATCGTAGTGCCGCTCGAGCCACTCGATATGCTCCGGCAGTACGTAGTCGATCTCGTTGATCGGTGCTGTGTAGGTGCTCACTGCGACATACATGTTCCAAGAGTAGTCGCGGCAGCGGCCCGTGAAACCTGTTTACCGCACTGGTGATACTCGATTTTTGTACCCGACTGGTGAGTACGACCCTGGTTCACGTCTGGATGCCGGTGGCATCCGGCGTCTCTCGCCCGCGTAGCGCGCGTCGCAACTCCGGCAGGATCGCCCGGTCGGCTGGCAGCCAGCACAGTTCGTCCAGCTCGCCAGCGCCGACCCAGCGCAACGCGGCGTGCTCGCGGGCGACCGGCTCCGCGCCGGGATCGGCCAGGCTCGCTCGGTAGACGCGAAGCACGGTATCGGGGGCGAGCTCGACATCCCAGCCGAGCCTGCCGCCGACCGAGACATCGAGCGCCAACTCCTCACCGAGCTCCCGGCGCACCGCGTCCGTTTCGGACTCGCCGAGTTCCACCCGTCCGCCGGGAAGCTCCCAGTACCCGGCCAGCTCAGCAGGGTGGCTCCGCCGCGCCGCGAGCACCGCACCGGCACGTACCAGCGCTGCGCCGACCACGATCCTGGGTGGCACCTCCCGGCGGAGGCTGTCACCGTCTCGATCACCCACAGCGCGACATCCGGGCCGTGGCAGCGGGAGCGTTCACTTCTTGCCTCCGGAGGCCGCGCCGTGGCGGAACTCGACCACGTCGCCGTCGGCCATGACATAGTCCTTGCCCTCGATCCGCGCCATGCCCGCTGCGCGCGCCGCGGCCATCGATCCGGCCTCGACGAGGGCGTCGAACGAGATCACCTCGGCCTTGATGAAGGTGCGCTGGAAATCGGTGTGAATGGCACCCGCGGCTTCCGGCGCGGTCGCGCCCTGCCGGATCGTCCACGCTCGGGCTTCCTTCGGCCCCGCGGTCAGGAACGTCTGCAGCCCGAGGGTATGGAAACCTGCCCTGGCCAGTGAGTACAGGCCGGGCTCGGACTGCCCGACCGAGGCGAGCAGCTCCCTGCTGGCCTCGGGATCGTCGAGTTCCAACAGCTCCGCTTCGACCTTGGCGTCGAGGAACACCGCGTCGGCGGGTGCCACCAGCTTGACGAGCGCCTCGCGTCGCGCAGGGTCGGTCAACACCCCCTCGTCGGCGTTGAACACGTACAGGAACGGCTTGGCGGTCAGCAGCGACAGCTCGCGCAGTCCGCCGAGATCGACCTCGTCCTGCGCGGCGAACAGCGTGCGCCCCTCGTCGAGGATCTCCCTGGCACGGGTGGCGTTGTCCAGCTCGGGACGGCGTTCCTTGGTGGTCCTTGCTTCCTTCTGCAGCCGGGGCAGCGCCTTGTCCAGGGTCTGGATGTCGGCGAGGATCAGCTCGGTATTGATGGTGTCGATATCGCTCGACGGATCGACATTGCCGTCGACGTGCACCACATCCGGATCGTCGAACACCCTGATGACCTGGCAGATCGCGTTCGCCTCGCGGATGTTGGCCAGGAACTGGTTACCCAGCCCCGCGCCCTCGGAGGCGCCCTTGACCAGTCCGGCGATATCGACGAACGACACCGTCGCTGGAACCGTGCGCGCCGAGCCGAACATCTCGGCCAGCGTGTCCAGCCGGGCATCCGGCAGCGGCACCACCCCGACATTGGGCTCGATGGTGGCGAACGGATAGTTCGCGGCCACGGCCTCGTTACGGGTCAGCGCGTTGAACAGGGTCGACTTTCCGACGTTGGGCAGGCCAACGATACCGAGGGTCAAGGTCACGGGGATCCAGTGTACGGGTCCGTTCCCTGGCGGAGCGGACCTCGGTGGGCGCATGCTCGGCTGCCGGGCGATGTGGTTCACGAATCGGCGCCTCACCGGACTCCCCGTGGGGTGGTGCTGTCCGATTCCCGCCAGCACCGGTCGTGTCCTCGTGGCACGATCGAGCTCATGACGACGAAGGAAGCCTGGTCAGCGGGCGAGGCGGGGTTGTGGCGCGACTTCAACCGATGCTACGCCGTGGTGACCGGCAGGGATTCCCGCTTCGACGGGCAGTTCGTCACAGCCGTGCGCACCACCGGCATCTACTGCCGCCCTTCCTGCCCCGCGCTGACCCCCCGGCCGCCGAACGTGCGCTTCTACCCGACGGCGGCGGCCGCGCAGCGCGACGGGTACCGGGCCTGCAGGCGGTGCCTTCCGGACGCCGTACCCGGCTCTCCCGAGTGGGACCTGCGCGCCGACCTGGTGGGAAGGGCGATGCGGCTGATCGCCGACGGCGTCGTCGACCGCGAAGGCGTCGATGGGCTAGCGCGCCGGGTCGGCTACTCCTCGCGGCAGCTGGGCAGGGTGCTGACCACCGAACTCGGCGCCGGGCCGTTGGCGCTGGCCAGGGCGCACCGCGCGCACGCGGCCAGGGTCCTCATCCAGCACTCGGCGCTGCCCATGGCCGATGTCGCATTCGGCGCGGGCTTTTCCAGCGTGCGGCAGTTCAACGAGACCATCAGAGAGGTGTTCGGGCTGCCGCCCTCGCGGCTGCGCGCCGCGAGGGCGGCAGGGCAGACCGGCAGGACGCCGGAGCCCGGTCAGACCCCGCATGGCGGCGTGCAGCTGCGTCTGCGGTTGCCGGTACGGCTCCCCTTCGACGCCGATGGCCTGCTCGGCTACCTGGCAGCCAGGGCCGTTGCCGGGGTCGAGGCGGTAACGACCTCGGCCTCCGGTGATCCGGCGAGCTACGCCCGCACGCTGCGCCTGCCTCACGGGGTGGGGTCGGCCCACCTCGAACCCGCCACCGACCACGTCCGGTGCGCGCTTCGGCTCACCGACGTCCGCGACCTCACCAGCGCCGTCACCCGGCTACGCAGGCTACTCGACGCCGACGCCGACCCGGTCGCGATCGATGCTGTGCTCGCCGCGGACGGCGTGCTCGCCGCCGCCGTCGGTGCGGCGCCCGGTATCCGCGTTCCCGGCACGGTCGACCCTGCCGAGCTGCTGATCCGCGCCCTGCTCGGCCAGCAGATATCGGTGGCCGCCGCCAGGACGGCCGCCGGACGGCTGGCACGCGAGCTCGGCACGCCGCTGCGGTGGCACGCGGCAGGCCGGGATGGCCGGGATGGCCGGGATGGCGGCGCGGCGGCCGCTGCTGACAACGTGGACGCCACGGCCAACGTCGGCACGACCGAGCCCGACCTACTGTTCCCCTCGTCGGAGATGATCGCCGAAGGCGGCGCCGGGGTACTGCGCGGGCCGCGCGCCAGGACCGAGGCGATCCTGACCACCGCCGAGCAGCTGGCCACCGGCCGTATCGACCTCCACGTCGGCTGCGACCCCGACACGCTGCGTGCGCAGCTGTGCGAGATTCCCGGTATCGGGCGGTGGACCGCCGACTACGTGACGCTGCGCGCCCTCGGCGCACCCGACGTATTGCCGGTCACCGATCGCGCGCTGCGCGCAGGCGCGACCACGCTCGGGCTGTCAGCCACCGCCACCGCGCTCACCGAGCACGCGCGCCGCTGGCGGCCATGGCGGTCCTACGCGGGCATGCACTTGTGGCGCGCCCACGCCGCCACCGGCAGGACCACGACGAAAGCGAGCGCAGCATGACCACAACGGGAAGCACCACGACCACCGCACAATGGGCCACTATGGACACACCTGTCGGCCCTTTCACTGCCATCGTAGCGCACGACGGCGCCGTACTGGCCTCCGGCTGGACGTCGCGTGTGGACGAGCTAGTCGCAAGGATCGGCACCGGCCTCGCGCCGGATCAGCTGCGCTCGGCCGCCGAGCTCGGGCCGGTGACCGAAGCGGTGCACGCCTATCACGCAGGCGAGGTGGACGCCGCCGCGCGCATCCCGGTGCGGCAGCGATCCGGCGCCTTCGGCGAGCAGGTGTGGTCGGTGCTGCGTGATGTCCCCCCTGGACAGCCGGTGACCTACACCGAGCTGGCCGCGATCGCAGGCCGCCCGACTGCCGTGCGGGCCGCTGCCTCCGCCTGTGCGCGCAATGCCGCTGCCCTGTTCGTACCGTGCCACCGCGTGCTCCGCAGCGGCGGCTCCCTCGGCGGCTTCCAGTGGGGCCTGACCGTCAAGCGGTGGCTACTCGACCACGAGCGCCACCCCGGTGCCCGGGGTGGGCGCTGAACGTGACGATCAACGCCTGCTACGGAACGAAGGCCATTCAGCCCTTGCCGGACCGCCTACGCTTCCAGCCGCAGCGCGGAACCGGTGCGGGACTTGATCACCTTCAGGCGGGTGGGGATCCGCTGGCGGAGCTCCTCGACGTGCGAGACGAGCCCGACCACGCGTCCCCCCGCGCGTAGCTCGTCCAGCGTGCCCATCACCACGTCAAGGGTCTCGGCATCGAGGGTGCCGAAGCCTTCGTCGATGAACAGCGTGTCGAGCAGCGTCCCTCCGGTCTCGGCGGCGACCACGTCGGCGAGCCCGAGGGCGAGCGCCAGCGAGGCCAGGAAGGACTCCCCGCCAGAGAGTGTCTTCGCCGGCCTTACGGCGCCGGAGAAATCGTCAAGCACATCGAGCCCGAGGCCGCCCCGCTTCCCCCTGGCACCGGCCGCGTCGGAGTGTACGAACGCGTAGCGTCCCTGGCTCATCGCCCGTAACCGGTGCGTACCAGCCAGCGCCACCTCCTCGAGGCGAGCGGCCAGCACGTAGGAACGTAGCGACATCCGGCGCGCGTTCTGCCCCCGCCCGTTGACCACGTCGGTGAGCGCATCCAGCTCGGCGAACTCGGCCTCGGCGGGGGCCAGCTCGGCCAGCCGCGCGTCCAGCTCCTCGCCGATCGTCGCCAGCTCGGCTTCGGTGCGCTCGCAGGCCTGGAGCGTGACCAGCGCCCCCTCGGCCTCCTCCCGCGCCGCGGCAGCGGCCTGCCGCGCCCCGGCCAGATCCACCTCCTCGTCAGGGGAGACATCGGCCAGCTCCGGCTCGGCAAGCACCGAGCGCGCGGCGGCCTCTGCCACCTCCGCCTGGTTGATCCGCTCCTCCAGCTCGGTGATCGTCCCGGCTGGCCGCGCGGCGTCCAGCGCCGCGTCGAGGGACTCGAAACCTGCCTCGGCGACCGCGCTCGCCACCGCCTCGCGCTGCTCCGCGAGCCTGCGCCTGCCCGCGACGAGCTCGGCACGCGCCTCGGCAAGAGACTCCAGTGTGGACACCACGGACAGCAGATGGGCGCGCCGGTCCTCGACACTGTCGTACTCGCCCCTGGCCGCGACGAGCCGCTCCGCCCGCTCGGTCACGGCATCCCGCAGCGCCACCCTGTCGGCCTCCAGCTTGGCGGCGGCACGATCGGCCTCTGCGCGCGCGGTCTCCAGCTTCTCGCGTTCCCGGTGTGCCTGCTGCTCGACCTGCTCGGCCTCGCGCTCGGCGGCCTCGGTCACCGCACCCTCGACCGGCCGGGCAGGAGCCGGATGGTCCACCGACCCGCACACCGCGCACGGGCTGCCGGTCTCCAGCTGCCCAGCCAGCTCGGCTGCCATCCCGGCCAGCCGGCGTGCCCGCAGGTCGAGCAGGTGCTGCCGGGTGCGCTGGTGCTCGTCCACCGCCGCCCGTGCCTGCTCGGCCAGGTCCGCGGCGCGCGCCGCCTCGCGCTGCGCGCGCTCGTTCAGCCCTGCCAGTGAGCGCTCGTCCACGCGCTGCTGCTCGGCCTCGGCAATGGCGGTACTCAGCGCTCCCGCCTCCTCCCGGATACGGCCCGCCCGAGCCCGCAACTCGGCCGCCGAACCGTCCGAGGGCTGCTCGCCGAGCCCGAGCAGCTCGTCGGTATGCCGCTGCTCAGCTTGTTCGGCACGCTCGACCTCGTCGCCGATCCTGTCGGCGAGCTGCTGAGCGGCCAGCACCGTCGACGCACTCCGCGCCCGCGCCAGCTCCTGCCTGGCACGCTCGATCTCCGGCGCCTGCCGCTCGGCGGCGGCCAGCTTCTCGCGTGCGGCCGCGACCCTGCGCACCCGCTCGGCCCGCTCGCGCCGCGCGGTGACCAGCTCATCCGCGCGGTCCCGCGCCTGGCGTGCCCGTGCCTCGGCGGCGCGAGCGCGTTCGAGCTCCCCGGCGGCATGCCGCCGTGTCTCGGCGATCCACGCGCTGTCCGGCGCCTCCGGCTGCGAGAGTCCCGCTACCTGCGCGAACCGCGCGGCGCATTCCCGCATCCGTGCCCGCGCCAGCTCCAGCTCCCGACCACGCTGCGCGCGCCGCTCCCGGAACCAGCGCTCCACGTCGGCGAACCGGTGCGTGGCGAACAGCTGCTCGAGCAGCTGCTCCCGCTCACCCGTCTCGGCACGGAGGAAGCGCGCGAACTCTCCCTGCGGCAACAACACGACCTGGAAGAACTGCTCGGCGCTCATGCCGAGCAGCCTGCCGATGGTGCGGGAGACCTCGTCGATCCTGATGATCGGTTCGGGCGCGTACCCGCTCGGCACCCCGGAAATCCAGGTCAGCGAGGCCTTGGCCGGTTGCGTGGTGGTGCCGCTGCCGCGCCTTTTCGGCCGCTCGTACTCCGGGCTGCGGATCACGCGCAAGCGGGTGCCGGACACCGTGAGCTCGAGGCTGACCTCCGTGGGGGTCTCGCCGTCGGCCAGATCGCTCCGCAGCCGTTTGACCTCGCCCCGCGCCCCGGGAACGGTGCCGAACAGCGCGAACGCGACTGCGTCGAGCAGCGTGGTCTTGCCCGCCCCGGTATCGCCGTGCAGCAGGAACAGGCCGTCGGTGCCGAGCGCGTCGAAGTCCACGGATTCCCGGCCAGGATACGGGCCGAACGCGCTGACCTCGAGGTGGTGCAGCCTCACTCCGCATCACCCCCGTCCCCGGCGTGGCCGGGCCGCTCGGCGGTGCCCGCCCACGCCAGTGCTTCGTCCAGCCAGGCCTGCTCGGTGCCCGTCGGTTCCGCTCCCCGGCAGTCGGCCAGGAAACCACCGGTGATCTGCCGGTCGGTACGCCCCCGAACCGCCTCGGCGTACCGCAGCGGCACACGGCCGCTGTCACCGTCCGGCAGCCATTCGAGGTGCACCGCGTACGGGAAGCGTTCCCGCAGCTTCCGCATGGCCTCCAGCGGGCGGACCGGGTCGGTCAGCGTCGCCGCCACGTAGCACTCCTCCAGCCCGGCGTACTGTTCACCGCTGAGCAGTTCCTCCAGGGTGCCGGTCACGGTCGCCAGCGCACGCGGGACTGGCAGCTCGTACCGCCGCACCCCGGTCACCCCGCCGTGCTCGAGGTCGACCAGCCAGACCGATTTCCGGTCGGCGCGTTCGGCGAAGGAGTACGCCAGCGGGCTGCCCGAGTAGCGCACGGTCTCGGTGACCCGCTGGGGACTGTGCAGGTGCCCGAGGGCGACGTAGTCGACGCCGTCGAACACCGAGGCCGGAACCTGCTCCACCCCGCCGACCGCGATGGTGCGCTCGGACCCCGATGCGTCGGCGCCGGTGACGAAGGCGTGGGCCAGCACCACCCCTCGGGTGCCTTCCCGGCTTGCCAGGTCGGCGCGGATGCGGCGCATCGCCTCACCGAGCACGGCGGTGTGCCCTCGCTCGTCGATCCCCAGCAGGTGCCGTACCGGCTCCGGCTCCAGGTACGGGATGCCGTACACCGCGACGCCCCCGGTGGCCGCGTCGTCCCACGGCAGCAGCACCGGCTCTGCCAGCTCCTCGATCGTGGTGCGCAGGTGCAGGCCCCCTGCCGCGGCGAAACCGGAGAACGCGCCGAGCCGCGCGGCGGAGTCGTGGTTACCCGAGGTGATGATGAGCTCGGCCCCGGCCCGCCTGATCCGCTCGAGCGCGCGGGTGGCCACCCGCACCGTCTCCGCCGAAGGGACGGCCCTGTCGTAGATGTCGCCTGCGACGAGCACGGCGTCGACACCCTCGCTCGCGGTGATCTCGACGAGACGGTCCAGCACCGACTCCTGATCGGCGAGCAGGTCGGCACCGTGAAAGGTGCGCCCCAGGTGCCAATCGGAGGTGTGCAGCAGTCGCATGGCTCCACGGTAGTGCTCGCCCCGTGACCGACGATCATCACGGTCGCCGCCGTGTCGGCGGCGGCAGCGCGCGGACAGGCGATCGCGGTCACTACCGATCACCGATCAGTACTGTCGGTGGTTGCTGCGATGCTGGCCCCGTACTGGATCATCGAGGGAGGAAGTGAGGAACCCGTGACGTCGACGGTGATCACCACTGCCGCTGTGGTGCTCGCGCTGCTGCTCGGGGTGGCCGTCGCGGTGTTGTGGCGGCTGTACGACGACAGCATGCGGCGGGTGGACCGCGCCGTCAGCGATCTCGCCGCCGAACGGGCCAGGCTCGACGAGCAGCAGGACGCGCTGCGCCGCTACCAGGTGGCGTTCGCCTCCATCTCCGGCCGTGGCGAGCTCGGCGAGCAGGTCCTGACGCAGACCGCGCGTGCGCTCGGCCTGCGCGAGGGCCTGCATTTCACGGTGCAGTCGGACCTGGCTGGCGGCGGCGCCGCCAAGCCGGACCTGGTGCTGCACGTCGGTGGTGGGCGCAGCGTTCCCGTCGACGCCAAGGCCAGCATGGCCTGCTGGGCCGAAGCAATGGAAACCGACGATCCCGCCGAACGGCGGGAGGCGTTGCGGGTGCACGTGCGCAACCTCCGCTCCCGGGCTGCCGAGCTGGCAGGCAAGGGGTACGAGCGCTGGGCGGACGCGATCTACGGGGTGATCATGTTCGTACCGTCGGACGCGGCGGTGGTCACCGCGCTCGACACCGACGAGGAACTGCTCAGGTGGCTGCTGGATCGCCGCGTGTTCCTCTGCGGCCCCACCGGATTCGCGATCCTGGCCTCGGCCGCGCTGTTCGCAGGCAGTGACCGCGCGCTGGCCGAGGATGTCGAGCACCTCCGCACCCAGGCCGCCACGGCACACCGGGCGGCTGGCGGCGCGGTGGACGCGGTCAACGTATCCACAACCCACCTGCAGCGCTTCATCGCCGCCCGGCGCAAGGAGCTGGACGCCCTGGAACGCTTCCGTAGCACGGTCGCCCCGCTCACCGAGGCCGCGGCAAGCCCCTCCTCGGTCGCCGAGGTGCGGCGCGGCGAGGAGCCGTCGCCGACCGGCTCCTCCGGCTAGCGACCGGACCACCGCGCGACCGGCCCCGCCCGCTAGGGTGGTATCTCGTGGCCAGCTCCAGGGAACGCCGCGACGCCGACGACATCGAGGACGCCAACGAGGCGCCCGCCTGGGACGAGCGCCCGCTCGTCGGGAGCGGGCGTGGCCTGTCCTGGTCCTGGGCGACGGCGATCGCGCTACTGCTCGCGGCAGGCGCCGCCGTGGTGGATGCCCGGCTGCACGGTGAGATCGGCACGATCTTCGAGGCGGGATTCTTCGCCGGGGCCGTGCTGGCGGTCTGCGCGGTGCGCAGGCGTAACCTGTTCGGGCCCGTCATCCAGCCACCACTGATCTTCGCCCTGGTGGTTCCCGGCGTGGTGCTGTACGCCTCGGGAATCCCAGGGGACGCCGACACGCTCTCCCGGGTTCTCGCGGTCGGCACCCCGATCATCCATGGCTTTCCCATCATGGCGGCGGCCACGGCCACGACACTGATGATCGGCCTGCTACGGCTCCTCGTGCAGCGCGATCCGGCGCGCCGCAAACCGGCAAAGGCCGAGCGCGACAGCAGCGACAGACCCGAGCGACGCGGCAAACGCCCCGAACCCCGACCGTCCGAACGCACCGGCGGTGACCGGCCGGGCCGGACGACGGGCGAGCGCGAACGGCCCGGCAGGCAACGGCCGGGAGCCGATCGCGCCGAGGGCACCGGCGGGAACCGCGCCCCTCGGCCCACGCGGGGCGATGCCACAAGGGCAGTACGCGACACCCGGGGGCCGCGACCGTGGGAAGCGGAACGGCAGGCAGGCAGGCCACCCGCCCCCGAGCGCGGGGGCGAATCACCGCAGCGCAGGCAGCGCCCGCAACCACCGGACGGACCACCACAGCCCGGCCAACCGCGGCGCGGGCCAGGGGCGCCCCGCAGGCGCCCACCAGAACGTTGACTTCCCGCTGCCGCACGGGCACCGCTACCGCACGCTGGAGCTGTTGCGCAGCTCCCTCGGCAGCGCGAACGAGATCTTTTCGTTCGCGGTGGTGACCTCTTCGACGTCGCTCCAGCCCAGCTCGGACAGCCAGTCCAGAAGCTCCATGACCAGCGAGTCCGGCACCGAGGCTCCGCTGGTGACGCCGACCGTGGTCACCCCGTCCAACCAGTTCTCGTCGACCTGGGAGGCGTAATCGATCAGGTGGGCCGCACTCGCGCCCGCCTGCAGCGCCACCTCGACCAACCGCTTGGAGTTCGAGGAGTTCTGCGATCCCACGACAAGCACCAGATCACACTCGCCTGCCATCGCCTTCACCGCCACCTGGCGGTTGGAGGTGGCGTAGCAGATGTCGTCGCTGGGCGGATCCGCCAGGTTGGGAAACCGCTCCCGGAGCTGGTCGACCCGCTCCATGGTCTCGTCGACGCTCAACGTCGTCTGCGACAGCCAGACCACCTTCGACGGGTCGCGGACGTCGACTTTGTCCACGTCCTCCTCGGTGTCCACCAGCTGCACGTTGTGCGGCGCCTCGCCCGCGGTTCCTTCGACCTCCTCGTGGCCCTCGTGGCCGATCAGCAGGATGTCGTAGTCCTGGCGATCGAAGCGATTCACTTCTTTGTGCACCTTGGTCACGAGCGGGCAGGTGGCGTCGATGGTGCGCAGGTTCCGCTCGGCGGCTTCGGCGTGCACCGCAGGGGAGACCCCATGCGCGGAGAACACCACGAGCTCACCTTCGGGAACCTCCGAGACCTCCTCGACGAAGATCACCCCGCGCTCGCGGAGGGTGTCCACGACATGCCGGTTGTGCACGATCTCCTTGCGCACGTAGACCGGCGGCCCGTACTGCTCGAGCACTTTCTCCACGGTCACGACCGCGCGGTCGACCCCCGCGCAGTAGCCGCGTGGCTTGGCCAGCAATACGCGCTTGCCCGCCGCTGGTCCCTGCTGGCTGGCTGCAGTCATGCCCCCAGCATACGGACCGGGTACGGGGACGCCGCCAGCGGCGAGACGGCCCCCGGTGACCGTACTCATACCCGTCGCCCCGATCCGGCAGGTCATACGGCTAGGCTCCAGGCAGGCACCGGCGAGCCAGCCTGGGCATGCCGCACCTCGTGCGAGAGACTGGGGTCATGAAGTCACTCCCGCTGCCCGTGCGCGTCGCCACGGGGCTCGCCGTCAGCGCGCTGGAACACGCCAGGGACCTGCCGCGGCAGCTCACCGGCCTGCCTGTCACGGTGGCCAGTCACGTAATGCAGCTCGCCATGCGGTTGCAGCAGCAGGTGACCGAGCTCGCGGTCAAGGGCGACGAGGCGCTCGCCGAGCTCCAGGAACCCCAGGACGACACGCCGAGTTGGGCCACCTTCGACGAGGACCTTCCCGGAGCCGCCGCACGGCCAACCCGAAACTCCCCTGGAGCGGCCGCGCATGGGGCAAGCCAGGCACGGTCGGCAACCAACCACACGGCCACCGCGGGCACGGGCCGGAACGGCCACGCGTCCGCGGTCGGCCCTTCGCGTCGGGGCGGCGACCCGGAACTGCCCACCGAGGCGATGGACGATCCGTGGGCCGAGGAGGAACGCGCACTCGCCGGGAGCAGGCTCGGCGAGCAGTCCGAGACTGACGCCGAGAGCACAGCGAGCACAGAGAACACAGGGGAAACCGGGAGCACCGGGGGCTCGACGGCCACGGAAGGCACGATGAGCACCGAAGGCACCGCGGGCCCTTCCTGGCTGCCGCAGTACGGGGAATTGACCCTGCCGCAGGTCAGGGCACGGCTCCGGCAACTGACGGCACAGCAGGTGGAGGAGCTGCTCGCCTACGAGCAGGCACACGCGAACCGCGCGTCATTCACCGGCATGCTGTCCCGGCGCATCGCCACGCTCCGGCGCGAGTCCGGGGAGGGCACCCGACCCGAGAGCGGCTCGTGACGGCTTCGGCAGGCAACGCCACCCCGGACCGACCCACGGCGGAGAACCCGTGGCCCGTGCGCACGGTGGCACGCAAGATCGCCGACTGGATCCACCGGCTCGGCCCCGTGTGGGTGGAGGGTCAGGTGACCCAGATCTCGGCGCGGCAGGGCACCCGCACGGCGTTCGTCACGCTGCGCGACCCCTCCGCCGACGTGTCGATGTCGGTGACCTGCTCGATGGCCCTGCTACGCGGCACCGAGCCGCCGCTGCGCGAGGGCGCCAGCGTGGTGGTGCACGCCAAACCCGACTTCTACCTCGCGCGCGGCACGTTGAGCCTGCGTGCCAGCGAGATCCGGGCGGTGGGCATCGGCGAGCTGCTCGCTCGCATCGAGCGGCTCCGCAAGCTGCTCGATGCGGAAGGGCTGTTCGCCGCGGAGCGCAAGCGCCCGCTGCCGTTCCTACCACGCGGCATCGGACTGATCACCGGGCGCGCTTCGGCCGCGGAGCGCGACGTGCTGGCCAACGCGCAGGCACGCTGGCCCGCGGTACGGTTCACGGTGATCAACACCGCGGTGCAGGGGGCACAGGCGGTGCCCCAGATGCTCGACGCGCTGTCCAAACTGGACTCCGACCCCGGCATCCAGGTGATCGTGATCGCCCGCGGTGGCGGCAGCGTGGAGGACCTGCTGCCGTTCTCCGACGAGGCCCTGTGCCGCGCGGTGGCCGCCGCGGGAACGCCGGTAGTCAGCGCCATCGGCCACGAGCCGGATACGCCGTTGCTGGATCATGTCGCCGACCTCCGATGCTCCACCCCCACCGATGCCAGCAAGCGCATCGTGCCCGACGTCGCAGAGGAAGCCGCCCGCGTTCGCGAACTGCGGGAACGGTCCCGCCGCGCGCTGCGCGGCTGGGTCGACACGCAGCGACGCGCCCTCGAACAGGTTCGCAGCCGCCCCGCGCTCGCCGACCCCTACGGCCCGATCGAGCAACGGCGCGAGCAGGTCGTGCAGTACCGGGAGCGAGCACGGCGTGCGGTCGTGGGGATCCTCGGAGCCGAGCAGGCCATGCTCGCCTCCGCCAGGGCACGGTTGGCCGCACTCGGCCCGGCGGCGACCCTGGAACGGGGGTACTCGGTGGTGCAGTACCCGACGGCCGGGGGCGAGCACGCCGTACTGCGCTCGGTCGCCGAGGTCGAGCCGGGGACCCGGTTGCGGATCCGGGTCGGTGACGGGGCGATCGGGGCGACCGTGCACGATGTGACACCCGTGGCAGCTTCGGCCACCATCCGGCAGGCGGGATCATTCACCGGGTCATCGCCGCAACAGCCCTTCTCGGCGGACGGGCCGGGCTCCGGGCGCGAGGCGGCCACACGTTCCCAGGTTCCGACAGCGGGAGAGCACGCACACGATGACCGATAGCGACACCACCCACACCGAGCAGGACGAGCAGGGCGACGAACTTCGCCAGCTACGGGAACTCGGCTACGAGCAAGCCCGCGACCAGCTCATCGAGGTGGTGCGCGCGCTGGAAGCAGGCGGGCTGTCGCTGGAGGAGTCCCTGGCGCTGTGGGAGAAGGGCGAGGTGCTCGCGCAGGTCTGCGAACGCCACCTCGACGGCGCACGGCAACGCATCGACGCCGCGCTCGCCACGGTCGACGACACCGGGGAGGCAGACGAGGACGGGGAGGCAGGCGCTTCGGCGACCGAGCCGAACGGGAAACAGGGGTAGGGGCGAGCCGGGCGACTCACGTCGCGGGCTCGGCCTCCAGCACGGCACGGGCCATCTCGCCGAACTCCTTCTCGCCTGCACTGCCGGTGATCATCACCTGCACCTCGTCGAGGGTGACGACCCAAGCGACCTCGTTCTCCAGCGCCGGGTACTCCTGCCACTCGTGGTCGCCGACGGTGACCTCGCCGGTGGCCTCCAGCGCGCCCGGCGAGCGCTCCGTCTCGTCGGCCACGACGTACGGCGCGGGGGCTGGCGACTGCGACAACCGGATGTACTCGCCGCCCGGTGTGAGCCACCCCACGCGGACGATGGTGTCGGCTTCGGGGTTGACGGCCGCCGCCGAGTTGGCCGACGTCGCCTGCCAATCCTGTCCCAGCTCCGGCGAACGCACCGGGAAGTCCACCCGGGTGGCCATGCGCTGCAGCTCCTGACCGGCGTCCACTTCGGGCGCGGCGTCCGGATCGACCGACGGGCCGCCGGGGCTGAACTCGCACGAGCCGATGATCATGCTGATCACGGCGATGATGCCGAGCAGGATCGCCAGCGACAACACCAGATCCCGCACGCCCTGACCGAGACGCTTGGCCGTGGACTCATCCAGCTGCGGCGCCTGCTCTCCCGGCTGCTCGCTGCCCTGCTCGCCGGGTGGCGCGGCACCATCCTGCTCCTCACGTGCCTGCTCACTCACGCTCCCATGGTCCCACCGGGTGAGATGCGCGGCTGCGCAGGGTCAATGGGCGGCCGTGCGAGCGGGCCACGATCTGGAACAATTCCCCGCAGGGTGCCAGGCGTGCAGTCGGGTACGCGAGCGACGGGAGGAGAGCGATGAGCAGCTCCAGCGAGCAGGCTACATCGGCCACACGCACGGAACGACCGGATCGCAACCTCGCCATGGAGCTGGTTCGGGTGACCGAGGCCGCTGCCATGGCCGCGGGTCGCTGGGTCGGCAAGGGGGACAAGACCGGCGGCGACGCCGCGGCCGTCGATGCGATGCGCCAGCTCATCAGCACCGTTTCCATGGACGGCGTCGTCGTCATCGGCGAGGGCGAGAAGGACGAAGCGCCGATGCTGTACAACGGCGAGCACGTCGGCAACGGTGACGGCCCGGCCTGCGACGTCGCCGTCGACCCGATCGACGGCACCACTCTGATGAGCAAGGGCATGCCCAACGCGCTGGCCGTGCTCGCCGTCGCCGAGCGGCACGCGATGTTCGACCCTTCGGCGGTGTTCTACATGGAAAAGCTCGCGGTCGGTCCCGAGGCGGCCGATGTGGTCGATATCTCGGCTTCGGTGGCCGAGAACATCCGCCGTGTCGCCAAGGCCAAGCACAGCGATGTCAGCGACGTGACGGTGTGCATCCTCGACCGGTCGCGCCACGACCAACTGGTCCGCGAGGTGCGCGAGGCGGGCGCCCGGATCCGGTTCATCACCGACGGCGATGTGGCGGGCGCCATCGCCGCGGCCCGGTCGTCCACGGGGGTGGACATGCTGCTCGGTATCGGCGGCACCCCGGAAGGGATCATCGCCGCGGCGGCCATGAAGTGCCTCGGCGGGACCCTGCAGGGCAGGTTGTGGCCCAAGGATGACGCAGAGCGCGAGCGTGCCGCAGCCAAGGGCTACGACATCGACCAGGTCCTGTCCACCGACGATCTGGTCCGTGGCGAGAACGTGTTCTTCTGCGCCACCGGGGTCACCGACGGCGATCTGCTCCGCGGTACGCATTACCGCGCGGGTGGCGCCACCACCCAGTCCATCGTGATGCGTTCGAAGTCGGGCACCGTCCGGGTCATCGACGGGTACCACCGATTGAACAAGCTCCGCGGATACGCCTCGGTCGACTTCGACGGCAGCACCGACACCGTGGGACGGGTCGTCCCGCCGCTGCCGTGAACGCGGCCGTCGCACCCCGGCGAACCGGATCGCGGCGCGGTACCGGGCGGGCGGAACGCGCAGCCGCCCGGGCGATAGCGGTGGCGATCGCGGCGACGTTGGTCGTGTCGCTCGGCGCGCTGGCAGGACATTCGGCCACCGCGGAGCCGGGCCAACCCTCCCCGACCATCGTCGGGGGAAGCGATGCCGACCAGATCTACCCGTTCATGGCGGTGCTCTCGCAGGGCGGGGAGCACTACTGCGGCGGGGTGGTGATCGATCCCGAGTGGGTGATCACCGCGGCGCACTGTGTCGCGGACCGCGACCCCGCGAGCGTGACACTGCGGATCGGCAGCACCAGCCGCTCCTCCGGTGGCGTGGTCACCACCGCGGACGAGCTCCACGCGCACCCGGACTTCGACTGGGACGACCCCGGCGGTGACGTCGGGCTGGTCCGGCTGCGCGAGCCGGTCAGGACGGAACAGGTCGGGCTCGGCGAACCCGCCGGTGAGGGAACCCCGGTGCGGCTGCTTGGCTGGGGACAGAGCTGCCCCGAGGCGGACTGCGGCGAGCAGCCCGACACGTTGCAGCAGCTGGACACCGAGGTGGTCGGCAGCGAGGCGTGCGACGACATCGACGGGGCTGTGGAGCTGTGCCTGGACAACCCCGGCGGGGATGCCGGTCCCTGCTACGGCGACTCCGGAGGTCCCGCGTTGGGCAACGACGACGGTCAGTGGACCCTGGTCGGCCTGGTGAGCAGACCGGGTTACGACGGTGACGCCTGCGGCCAGGGCCCGTCCATCGCCTCCGAGGCGGACCCGTACTCGGCCTGGACCGACGAGGTGACCGGCGCATCAGGAGACACGGCGGGATAACCCCATGGCGGATCGGGCAGGCTCAGGCTAGATATCGGTGGAGTGCCCGGGGAACAGCTTCGCGCCGGGTTGCAACGCCACGGCGATGTTGTTCACCGCGGTGGCCGCCTCGCCGAAGCCGGTAGCGATGAGGTTGACCTTACCGGGATAGGAGGCCACATCACCCGCGGCGTACACCCGCTCGCGGGCGGTGGCCATGGTGGAGTCCACGCTGATCGACTTGCGCGTGACCTCCAGCCCCCATGAGGAGATCGGGCCGAGATCGGCGACGAAGCCGAGCGCGGCGACCACCGTATCGGCCGGCAGCACCAGCCGCTCGCCCGCCTTCGGCGCGATCTCCACCTCGTTCAGCACCGGATCGCCGCGCAGCTCGACGATCTCGGCGTCGGTGATCATCGATACACCCAGGTCCTCGACTTCCCGGATCACGCTCTCCGCCGCGCGGAACCGGCTCCTGCGGTGCACCAGTGTGACGCTGGCCGCGATCGGGTGCAGCGCCAGCACCCAGTCGAAGGCCGAGTCGCCACCCCCGACCACGATCACGTGCTCGCCGCGGTGCTTGTCCAGCTCGGGCACGAAGTGCACCACGCCTTTACCGAGCCACCCGTCCGCGGCAGGCAGCGGGCGTGGGGTGAACTCGCCGATCCCGGCGGTGATCAGTACCGCCCCGGCGTGTACCGCGGCACCGCCGTCCAGCCCGAGCACGAGCCCGGAGTCCGCACCGCCTTCGGCGTCGTCGAGCGTGGTGGCCTTGCGGCCAAGCAGGTAGGTGGGTTTCGCCGAATCGGCCTGCGCCACGAGGTTGGCCACCAGGTCCTTGCCGAGTACTTCGGGGAATCCCGCGACGTCGTAGATCTTCTTCTCCGGATACATCGCGGTGATCTGCCCGCCGGGCTCCGGTAGCGAATCGACCACCGCCACCGACAGTCCCCTGAACCCCGCGTAGTACGCGGCGAACAGGCCGGTCGGCCCCGCACCGATGACGGCGATGTCGACCTGGTGTGTCTCGGGCTGCCGCTCGGGTGCACTCATCCCGCACTTCCCTTCCGCCCGACCAGTGTGGCGGGCCGGGCCACTCCGCAAGATCCACGGTAGTCGGCACGGACAGGGCTTGCCCAGTTCTCGCCCGCTGAGGCCGTGCGCGAGACTCGAGTACATGACTGACGTTGAGTACCGCATCGAACGCGACACGATGGGCGAGGTCCGCGTCCCCGCCGACGCGCTGTACCGGGCACAGACCCAGCGTGCTGTGGAGAACTTCCCCATCTCCGGACGGGGGCTGGAACGCGCCCAGGTCAGGGCGCTCGGACTGCTGAAGGCCGCGGCGGCACGGGCGAACGGCAAGATGGGCGTGCTCGAACCGGAGATGGCCGAGGCCATCGCCGCCGCCGCGGACGAGGTCGCGGCGGGCGAGCACGACGATCACTTCCCGATCGACGTGTTCCAGACCGGCTCGGGCACCTCATCGAACATGAACGCCAACGAGGTCATCGCGACCCTGGCCAGCCGCTCGCTCGGCCGTGACGTTCATCCCAACGACCACGTGAACGCCTCACAGTCGTCGAACGACACCTTCCCGACCAGCATTCGTATCGCCGCGACCGAGGCGGTGCTCACGGATGTGATCCCGGCGCTGGAGCACCTGGCCGGCACGATCGAGCGGCGTGCTGCCGAGTGGGCCGACCTGGTCAAGGCCGGGCGTACGCACCTGATGGACGCCGTTCCCGTCACGTTCGGGCAGGAGGCAGGCGCATGGGCCAGCCAGGTGCGCTTCGGTGTCGAGCGGCTCCGCTCGTCGATACCCCGGCTCGCGGAGCTGGCGATCGGTGGTACCGCGGTGGGGTCCGGGCTGAACGCACCCGCTGGGTTCGGCACCGCGGTGGCCAACGAGCTGGCCACGGTGACCGGGCTGCCGCTGACCGAGGCTCGCGATCACTTCGAGGCCCAAGCCAGCCAGGACGGTGTGGTTGAGACCTCGGGGCAGCTGCGCACCGCGGCCGTGTCGATCAACAAGATCGCCAACGACCTACGGTGGCTGGGCTCCGGGCCACGCACCGGGCTGGCCGAGATGGCGCTGCCGGACCTGCAACCAGGGTCGTCGATCATGCCAGGCAAGGTCAACCCGGTGATCCCCGAGGCGGCTTTGCAGGTCGTCGCGCAGGTCATCGGCAACGACGCCACAGTGGCCTTCGCAGGCTCGCAGGGCAACTTCCAGCTGAACGTGAACCTGCCGGTGATCGCGCGCAACGTGCTGGAATCCGCACGGCTGCTCGCGGCCGTGTCGCGGTTGCTCGCGGACAAGGTGCTGGCCAGCGTGGAGGTCAACGCCGAGCACGCGCGCGCCTACGCAGAGGGCTCGCCCTCGGTGGTCACCCCGCTGAACGCCTACATCGGCTACGAGGAGGCTGCCTCCATCGCCAAGCAGGCGCTGGCCGAGAGCAAGCCGATCCGCCGGGTCGTCGTGGAGCGCGGGCACGTCGAGGCAGGCCGCATCACCGAGGAGCAGCTCGACGAGGCCCTCGACCTGCTCCGTATGGCCCGCCCTCACTGACGGGTCCGGCCGCGCCCGGGCACCCCGTGTCCGGCGCTGTGGCACCCCGTGTCCGGCGCTGTGGCACCCCGTGTCCGGCGTTCGGTAGGTCCGAATGCCGGACACGGGGGCTACGCGCCCGGCGCCGGTGCTGGGCGCGTAGCGTGGTGGTGTGCGGTTCTTGAATGATGAGACGCCCAGCCACGAGCTGACGTACGACGACGTGTTCCTCGTGCCGACGCGCACGTCTGTCGAGTCCCGCTTCGATGTCGACCTCGCCGGACTCGACGGCACGGGCACCACGATCCCGATCGTGGTGTCGAACATGACCGCCGTCGCGGGCAGGCGTATGGCGGAAACCGTGGCGCGCAGGGGCGGGCTCGTGGTGCTGCCCCAGGACGTCGATCCCACCGCCGTGGCACACATCGTGTCCTGGGTCAAGGACAGGGACACCGTCTGGGACACCCCGCTGGTCCTCACCCCTGGCGACGCCGTGGTGGACGCGCTGAACCTCATCGGTAAGCGCGCGCACGGCGCGGCCGTCGTCGTCGACGACGACGGCAAGCCGGTCGGGATCGTGCGGGAGGAGACCTGCTCCGGCGTCGACCGGTTCACGCGTCTCGGCGAGGTAGCCGAGCCGCCGCTGGTCACGTTGCCCGTGGACACGCCACCGCGCAAGGTCTTCGACGAGCTGCACTCGCGGGGTGGCTCGCTCGCGCTCGGACTCGACCAGGCTGGCAGGCTGGCAGGTGTGCTCACCCCGGTTGCCGCGCTGCGGGCCGAGCTGTATACGCCTGCGGTCGACCGGCACGGGCGGTTGCGGGTCGCTGCCGCGATCGGCGTCAACGGGGACGTCGCCACCAAGGCCCGCTCGCTGCTCGACGCGGGGATCGACGTACTCGTCGTGGACACCGCGCACGGGCACCAGGACAAGATGCGAAGCGCGCTACAGGCGGTGCGCTCGGTTTCGCCCGAGGTGCCTGTCGTGGCGGGCAACGTGGTCACCGCCGAGGGCACCCGCGACCTCGTCGAGGCAGGCGCCGACGTGGTGAAGGTCGGGGTCGGCCCAGGGGCGATGTGCACGACGCGGATGATGACCGGTGTCGGCAGGCCACAGTTCTCCGCCGTCGCCGAGTGCGCCCGAACCGCGCGGGAGCTGGGCGCGCACGTCTGGGCCGACGGCGGGGTGCGGCACCCGAGGGACGTCGCGCTGGCGCTGGCCGCGGGCGCCTCGGCCGTGATGGTCGGCTCGTGGTTCGCCGGTACCTACGAGTCTCCCGGCGATCTGCGTTACGACGAGCACGGCAGGCCGTACAAGGAGTCCTTCGGGATGGCATCGAAGCGTGCCGTCGGTGCCCGCACCAGCGGCGAGAGCCCGTTCGACCAGGCACGGAAAGCGCTGTTCGAGGAAGGCATCTCGTCCTCTCGCATGGCACTTGACCCGAAGGCCCCCGGAGTGGAGGACCTGCTGGACACGATCTGCTCGGGTCTGCGTTCGGCTTGCACCTACTCGGGCGCGCGGAACCTCTCCGAGTTCGCCGAACGCGCCGTCGTCGGGGTTCAGTCCACTGCGGGCTTCGCAGAGGGACACCCCACCCCGTACGGCTGGTGAGCTCCGGGGGCCGAACGTGACGTCGGATGCCTGCTACGGCACCGGCGCCACGTTCGGCCCCCACTTCCCGTCAGCCGTGTTCCTCGAGCATCTCGGTGACCAGCGCCGCGATCGGTGAGCGTTCCGAGCGGTTGAGCGTGATGTGCGCGAACAGCGGGTGTCCCTTGAGCTTCTCGATCACCGCGGCGACCCCGTCGTAACGCCCCACGCGGAGGTTGTCCCGTTGCGCGACGTCGTGGGTGAGCACCACCCGCGAGGCCGTTCCCAGCCGGGACAGCACCGTGAGTAGCACGTTGCGTTCCAGGGACTGGGCCTCGTCGACGATGACGAACGAGTCGTGCAGCGAACGGCCCCTGATGTGGGTCAGCGGCAGCACCTCCAGCATGCCGCGGTCGAAGACCTCGTCGAGCACGTTCTGGCTCACCAGCGCGCCCAGCGTGTCGAACACGGCCTGCGCCCACGGCTGCATCTTCTCGTTCTCGGTGCCGGGCAGGTAACCGAGGTTCTGCCCGCCCACCGCGTACACCGGCCGGAACACCACCACCTTGCGGTGTGACCTGCGTTCCATCACCGCCTCGAGACCCGCGCACATGGCCAGCGCCGACTTCCCGGTACCGGCACGCCCACCGAGGGAGAGGATGCCGATCTCGGGGTCGAGCAGCAGATCGAGCGCGATGCGCTGTTCGGCCGACCGGCCGTGCACCCCGAATGCCTCCGTGTCACCGCGAACCAGCCGCACCGTCTTGTCGGCGGTGACCCTGCCCAGCGCGCTCGCCGTACCAGCCAGCAGCCGGACGCCAGTGTGGCACGGCAGTTCCGTGAGGTCGGCACGACCGAAGTCGGCGAGGTCGACCGCCTTGTTGGCGAAGAGCTGGTCCAGCGCTTCTTTGGGCACGTCCGCATCGGCCATGCCGGTCCACCCCGACGGCACCACCTCCTGCGCGCGGTACTCATCGGCTACCAGACCGACCGAACCGGCCTTGACGCGCAGCGGCACGTCCTTGGTGACCAGCGTGACCTCACGACCTTCCGAGCTGAGGTTCAGCGCACACGCCAGGATCCGGTGGTCGTTGCTGTCGGTGCGGAAACCTGCGGGGAGCACTTCCGGATCGGAGTGGTTGAGCTCGACCTGTACTGTCCCGCCTTCCGCTGAAACGGCAACGGGATGATCCAACCTGCCGTGCTTCCTGCGCAGGTCGTCGAGCAGGCGCAGTGCCTCGCGGGCGAACCAGCCCAGTTCGGGGTGATGCCGCTTGGCCTCCAACTCGCCGACCACCACCAACGGCAGCACGACGTGGTGCTCGGCGAAACGGGTCATCGCCCACGGGTCGGCGAGCAACACCGACGTGTCCAGCACGTACGTCTGCGGGGTCGGGGCGTGCTCACCCGGGGCTTTCCGGTCCGACGCGGTCGCATGCGGCGCGATCTCGGGACGGCTGGCGGCAGGTCCACGGGACGAGGAGCAGGACGAACGCTGCGCAGTCACGGCAATCTCCCTTGATCGGGCGTGGCACCACACCCACACTCGGTTCGGCCGGGCAATGCCCTGGCTGGTATGCCCCGTTCCGAGCGCCTCCCGGACCGGGGAGCGTGGTACCACAGAAGCCGGGTGCCGACCTCCGCGTGCGTTCCGTGCCCTCCTTTCGTCGCTCGGCTACCGTGCAGCCACGACCAGGGCCTCCCGCGATACCCCGCTCCTGATCGCGAGGTATCACCTCCGAAAACTACCCGCTTGCCCGCCCATCGCGCAGGACGCAACACCCGGGGTTGGCCAACTCGTCACGTCACCATCCCATCACGGTCAGCGCGCGGTCGCCTCGTGCTCACCGGCGCTCGTGCCCCGATCCCGACAGGACACTATGTCCTTTTTCATTACTTTAGAGTATATATTGTATTTTATCGAAAACCGGCGGTATCTCATGATTTTCAACCGTACTTACCAATAGAGGATCACCTGTTCGGGGAATAGCGACACGCAGCCGTCACACAATAGTGCAACCGCGCTCGCCGAACAGTTCGAGCGGCGATAGTTTCCATTACGGACCGCGCCGAGAACGCGATCCGGAATCGAAAGTATCCGGAACATCGAGGAGTAATATCGTGATTAAGAAAGCCGGTTTCGTGGCAGCAACCGCAGCTGGACTGATGATGCTCGGCGGCACGGCGGCGGCCGTGCCTGCCGACGCCGTGGACGAGCCGCACGTCGGTGACGGGAACATCACCTACGAGCAAGCCTTCCACCAGTTCAACGAGGGCGGGGGCGCCGCGGGATACGGTGCGGCCTCACTGGTGTCGAGCGCGTACACCGGCGTCGCACTGACTCCGGCCCTGGTGGCGGACTCCTTAAGCAACTAGCCGTCCGCCGGCCCCGGGGGCCACTCCCCCGGGGCCGGCGGCCCCGGCTACGAACCGTACCTCCGCTCCCGGCACGCGAAATCGCGTAGCGCTCGCAAGAAATCGACGCGCCGGAAAGCAGGCCAGTATGCTTCAGTGAACCAAAATTCCGAGTTCGCCGACTGCCACAACAAAAATCCGGACAAACGTTGCTCTCCCGAGGTCCGGATAATCAGGTCCGGATCCGGCTGACCGGACGTGTAGAGATATTCCGAAATATGATCCACGTCGAGGGTCCTGGCGAGCTCTTCGATCGACGTCCCCTCGCTGGCGTGTTGCTCGAGCAGCCGCCGCACCGCGTAGGCGATCTCCTGCCTGCCCCCGTAACCGACAGCCACGTTGACCTCCATGCCCGAGCGCGAGCTGGTACGCATCGCGGCGGCGCTGAGCTGCGTCGCGATGTCGTGGGGCAGCATGTCGAGCGCGCCGACGATGCGCAGCCGCCACGGTTGGCTCTGGCCAGCCAGCTCGTCGACCACCCCGGCGATGATCTCGAGCAGCGCATGGACTTCCTCGTTCTCCCTTTTGAGGTTGTCCATGGACAGCAGGAAGAGCGTGACCACCTCGACGCCCGCCTCCCGGCACCACTGCAGCAGGTGCGCGATCTTCAGCGCACCGATGCGGTGGCCGTCGCTGACGTCGGTGAAACCCGCTTCCCTGGCCCACCGCCGGTTGCCGTCGAGGATCACGGCGATATGCCGCGGCGTGCGCCCGCCTGCCTGCTTGATCAGTCTCCGGCTGTAGGCGCTGTACACGAGGCTGGAGAGGAACGACCGGACACTCACGCCCCAGCAGCCTACGCAGGCCGTCGCGACCCCGTGACACGGACCGTGCCGAGCGCCACGTCCCATACCGAGTGCCATGGCAACCTACGCTGGCGTAACCTTGCTGGCGTGAGTGCTGCGACGAACACCTCACCTGCGGGGAAGTCAACCAGGAGCCCGATCCTCGAGGTCGCCTACCGGCCGCGCCTGCGAGGGTGGATCCACCTGTGGTCGTTCTTCGTCGCGCTCGCGGCGGGAGCGACGCTGGTTGCGCTCGCGGCGTCGACGGTCTCCGCACTGGCGGCGCTGGCCACGTCGATCTACGCGCTGACGGTGCTCGGCGTGTTCGGGGTCAGCGCGCTGTACCACCGGCGCACCTGGCGGAGCCGCCGCATCTACCTGTGGATGAGACGGCTCGACCACTCCATGATCTTCCTGTTCATCGCGGGCACCTATACCCCGTTCACGCTGCTGGCCATGACCCAGCCGACCGGCTACGTCGTGCTGGCCGTAGTGTGGAGCGGCGCGCTGGCAGGCGTGGCCCTCAAGCTGCTGTGGCCCGCGGCGCCCGCGTGGCTCGGCGTGCCGGTCTACATCGCGCTCGGCTGGGTCGCCGTGTTCGTGCTGCCCGACCTGCTCCAGCATGCCGGCGTCGCCGCGCTGGTGTTGCTACTTGTCGGCGGCGCCCTCTACACCGCGGGTAGCGTCGTCTACGCCACCCGGCGTCCCCGGCTGTGGCCGGAGACCTTCGGCTACCACGAGGTCTTCCACGCCTTCACCGCCGTGGCCGCAATCACCCATTACATCGCCATCTGGCTGGCCATGTACGCCTAGCGTGTGTCTCTTGATCTCCTCCAGCCGCGAGGGGGGATCAGCGGGTGGCTGGCCCTCTGTAGCAGGTAAGCGGGATTGGAAGGCGATCATAGCCGCGGCACCCGGCGCCCGCATAGCGAGCGGACGCGCCCTTGCGTGAAGTAGTGAATCACTGGTTCACTACAACCATGCCCTACCGTAGGACCCCTGACGTACAGGCCAGGCTCGACGCCCAGCGCGAGCTGCTGCTGGACGCGGCCGTACGGCTGCTGGCCGAACGGGGCTACGCGGGCTGTTCGGTGGCGGCCGTGGCCGCAGCGGCGGGCGTGGCCACCGGCAGCGTGTACCGCCACTTCCCCAGCAAGGCCGAGCTGGTCGCTGAGCTGTTCCGCAGGGTGGTCGAGCGCGAGGTCGCCGCGGTCGAGCAAGCCTCGGCCAGCGCATCAGAAGTGACCGACCGCATCACCGCCGTGATCGAGACCTTTGCCACCCGCGCGCTGAAAGCACCCCGGCTGGCCTACGCCCTGCTCGCCGAGCCCGTGGATGCCCCCGTGGAGCAGCAACGGCTGGTGTTCCGACAGGCGTTCCGCGACATCGTGGCCCGCCGCATCTCCGAAGGTGTCGCGGCAGGCGTGTTACCAGCCCAGGACGCCGACATCGCGGCTGCGGCGCTCGTCGGCGCCGTCGCCGAGGTCATGATCGGACCGCTGACCGCGGAGAGCGCCGACGCCGACGCCATACCCACGCTGTGCACCTTCGCCATCCAGGCGCTCGGCGGGAGCGCATGCGACACCCCACCCGACGGCAACGGAGGACACCATGCCGCACACCCATGAGGTCACCAATCAGGTGCCACCGCTGGTCGACCGCGACCTCGCCAACGATCCCGCGCTGCTGGAATCCGTCGAGCGGGAGGGCGCGGGCTGGGCCACCGCCGAGCTCCACGAACTGGGCGCCCTCGCCGGTAGCGAGCAAGCTCAGGGCTGGGGGCGGCTGGCCAACGAGTGCCCGCCCGTGCTTCGTACCCACGACAGGTACGGGCACCGCATCGACGAGGTCGAGTTCCACCCGTACTGGCACACGCTGATGGATGTCTCCGTCCGACACGGGCTGCACGCCGCGCCGTGGCGGCAACGCGACATCGGAGCACACGTCGCCCGCGCGGCCAAGATGTACCTCTGGATGCAGGTCGAACCAGGTCACCTATGCCCGATTTCGATGACCTACGCGGCCGTGCCCGCGCTGCGGCACTCCCCAGAGCTGGCGGCGACCTACGAGCCGCTGCTCGCCTCGCCCGAGTACGACTACGGGCTCCGGGTGCCCGGCACCAAGCGCGGGCTCATCGCGGGCATGTCGATGACCGAGAAGCAGGGTGGCTCGGACGTGCGCCGCAACACCACGACCGCCACCCCGAACGCCGACGGCAGCTACTCGCTGACCGGGCACAAGTGGTTCACCTCGGCGCCGATGTCGGACATCTTCCTGACGTTGGCACAGACCGAGCACGGGCTCACCTGCTTCCTGCTGCCCCGGGTGCTGCCGGATGGCACGAGGAACCGGATCCACCTCCAACGGCTGAAGGACAAGCTCGGTAACCGCTCGAACGCCTCCGCCGAGATCGAGTACGAGGACGCGATCGGCTGGCCGGTCGGCGAGCCGGGACGGGGCGTGCCCACGATCATCGACATGGTGAACATGACGCGGCTGGACTGCACTCTCGGCGCCGCGGCCGGGATGCGCCACGGCACGGTGCAGGCGGTGCACCACGCCGATCACCGCGCCGCGTTCGGCGACACGTTGATCAATGCCCCGCTGATGCGCAACGTCCTCGCCGACCTCGCGGTGGAGGCCGAGGCGGCGACGCTGGTCGCGATGCGGCTGGCGGGCGCAACCGACCGGGCGGCTGCGGGCGACGAGCAAGAGGCCGCTTTCCGCAGGCTGGGGTTGGCCGCGAGCAAGTACTGGGTCTGCAAACGGGGGCCCGAGCACGCCGCTGAAGCGCTGGAATGCCTCGGCGGGAATGGCTACGTCGAGGAATCCGGCATGCCGCGGCTCTACCGCGAGGCGCCGCTGGTGTCGATCTGGGAAGGCTCCGGCAACGTCGCCGCGCTGGACACGTTACGCGCGATGGCCAAGCAGCCGGAGTCGGTCGAGGCCTTCCACGCCGAGATCAGCAAGGCCGAGGGCGCCGATCAACGCCTGGACGACGCCATCACTGCGCTCGGCAAGGAGCTCACCGACACCGGCGAGGTCCAGTACCGCGCCAGGCGGCTGGTGGAGACCATGGCCACGGTACTGCAGGCCTCGCTGCTGGTGCGGCACGGTGACCCCGCAGTGGCCGACGCGTTCTGCGCCAGCCGCATCGCAGGCGACCGGGGCGCGGTGTTCGGCACGCTGCCCGCTTCCCTCGGCGCTGCGGGCATCGACGCGATCCTTGACCGTGCGAGGGTCGCGGCATGAGCCGGGCCGTGCGCACCGAGACCTCGGACGGCGTTCGCTCTATCGTGCTGTGCCGCCCCGAGCAGTACAACACGATCACGCCACAGCTGCGGGACGAGCTGGCCGAGGCCATCGACCAGGCCGACCGTGACCCTGAGGTGCGCGTGATGCTGCTGCGCGCCGAGGGGCCCGCGTTCTGCGCGGGATACGGGCTGGACTGGTCCACCGAGTACCAGGCCGAGCAGGAAGCCTCCGAGCGACCATGGGACTCGGCCATGGATTACCGCGAGCTGTCGCGGTTCGTGGAGGTATACCTCAAGCTGTGGTACGCGGCGAAGCCGACGCTGGCCGCGGTCCATGGCTGGTGCATCGCTGGTGGCACGGACATGGTGTTGTGTGCCGATGTCATCATGGCTGACCACTCCGCCGTGTTCGGCTACCCGCCTGCGCGGGTGTGGGGCACACCGACCACGGCGATGTGGGTCTACCGTCTCGGTTTCGAGCAGGCCAAGCGGTACCTGCTCACCGGGGACGAGATCCCGGCGCCGACGGCAGCCGAGATCGGGCTGATCGCCGAGTGCGTGCCGGACGGCGAGCTCACCGAGCGTGCGACGGCGCTGGCCGAGCGGATGGCCCGGCTCCCCGGCAACCAGCTGGAGATGATCAAGCTCCTGTGCAACCAGACCGCGGAGAACATGGGCTTCGCCTCCTCCCGCACCCTCGGCACCTTCCTCGACGGCATCGCGCGACACACCGCCGAGGGACAGGCCTTCGTCGCCCGAGCCGGTGAGATCGGTATCCGGCAGGCGGTGCGCGAACGCGACGACCCGTTCGGCGACTACGGCTCACGCCCCCGGTAGAGGTGGGAGCTGAACGTGACGTTCGGTGCCGTAGACGGAAAGAACGTCACGTTCACTCCGTAGAAGGCGCTGAACGTGACGTTCAGCGCCTTCCCCTCACTGCAGGGCGGCAGACAGCTCCGCGGGGGTGGTAACCGGGCGTTCGCACACGTAGCCCTGGCAGACGTAGGCAGCGGGCCTGCCGTCGACGGTGGGCCGATCGGCCAGCAACGGGACACCTTCGGCGTCCGGCTCACCGGCCAGCACCACCGCTCCCCCGTGTACCTCACCGGCGGCGGTAGCGCGCAGCTCGTCACGCTCGGCCGCATCGGTGCCGACCACGGCCACCTGTACCGGCCCGGCCAACGCCGCTTCGGCCACCGCCAGCCAGTTACCGGCGAACCGGGGTGCTCGCTCGGCCAGCAGGCCCGCGCGGCGCAGCGCGGCCTCACAGACGTCCCTGTACCGACCCGAACGCTCGGCTCCTGCCGCTGCCGAAGCCGTCAGCAGGGCCGAAGCCAGCGCCGATGCCCCGGACGGGCTGGCGTTGTCGCCGGGCTCGGACGGCCGATGTACCAGCGACTCGGCGTCGTGTGCGGTGTCGTAGAACGCCCCAGGCAGCTCCGGGTGCGCGAACCGCTCCAGCGCGGTGTCCAGCAGCGTGATAGCCGCGGCCAGCCACCTGCCTTGGCCGGTGGCCTGGTGCAGTGCCAGCAGCCCCTCGGCGAAGCAGGCGTAGTCACCGAGCACGCCCTGCGCCTGGCCGGGCACACCGTCGCGCGAGGTGCGTAGCAGCCGGTCTGCCGAGCGGTGATGGTCGAGCAGGTAGTCCGCGGCCTCGGCCGCGGCTTCGACGAACCGTGTCGCGCCTAGTGCCGTTCCCGCCTCGGCCAGCGCCGTGATGACCTGACCGTTCCACTCGGTGAGCACCTTGTCGTCCCGGTCCGGCTGCGGCCGCCGCACACGGGCGGCGAGCAACGCGTGGCGTAATCGCTGCCAGCGCTGCTCGTCGTCCGGGTCGGCAGGCAGCCGGAGCGTGGATGTGCCGTGCTCGAAGGTGCCTTCCTCGGTGACTCCGAACACCTCGGCGGCCCACCGCCCGTCCTCGGCGCCGAGCACCTCGATCAGTTGGTCCGGGGTCCACACGTAGGTGAGTCCTTCGGATCCCTCGGTATCGGCGTCGAACGAGGCCGCGAACGCACCCTCTGGCGTGCGCATCTCGCGCAGCAGGAAATCCGCCGTCTCGGTTGCCACCCGGGTGGCCAGTGGCGAGCCGGTACGGCGAGCCAGGTGTGCGTAGGCGCGCAACAGCAGCGCGTTGTCGTACAGCATCTTCTCGAAGTGCGGCACGGTCCAGTGCGCGTCCACCGAGTATCGCGCGAAACCACCCGCGAGCTGGTCGTAGATGCCGCCCCTCGCCATCGCCTCAGCGCAGGAGGTGACCATCTCCAGCGCGTCCTGCGAGCCGGTGCGCTCGTGATGGCGGAGCAGGAACTCCAGCACCATCGACGGTGGGAACTTGGGCGCACTACCGAAGCCGCCGTTCGTCTCGTCGAACTGACCTCGAAGCGTCCGCACCGCCTCGTCCAACGTCTCGGACGTCACCGCGGATTCGCTCAGCGGACCGGTCTGCTCGGCCAAGTGGTTGACCACCTTGCTTCCCGCTTCGCGTAACTCCTCGCGGCGCTCGCGCCATGCCTCGACCACTGCGTCGAGGAGCTGGGTGAACGACGGCATGCCAAGCCGCGGCCGCGCCGGGTAGTAGGTCCCGCAGTGGAACGGCTCACCCTCTGGCGTGAGGAAACAGGTCATGGGCCAGCCACCCTGGCCCGTCATGGCCTGGGTGGCCGTCATGTAGATCGCGTCGATGTCCGGGCGTTCCTCCCGGTCGACCTTCACGTTGACGAAGTTCGCGTTCATGATCTCCGCTGTCTCGGGATCCTCGAACGACTCGTGCGCCATCACGTGGCACCAGTGACAGGCCGAATACCCGATCGACAGCAGGATCGGCACGTCCCTGCGCTTGGCTTCTGCCAGCGCCTCGGGACACCACGGCCACCAGTCGACGGGATTGTCCGCGTGCTGCAGCAGGTACGGGCTCGTGGCCGTGCTCAGGCGATTCGTCATACCCCCAGCCTGGCAGAGAGCTCGGCGCGCGGTCACCGACTCCCTCGGGTCGAACCGGCGGCAGTGCGCGGATCCGGTTCGTCATCGCCGGGGTCGCTGTCCGCGCAGGTCGACCCGGTAGCCGACTCGCCCTCGGATCCGGAATCCGGCTGGTCATCGGAGCCGGGATCCGTCGAGCGTCCATCGCCGTCGAAACTGCCGGGAACCCGACCCAGATGCCGGTTCATCGAGCGCACCAGCAACCCGACCGCGATGAGAAACAGCAGCAACAACAGCAGGCCCACCGGCGAGGACTTGCCGAAGTCCTCGCCCTGACCGCCATGATCACCCTGACCGGGCTGGTCGGCGAGCACGATCGTCGCGACCCGACCGGCCTGCTCAGCGATGCTGGTCACCATTGTGGGTAAGCTCACGGCTCATTCCTCGATCCCCGCGAACAGGTCCTGCTCGGGAAGCGTACTGTCCACCAGGCTACGGACCAACTCGTACTCCTCGGTTGGCCACACGTCCCGCTGCATGTCCAGCGGGACCGCGAACCACCGACTGTTCGGGTCGATCTGCGTGGCGTGCGCTTTGAGAGCCTCGTCGCGGATATGAAAGTAGTCGGCACAGTGCACTCGGGTGGTCACCCGCTCCATCACGTCGGCCTTGTCGGGATCCCACTTGCCCAACCACTCACCGTACGGGGAGTCCAGCCCTCTGGCCAGCAACCCCTCGTGGAAGGTACTGAGCTTGGCGCGGGAGAAGCCGTGGGTGTAGTACAGCTTGAGCGGCTGCCATGGTTCGCCCGCATCGGGGAACCTGTCCGGATCGCCCGCCGCGTCGAACGCCGCGACGGAGACCTCGTGGCAACGGATGTGATCCGGGTGCGGGTAACCGCCGTTCTCGTCATAGGTCACCAGCACGTGCGGCCGGAACTCGCGGATCTCCGCGACCAACGCAGCGGTGGACTCCTCGAGGGGCGCCATCGCGAAGCAGCCTTCCGGCAGTGGCGGCAACGGTTCGCCCTCTGGCAGCCCGGAGTCGACGAACCCGAGCCAGCGATGGCTCACGCCGAGGATCTTCGCGGCGGTCGCCATCTCCTCGCGCCGGATCTCGGTCAAATTCGCGTGTACCTCTGGCCGGTCCATCGCCTTGTTGAGCACACTGCCCGCCTCGCCGCCGGTGCAGGTCACCACCCGGACGTGGCGCCCTTCGGCGACGTATCGAGCCATGGTCGCCGCGCCCTTGCTCGACTCGTCATCCGGGTGAGCGTGCACCGCCATCATGCGAAGCCCGCCGGTATCGTTCACCATGCTCGCCTGACCCCTTCCCGCGGTCCCACGTACGTCACACCGGCCTCCGGTGGGGATACTGGACCCTGGATACCCGGATTCTATTCTCCCCATCGGTACGACATCGGGGTCCAGGAGGGTTCGCTGTGAGCGACAACGGGTCGTCACTTCCCGAGGGCCGTTACGGCCCCGCTGCCACCCGCGGGTCGCGGCGATGGCGGCGGTGGGCCTACGGGCTGATCGCGCTCCTGGCCGCAGGCGGTGCCGCGTTCCTCGGCTACTCCAACCTGGGTACCGAACCCATCACGGCCGAACGCGTCGCGTTCAGCGAGCAGTCGGACAACAGCATGGAAATCACCATCCGCGTCACCAGGAACGAACCCGAGCAGCCCGCGGTGTGCATCGTCCGGGTACGCGACGAGACCGGTGGCGAGGGCGGCCGCAAGGAGGTCTACGTCCCGCCGGTGAGCGAGGACGGTGGCAACGACACCGTGGTGACGACCACGGTGCGCAGCGCGCGTCCCCCTGTCACGGCCGACAGCTACGCCTGCTCCTACACCGTGCCCGAGTACCTCGTTCCCGCCGAGCCCGAGAGGCGGAACGACGGAGAGTAACCGCGGCCACAGCCGTGCGGGATCGTCACAACACTGGCACACTGGACATCGAACCCACCTGAGCTGGGCGGGAAGCAGCCGGGGGAGGCAAGAAACCACGCGGAACCCGTTTCATCGTGGTACCCTCGTCTATCGGCACGGTCCGCAGCGGGCCGTGTCTTTCGTTATCTGTGTCGTCGGCGGACCGTTGCCCGCCGGTGGCACGGCCGGCGCGAATACCCGCGTCGGTACACGTACCGAGGAGATGGTGACCGTGAGCGACGCCAAGGTGACCTGGTTGACGCAGGATGCCTACGACAGGCTCAAGCGCGAGCTCGACGAGCTGATCGAGAATCGCCCGGTCATCGCCGCGAAGATCAACGAAAGTCGCGAAGAGGGCGATCTCCGGGAGAACGGCGGCTACCATGCCGCCCGGGAGGAGCAGGGGCAGCAGGAGGCTCGCATCCGGTACCTCCAGGAGCTGCTGCGCAACGCCAAGGTCGGCGAGGCTCCGCAAACCGAGGGACGCGCGGAGCCGGGCATGGTCCTCACCGTCCGCTACGAGGACGACGAGGAGGAGGAGCAGTTCCTCCTCGCCACGCGTGAGGAAGGCGACCAGGACGACATCGAGGTGTACTCACCGGAGTCACCCCTGGGCAAGGCGCTGCTCGGAGCTTCGGAGGGTGAGGAGCGCGAGTACGAACTGCCCAACGGCAGCACTCTGCGTGTCACGCTGATCAAGGCGGTTCCCTACACCGGCTGAACCGAGCCTGCTCCATCAACGACGAGGTCCGGCACGTACCGGGGGGCGCCGAAATCCCCCGCGATCGCCTCCCGGTGCGGCCAGGGCGGTTACGCGTGCCCGCGCTCGTGGCCACGATCCCCCTCGGCGATGCGCTCCAGTAACGGACGGATGCGCGACGGTACCGGGGTGGACAACGCGATGGAGGTCGACGTCCGCCGCACCCCGGGCACATCGACGACCGTATCGATCACACGTTGCAGGTCGTCATTCGACCGAGCGACCATGCGCACGAACAGATCACCCTGGCCGGTGGTGGCGTGCACCTCGCACACCTCGTCGATGGCCGCCAACGCCTCGGCCACCTGCTGACGCTGCCCCTGGGCGATCTCCAGCACGGCGAACGCGGTCAACCCGTAGCCGAGCGAGGCGGGATCCACATCCGGGGGAAAGCCGCGTAGCACCCCCCGCTCCGTCAGGCGGTCCAGCCGCGCCTGCACCGTCCCGCGGGCCACGCCGAGCCTGCGGGCGCACTCCAGCACCCCCAGCCGCGACTCGTCGGACAGCAACAACAGCAACCGGGCGTCGAGCGAATCCAGTGACGAGCCGGGCACGCGCGCTCCCTCCCGTGAACCTATACATATTGCTCACTATGTCGGCATATACCCCGGAATGATTGTACATACTGCCCACTTGTAACTGAGACTTTTGCGCAAGCTGCCTCGCATGGGGATGCTGGACCTATCCACCAGGCCGACACAACCGGCGCTGTACCAGCATCCCGACAGCCCGCGAGGAGTTCGTCATGACACACACCCCCGAGCTGCGCAGTTCCCCTGAGCCGATGGACGACGTGAGCTATGACCAGCTCCGCCAGCTTGTTGGGCTCGTCGACTACGACGAGACCAGGGACCCGTTCCCGGTGAAAGCGATGGACGCGATCGTGTTCGTCGTGGGCAACGCCACCCAGGCCGCATGGTTCTACCAGGCCGCCTTCGGTATGCGGCTGGTGGCCTACTCCGGCCCGGAAACCGGCAACGCCGATCACAAGGCCTTCGTGCTCCGCTCCGGCTCGGCACGGTTCGTGGTCAAGGGAGGGGTGCAGCCGTCCTCGCCGCTGCTCGATCACCACCACAGGCACGGCGACGGTGTCGTGGACCTGGCGTTGGAGGTCGCCGACGTGGACGCCTGCACCGACCACGCCCGTGCCGAGGGAGCGACCGTGCTGACCGAGCCACACGACGTTTCCGACGAGCACGGCACGGTACGGATGGCTGCGATCGCGACCTACGGCGAGACCAGGCACACCCTCGTCGATCGATCCCGCTACCACGGCCCCTATCTGCCTGGCTACGTCGAGCGTGAGGGCACCGTCCCGCGCGCACCAGGTGCCCCGAAACGCCTTTTCCAGGCGATCGACCACTGTGTCGGCAACGTCGAGCTGGGCAAGATGGACTACTGGGTGGACTTCTACCGGCGGGTCATGGGTTTCGCGAACATGGCCGAGTTCGTCGGTGACGACATCGCCACCGAATACTCCGCGTTGATGAGCAAGGTAGTGGCCAACGGCAATCACCGGGTGAAGTTCCCGCTGAACGAGCCAGCCGTAGCCAAGAAGCGTTCGCAGATCGATGAGTATCTGGAGTATTACGGCGGGCCGGGCTGCCAGCACATCGCACTGGCCACCAACGACATCATCAGCACCGTGTCGCACATGCGCGCGGCGGGAGTCGAGTTCCTGGCGGTGCCCGATTCCTACTACGAGGACCCGGAACTGCGGGCACGGATCGGCGACGTGCGGGTTCCGATCGAGACGCTGCAGGAGCACGGCATCCTTGTCGACCGTGACGAGGACGGCTACCTGCTCCAGCTGTTCACCAAGCCGATCGGGGACCGCCCGACGGTGTTCTTCGAGTTGATCGAGCGCCACGGCTCGCTCGGCTTCGGCGTCGGCAACTTCAAGGCGCTGTTCGAAGCGATCGAGCGGGAGCAGGCTCGGCGGGGCAACCTGTAGCGGGGAGGTGAGCCGAAGGACTCCTCGGGTACCACATATGTACCGAAGGAGGCCTTCGGCTCGCCAACCCCGCGCCGGGAAACCGGGTCACGAGATCACGGTGTAGCCCGCGCGCTGCAGCTCAACGGCGATCTCGGCGCAGTGCTCCGGCCCCCTGGTCTCCAGGTTGATCGACACTTCGACCTCGTCGAGCTCGAGCGCGCCCGCGGTGCGGGAGTGTTCCACGTCCAGCACGTTCGCGCCGAGCTCGCTGACGCGGGTCAGCAACGCCGCCAGCGATCCGGGCATGTCGCGCACCCGCAGCCGCAGCGACAGGTACCGACCACCGGCGATCATGCCGTGCCGGATGATGCGCAGCAGCAGCAGCGGATCGACGTTCCCGCCGGACAGTACCGCCACGATCGGCGGACGGAAGGCGCCCTCGTGCTCCAGCAGCGCCGCCACTGCGGCGGCGCCCGCGGGCTCGACCACCAGCTTGCGCCGTTCGAGGCACAGCAGCACCGCCCGCGACAGTGACTCCTCGCTGACCGTAACCACGTCGTCGACAAGCGCCTCGACGTGCGCGAGGCTCACCATTCCAGGGGAACCGACCGCGATCCCGTCGGCGACCGTCTGCGTGCTGGTCAGCTGCACCGGCTTCCCCGCGCTCAGCGACGGCGGGTACGCGGCGGCATTCGCCGCCTGCACCGCGACGACTCTGGTGTCCGGCTTACGAGCCTTGAGCGCCGCGCCGATCCCCGCGACTATCCCACCACCGCCGGTGGCGACCAGCACGGTGGCCACGTCGGGCACCTGCTCCAGGATCTCCAGCCCTACGGTGCCCTGGCCCGCGATGACATCGGGATGGTCGAAGGGATGGATGAACACCGCCCCCGTCCGCTCCGAGAACGCGGTGGCCTCCCGGAAGGTCTCCTCCAGCACACTGCCGTGCAACCGGACATCCGCGCCATAGGCGCGGGTGGCTGCCAGCTTCGGCAGCGGGGCGCGCTCCGGCATGAACACCGTCGATCGGATTCCCACCAGCGAGGCGGCCAGCGCCACCCCTTGCGCGTGGTTACCCGCGCTGGCCGCGACGACGCCGCGCGCCCGCTCCGATTCGTCGAGGCCATGGATCCGGGTATAGGCGCCGCGGATCTTGAACGAGCCCGTCCGTTGCAGGTTCTCGCACTTCAAGTGCACATCACCACCATGCGAGTCACCGAGATCCCTCGCGTGCTCCATGGGGGTTCGCCGCACCACCTCCGATAGGAGTTCACGTGCGGCTTCGATCCGGTCGATCGTGACTAGGTCCATGGCGCCCGATCATGCCACCCTGTTGCCGAACTCACCCCGGCCCGGCGACACCGCCCACTACCGGTAGGTAAGCTGGGGCCAGCAGGCGTGAAACCCGTGTGATACCTCATCCGGTACCCGCGAGTGGTCATCGACCCGCCGTAGCGCACCGGCTGTGAGCGGTCGGTGGCTGGTTGGTGCGGGTGTTGGCGTGCCGATGGTGGCGGAGTAGCTTCCGCCCCGACGATGACGCAGGAGAGCGCAATGGGCCTGGGGCAAGGTTTCCTGGCGGGCGCGGGTCATGGACGTGTCCGCGAGATCATGGCGCTGTGCGGGGCATTCGGCTCGGCGCTGGCGTTGACCGGGGCCGCCTTCTTCACGGTGCAGCAATCCGCCTGCGACGAGCCCGGCATGTACGTCCGCTACGACAGCCACGTGCAGCTGATCGGCGGCTGCGTCGACCCCGACGGTCTACCGACCGAACCGCGCGAGGAGCAGGACCCCAGCGCCCTGTCCGGGTAGGACATACCCGCCATGCTCAACCGAGCGCGGCACGCAGATCGGCGATCAGGTCGTCGGCGTTCTCGATACCCACCGAGAGGCGGAGCAGGTTCGCAGGCACCTGCAGCAGCGAGCCAGCCACACTGGCGTGGGTCATTTGCCCCGGATGTTCGATCAGCGACTCGATACCACCGAGGGATTCGGCGAGCACGAACAGCTCGGTGCGCGCCGCCACCTCCAACGCGTGTTGCTCGCCGCTGCTGAGGGTGAACGAGACCATCCCACCGAACCGCCGCATCTGCTTGGCCGCACGCTGGTGTCCCGGGTGCTGCGGCAGGCCCGGGTAGTAGACCCGGTCCACCTTCGGATGCTCGACCAGCGCCGCAGCCAGCTGTTCTGCGTTGTCGCAATGCCGTTCCATCCGCACCGCCAGGGTCTTCATTCCCCGCATCGTCAGCCAGGAATCGAACGGGCTCGGCACCGCCCCCGAGCAGTTGCGGAGGAAGAACAGCTGCTCACGCAACTCTTCGGAGCGGGTGACCACCGCGCCCCCGACCACATCGGAGTGCCCACCCAGGTACTTCGTGGTGGAATGCACCACTACATCAGCACCGGAGTCCAGCGGCTGCTGCAAGTACGGGGTCGCGAAGGTGTTGTCCACCGCCAGCAACGCACCGGAGGCATGGGCCAGCTCGGCGAGGGCGGCGAAGTCACAGATCCCCAGCAGCGGGTTGCTCGGCGACTCGCACCACACCAGCTTGGTCGCGGGCCGCATCGCGGCACGGACCTCGTCCGGTGAGGTCAAGTCGGCCACCGTGTACTCGATTCCCCAGCCGGTAAGGACCTTGTCGATGAGCCGGAACGTGCCCCCGTATGCGTCGTTACCGAGTACCAGGTGGTCGCCTGGGCGCAGTACGGCACGGATCACCGCATCGGTCGCGGCCATGCCCGAGGCGAAGGACAGGCCGTGCTCGGCGTTCTCCAGCGCGGCGATCGCCTCTTCACAGGCGGTACGCGTGGGGTTGGCCGTGCGCGAGTACTCGTAATCGCCCTCGCGGGTGCCGCCCACCCCATCCTGGGCATAGGTCGAGGTCTGGTAGATCGGCACGATCACCGCGCCGGTACGCGGATCGGGTTGTTGACCAGCGTGGATCGCACGTGTCTCGAAACCGAAACGTAAGGGCTCCTGAACCATTCCGCCAGCCTACGTCGTCGCCACGATCGGTCCGCGGGCAGCCACGGGTGGGGACGCACCGTGTCCCCTTCCGGAGCGAGGTCGGGAGGGGACACGGTGCGGGAGTTGCCCGTCGGGCGTCAGCCCTGCTGTGGTGGCGGCCCGTAACCGGGCTGCTGGTACTGGCCCTGCTGGCCCGGCTGGCCCGGCTGCGGGAAACCGCCACTGGGCGGGCCCGGCTGGCCCGGCTGGCCCGGCTGGCCCGGCTGGCCCGGCTGCGAGAAACCACCGCTCGGCGGACCCGGCGGCTGCTGGCCGAACTGGCCCTGCTGGGCGTATGGACCAGGGGCCCCGAACGCGGTCGGCTGGCTGTACTGTCCCTGCGGATCCGTCATCCCAGGGAACTGGCCGAATCCGCCTGCCTGCTGGCCGGGGTGGCCGTGGCCGCCACCGGACGGCCCGCCGTTGCCACCGCCGAGCCCGAGCGCGGGAGCGGTCGGTGGGAGCAAGCCGAGGACCCCGATAGCGAGGACGACGGCACCGACCACGATGTACAGCACCAGCAGTCCCGGCCCCACTTCCTCGATGCCGGCATCGGCCGACGGGGTCGCGCCGATCCACAGCATCACGCCGAACACCCCGAGCAGCACACCACCCGCGGCGCAGAGGATCGGCGCGACCGTCCGCACCGCAGCGGCGAGCTTGCCTGCCAGGGCGGTCAGCACGCCGCCCGCGATCGCCGCGAGCGACCCGACGAGCACCATGATGATGTAGAACCACAGCAACCCGGGCGAGGCGAAGCCCGCCTCGTCGAACATGTCCGGCTGCCGGTCGTAGAACGAGGCATAGTCGCCGATCTCGCTCATGTCCACGAAGCTGAGGATGAGCGCGACCAGCCCGAGCACACCTGCCACCGCGCCTGCGATGACTCCCCCGGTCGCGAGCTGGCCACCCCCGCCGGGCGCGCCCATCATCGCCTGCGGCGGGGGCGGCCCGCCGAAGACGCCCGGCTGCCCGTAAGGCCCGTACCCGTACGGTGGCTGCCCGCCGTAGCCACTGGGCTGCTGCCCGAACCCGCCCGGCTGCTGGCCGTACTGGCCGGGCTGGCCGTACTGGCCGGGCTGGCCGTACTGGCCCGGTTGGCCGTACTGGCCCGGTTGGCCGTACTGGCCCGGTTGGCCGTAGGGCTCGTACGGCTGACCGGGCTGCTGCCCGTACGGGCCGTACTGGGCGTAAGGGTCGTGCTGCTGCGGCGTACCCGGTTGCTGCCCACCGAACCCACCGGGCTGCCCCCCGAACCCGGGAGGTTGCTGCCCCATGGCAGCCGGGTTGTCAGTCGCGCTCGGTGGCGGCGTATACGGGATACCCCCTGACGGCTGCATGTCCGGCGTGACGAGCTGTGTCGAGGCCGCGCCCGGGTTACCCTGTGGCGGCTGCATCACCTGGGTGGAGGTGGGTTCCTGCGGTCCGGGCGACTGGGGCACCTGACTCTCGGACTGGCCAGGCTGCACCACCTGCGTCGATTCCGGCTCGTCCGGTTGCCGGGTCTCGGAGTCCGGTTGCGGCGGCTGGCCCGGCTGCACCATCTGTGTGGGTTCCGGCGTGCTTCCGAACGGACCGTCCTCCTGCTGCGGTGGCTCGTTCGGCAGCTCCTCCTGCTGGGTGTGGCTCGGCGGACCGTGTGCCTGATCGGTCCCCTCCGGTGGCAGGTCCGGTGGCTGGGGAGCACTCATCTGGGTCGTCAACCCCCTTGACAAAGGCATGAATTCTTCGCTGGCCCATACGCTATCGGACACGCCAGGCCAGCCGCAGGGCACGCCCCGTCCGGTGCTCCCCAGCCGCCGCGTTACCGGTCAGCTTCCCGCGAGGAAGGCCAGCAGGTCCTGCCGCGTGACCACGCCTGCGGGTTTACCGCCGATCAGCACCAGCGCCGCGTCAGCCGATGTCAACGCCCGCATCGCGGTACTGATCGGCGCACCTCCCCCGATCGTGGGCAAGGGCGCCGACATGTGCTGGTCGAGCCGGTCGGCCAGTGCCGCCTTACCCGCGAACAGCGAGTCGAGCAGCTCGCGTTCGTTGACCGCGCCGACGACCTCGGCGGCCATCACCGGCGGCTCCGCGTTGACCACCGGCATCTGGCTGACGTTGAACTCGCGCAGGATCGTGACGGCTTCAGCCACCGTTTCGTTCGGGTGAGTGTGCACCAACTCCGGGATGGAACCGTCCTTGCGCCGCAGCACATCGGCCACCGTCGCATCCGAAGAGTCCGGCGGTAGGAAGCCGTACGAGGACATCCACCCGTCGTTGAAGACTTTGGTGAGGTAGCTGCGCCCGCCGTCGGGCAGCAACGCCACGATCACGGCGTCGTTCTTTCCTTCCGCCGCGAGGCGCCCGCCCAGCTCCAGAGCAGCCGCCACCGCCATCCCGCAGGAGCCGCCGACGAGCAGCCCCTCCTCGGCGGCGAGCCTGCGGGTCATGTGGAACGACGCCGCATCCGAGATCGCGATGATCTCGTCGGCGATCGTGTGGTCGTAGGTTTCCGGCCAGAAGTCCTCACCGACGCCCTCGACCAGGTAGGGGCGGCCGGTGCCCCCGGAGTACACCGAACCTTCCGGATCGGCCCCGACCACCTGTACCTCACCGCTGGAGACCTCCTTGAGGTACTTGCCGGTGCCGCTGATGGTCCCGCCGGTGCCGACGCCAGCCACGAAATGCGTGATCCGGCCGTCGGTCTGCCGCCACAGCTCCGGGCCGGTCGAGCTGTAGTGACTGGCCGGATTGGCCGCGTTCGCGTACTGGTTCGGCTTCCACGCACCCTCGATCTCGTTCACCAACCGGTCGGAGACCTGGTAGTAGGAATCCGGATGGTCGGGGGGCACGGCGGTCGGGCACACCACGACCTCGGCGCCGTAGGCCTTGAGCACATCCTGCTTGTCCTGGCTGACCTTGTCCGGACAGACGAAGACGCAACGGTACCCCCTGCGCTGGGCGACCATCGCCAGCCCGACGCCGGTGTTGCCCGAGGTGGGCTCGACGATCGTGCCACCCGGCTTGAGCTCGCCCGACTGCTCGGCGGCGTCGACCATACGTACGGCGATCCGGTCCTTCACGCTACCGCCGGGATTGAAGTACTCGATCTTGGCGAGCACGATCGGCCCGTCCTCACCGATACTGTCCGACGTCACTGAGTTCAGCTTGACCAGCGGCGTGTCGCCGACCAGGTCGATGACGTGCTCGACGTAGTCCATCGATCTTCCCCGTTCCTCCGCGTGCGCATGGTGTGCGCCGTATGGTGACCGTCGCGGTGTTTCCGCTCAGCTCCCAGCCTATCCCGCGACCGAGCGCACGGCAGAGCACCGCGCCCCGTCGCGGCGGTCCCGTTCGCCCGGTAGCGTCCAGCCCGAGCAGCGGTACCCGTGCTGGACGGCCCCGCTCGGCGCCGGGCATACTGCGCAATCGCCGTGGCAGGCCAAGCGCCACGGTCGCCACTCGCGTGTAAGGAGAACCTGTCATGCCGGAAGCCGTCATCGTCTCGACTGCCCGTTCCCCGATCGGTCGGGCGGGAAAAGGCTCACTTGTGGACATGCGGCCGGACGACCTCACCGCACAGATGGTGCGTACCGCACTCGACAAGGTGCCACAGCTGGACCCGGCCGAGATCGACGACCTGATGCTCGGCTGCGGATTACCCGGCGGCGAGTCCGGGTTCAACATGGCGCGTGTGGTCTCGGTGCTGCTCGGCTACGACCACCTGCCCGGCACGACCATCACCCGGTACTGCTCTTCCAGTCTGCAGACCACCCGGATGGCGATGCACGCGATCAAAGCCGGTGAGGGTGACGTGTTCGTCTCGGCCGGAGTCGAAACGGTGTCCCGCTTCGACAGGGGCACCTCCGACTCGCATCCCGATACACAGAATCCGCTGTTCGATGAAGCCAAGGCACGCACCGCGCAAGCGGCCGAGCAGGGTGCCGACTCGTGGCAGGATCCCAGGGACAGCGGCCAGCTGCCGGACATCTACATCGCCATGGGGCAGACGGCCGAGCACCTGGCGAGGTCGAAGGGCATCTCTCGGGAGGAGATGGACGAGTTCGGGGTGCGCTCGCAGAACCTTGCGGAGAAGGCCATCGCGAACGGATTCTGGGCCACCGACATCTCGCCGGTGACGCTGCCGGACGGCACGACGGTATCGGCGGATGACAGTCCCCGCCCAGGGGTCACCGTGGAGGGTGTGTCCGGCTTGAAGCCGGTGTTCCGGCCGGACGGTCGCGTCACCGCGGGCAATGCCTGCCCGCTCAACGACGGCGCGGCCGCGGTGGTGATCATGTCCGACACCAAGGCGGCAGAGCTGGGTCTCACGCCGCTGGCGCGCATCGTCTCCACCGGGGTGACCGCCCTGTCACCGGAAATCATGGGCTATGGGCCGGTGGAGGCGTCCCTGCAGGCCCTCGACCGCGCCGGGATGGCCATCGGCGACATGGACCTGGTCGAGATCAACGAGGCGTTCGCCGCCCAGGTCATCCCGTCGTACCGGGATCTGGGCATCGACCTGGAACGGCTCAACGTCAACGGCGGCGCCATCGCGATCGGCCACCCCTTCGGCATGACCGGGGCGCGCATCACCTCGACGCTGATCAACTCGCTGCGGTTCCACGACAAGCAGTTCGGCTTGGAAACCATGTGCGTCGGCGGCGGCCAGGGCATGGCGATGGTGCTCGAGCGGCTGAGCTGAGCCACGCCATGGCCGGACGCGGCATCCATGCCGTAGAGCCGTAGAGGGAGCCGGACGTCACGTCCGGCTCCCTCTTCCTCATCCGCGATCTACTCCTGGAAGTACGACAGCAGGCGCAGGATCTCCAGGTACAGCCACACCAGGGTGACCATCAGCCCGAACGCCACGAACCATGCCCACTTCGCGGGCACGGCCTCGCGGATCATCCTGTCGGCCATGTCGAAGTCGAGCAGGAAGCTGAACGCCGCGATACCGATCACCACGAGGCTGAAGATGATCGCCAGCGTGCCACCGTCGCGCAGCCCCATGTTGATACCGAAGAACCCGAGCACCAGGTTCGCCAGCATCAGGATGAACGCACCGCCGATGGCCCCGATGATCCACTTGGTGAACTTCGGGGTGACCTTCACCGCCCCGGTGCGGTAGACCACGAGCATCACCGCGAACACGCCGGCGGTACCGAGGATCGCGTTGAGCGCGATCTGGTTGCCGAACATAGCGGTGAACATGCCGGTGATCGCGCCGAGGAAGACACCCTGAGCCGCCGAGTACGCCAGTGTCAGCGCCGGGCTCGGCAGCTTCTTGAAGATGATGATCAGCGCGAGCACCAGGCCGACCAGCATTCCGCCGATCATGGCCCCGAAGATGCCGCCCGTAGTGCCAGCTGCGATCTGCGTCTGCGCCCAGATCGCGGTGATCACACCGACGCCGAGTGCCGTGCCGAGGCAGGCCCCGGTCTTGAGGACGATGTCATCGACGGTGATCGGACGTTCATCGACGCCGGTGGCTGCCTCAGGCCCCGCCTGACCGAGAGCCTGCTGTGGCTGACCGAAGCCGTATGAGCCGCCTGCCGCGCCGCCTACCGGCAGGTTGCGGAACGCGGGATTGCTACTGGTACGCACCTGGATCCTCCTGGATCTGCTCGCACGTTTCGGGGACTATCGAGGTCATAGCATGTACTGGGTACAACGGCCGCGGCGAGCGGCCGGTTCCCTGACCACACAGCGCTCAGCTTACCCGTAACGGACACTGCGCACGTCAATCCCATCGCGATCAACGGCACGCGCGGCCCGGTGAGGCAGGTCGATCACAGGAGCTGCCGCACGCGTGACCGTAACGTAGCGCACCGTAGCTGCTCGGTAGTGGCTTCGTTAGAGGTGATGGAGCAGAATGCTACAAACACCGACGCAGCGCGCCGAGTGCTCGGCGAACGCGCGACGGAGCCGACCGGAGGAGGACCGATGACCACCTACCTGGTAACGGGCGCGACCGGACTGATCGGCAGGCACTACGTGGAGCTGATCCTCGCCGATCCGGACACCGAGCGGGTATGGCTGGCGGTGCGCCCCGGCTCCGAAGGAAAGATCACCAAGCTCAGCGCCCGCTGGCCGAACGCCGACAAGATCACCACGGTCACCGGCGACGTGACGACGGAGCGACTCGGCATGACCGCCGACGAGCTCGAAGCGCTCCGCGGCAACGTCGACAACGTCGTACACCTCGCCGCCCTGTACGACCTCACCGCCGACGACGAGAGCAACGTCCGAGCCAACGTCGACGGCACGGCGAACGTCATCGCGCTGTGCCAGGCCATCGAAGCGGGTTGCCTGCACCACGTGTCGTCGGTGGCAGTCGCAGGCGACTATCGCGGCACCTTCACCGAGGACATGTTCGACGTGGGCCAGCAGCTTCCCACCCCGTACCATCGAACGAAGTTCGAATCCGAACGGTTGGTGCGCGCCCAGTCGGCCGTGCCGTGGCGCGTCTACCGACCCGCCGTGGTCGTCGGCCACTCCGGCACCGGCGAGATGGACAAGATCGACGGCCCGTACTACCTGTTCCCCGCGATCGCCAAGCTGACCTCGCTGCCGAGCTTGCCCGCCGTCGCCCCGGACATCGGTGACACGAACATCGTCCCGGTGGACTACGTCGCCAAGGCGCTGCACGCGCTGGTGCGTAAGGAAGGGCTCAATCACCGCGCGTTCCACCTCGTCAACCCGGAGCCCCAGCCGGTGACCTCGGTGTACAACGCGTTCGCCCGTGCCGCTGGCGCGCCGACCATCACCGCCGAGCTCGGCGAATCGCTGAGCAAGAACATCCTGCGGCTGGCGAAGATGTCCGATTACGTCCCCGGCGTGACCATCGCCCGCGACGCGCTGCTGGAGCGGGTCGGCCTGCCACCAGTACTGCTGGACAACCTCGCGTTCCCCTCGGTGTTCGCCTCGGTGGAAACACGCAAGCACCTCGCTGCCGACGGCATCGAGGTCCCCCGGCTCGCCGAATACGCGGCATCGCTGTGGGCCTACTGGAGCGAGCACCTCGACCCCTACCGTGCCCGCAAGCACGGGCCGGGCGGTGTGCTCGACGGCAGGCGGGTGGTGATCACCGGTGCGTCCTCCGGGATCGGGCGGGCCACCGCGCTGCGCGTCGCGGCCGAGGGGGCCTACCCGCTGCTGGTCGCGCGCAGGCGAGCCGAGCTGGAAGAGGTGCGCACGGAGATCGTCCAAGCGGGTGGCCAGGCCTCCGTATATCCATGTGACCTCACCGACGACGAGTCGGTGACCAAGACCATCGACGCGATGCTCGCCGATCATGGGCGGGTGGACATGCTGGTCAACAATGCGGGACGGTCCATCCGCCGCTCCATCCGGCTGTCCTACGACCGCATACACGATTACGAGCGCGCCATGGCCATCAACTATTTCGGCGCCGTACGGCTGATCCTCGGCCTGCTCCCACATATGACCGGGCGCAAGTTCGGACACATAGTCAACATCTCGTCGATCGGCGTACAGGGCATCGCGCCGAGATTCTCGGCATACGTGGCGTCGAAAGCGGCGCTGGACTATTTCAGCAAGATCGCCGCGGTGGAGATGCACGGCGACGGGGTCTCCTTCACCACCATCCACATGCCGCTGGTGCGCACGCCGATGATCCGGCCGACCAAGCTCTACGACGCGTTCCCCACCAAATCCCCTGAGCAAGCGGCGGACATGGTGGTGGAGGCGCTGACGAAACGCCCCAAGCACATCGGCACCCCAAGCGGGCAGCTCATCAACGCTGCCTACACCGTGGCACCCGGGTTGGTCGACGCCGTGGCATACCAGGCCTTCCGCGTGTTCCCCGATTCGGTGGCCGCGGGAGGAGAGGGCAAACTCAAGATCGGCCGCGGCGAGCAACAGCTCGGCCGTGCCGCCGCGGCACTGGTCAAGCTCACCCGAGGCTTCCACTGGTAAGCGGGCAACCCGCCGGCTCCCACCCGCAGTACTCCTCCCAAGCTTTGGTCCACCCGCCGAGACAATGCTCCGGCGGTCGCCACCCCAGAAGGGGCACCGCCCGCCGGACAGTGGGTGGACCAACCGCTAGGCTGGAGGGGCGGTACACATCCTGGGGTGGCGGCCGCGCCGGACGACCACAACTCACCGTACGCAGGTAACGTCGAAGCATGACTTCGCCCAGCCCGAAGCGAGACGACGCCGTGACGCCCTTACAGCGCGAGTTCGACCACGTGTGGAACGGTTTCGACCGGAACCAGGTACGCGAATACCTGGCGAACCTCGAAACCACCGTGCGACGCCTCATCGAGGACCGGGACTCGGCGCGGGCACAGGTGAACTCGCTGACCGAAAAGCTCGACACACTGCGCACCGAGAACGGTCAGCTGCAGTCCCGGGTGGAAGAGCTGCTGGAGCCCCCAGAGCGTCTCGAGGATCTCGACGAGCGGATGCAGCGGGTGGGGCACCTGGCCTACATGCAGGCCGATGAGATCACCACGCGCGCCCAAGCCGCCGCCGAGGAGCGGTGGAAGGAAACCGCCGAGGCGTCGATCGCGCTGCGGGAGCGATACCGCTCGCTACTCAAAGAGCTCGACAAACAAGCCGAGCAACTACACGCGCAGCACCGAGCGGCGCTGGAGGAGACCAGGGTCGAGGTGCAGAAGCTCACCACGGAAGCGGTCCGCCGCAGGCAGCAGCTCGACGAGGAGGAAGAGCGCAAGCGACGCCACATCGAGCAGGAGTTCGACGCCTCGATGACGTCCCAGCGCAGCGCGCTGGAAAAGTACATCGCCGACCAGCAGACCGCGAGCAAGAACCAGGCGGAGCGGCGGCTCGCCGAGGCGGCGGAGGAAGCCAAGCAGCGGATCGCGCACGCCCAGCAGGAAGCCGACCGCACCATCGCCGAAGCCAACGCGGTCGTCGACCGGCTCTCCGCGATCAGCACCCGGGCAAGGGACAGCCTCAAGCGCGCCGACGACGTGCTGGCCGACAGCGAGTCGGCGCTCGAACCCCTGGAGGAGGAAGACCTCCCGATTCCGAGCGTCGAGGAAGACGAGGAGCAGCCCGGCGAAGGAGCCCGGGACGGCACCGCACGCGACGATCAGGCCGACCCTCGAGACTGGCAGGCAGACGGTGCAGGTAGCGGACGGCGCGCCGGGGGTGGTGAGCTGCCGCAGCGGCAGCCCCGCACGCAGACCCCGCCACGGCAGACGTCGGCCGGCCAGGCGAGTTCCACCACCACCTCGGGTGAAGGCGCCCGCACGGGGGAAGCCCGCACCGACACCGACCACGGTTAACCCGCGACGTGCTGCTCCCTGCAGCTAGCTCCCCACCGCTTCGCTCGCCGTGCGCTGCCAACCGAGCATACGTTCCACTGCGGCCGCGAGACCGAGCAGCGTGGCTTCCCCGTCAGGAGGGGCGACCAGCTGCACGCCGAGCGGCACGCCATCGCGGCCGATCCCGGCCGGCAGACTCATCGCGGGAAACCCCGCCAGGTTCCACGGTCCGGTGAACGGTGCGAACCGGATCGCCTGGAACGCGTTGTGCGCCCAGGAACGACGGTGCCACCACGCCGCCTTCGGTGGTGGTGCGGCGTAGGTCGGGGTCAGCAGCACGTCGTAGTCGGAGAAGAACTCCCGCGCCCGACGCTGCCAGCCGAGCGCCGTGTCGGCACGCACCAGCCTCGCCCGCAGCGCGGCGCGGCCGAACGCCAGGTGGCGCCGAGTACGCCGCTGCATCCGAGCGACCGGCCAACCCTGCGAGCCAGCGACCGGTCCTGCGAACCAGCGGGCCAGCAGACCCGCCGGAGTGGTGATCCCGTACCGGGGAGTGTCGCCGGTGACCACGTGCCCGTCCTGCCGCAACACGTCCGCGGTCGCCGTCACCGGGTCGCGCAGCATGCGCGGTACCGGCGTGCCGAGCGGTGCGCGGGTGCTGACCGCGATACGTAGCGGCGAAACCGGCTCGGTGACCTCAGCGAGGTCGTCGCGCTGCGCCATCACCGACAGCAGCAACGCCGCATCGGCCACCGTCGTCGCGAGCGAACCGTGTGTGGACATGCCGTACCAGCTCGGCGCCTCGGGTTCCGCGATCACGCCGGTACCCGGCTTGATGCCCACGAGCCCACACAGCGCGGCGGGCAACCGCACCGAGCCGAGCCCGTCGGTGCCGTGAGCCACCGGAACCATCCCGGAAGCCACCGCGGCACCGCTGCCGCCTGAGGAACCGCCCGCGGTGTAGCGGGTGTTCCACGGGTTGCGGGCGACCGCTTCGGGATCGTCGCTGAACGGCCAGATACACAGCTCCGGCACCCTGGTCAACCCGACAATGACGGCACCGGCGGCACGCAGCCTGGCCACCAGGACGTGGTCGTCGGTGGCCTCGCCCGTCGGGGATGCCTGTGAGCCCCAGCACGCGGTTTGCCCGGTCACCTCGACGACGTCCTTGACCGCGACCGGAACCCCGGCGAGCGGGAGGCGATCGAGGTCATCGCGTTGCCGCAGCGCTGCTGCCTCCGCCCGGGCAGACTCGGCGAGCACGGCGCGGAACGCGCCGTACCGCCCGTCCATTGCGGAGATTCGTGCGAGAGTGTCCTCGATCAGCTCCACGGGGTCGACTTCCCCGGAGCGGACCCGGCCAGCCAACTCGAACGCGGTAGTAGTCATAGCGCGACTCTAGCGGCTGCCCTGCTCGCGGTCCCGCGCACCGGGCATCCCTGCCGCGGACAGCGACCGGGGTGCGGGGCCGTGTCCACCGACCCCGCACCCCGGTTCACTTTTCGACTGGGCAAGCCACCCGGCCCCGCCGCGGAGCCGGTGGCCATGACATCACCGGAACCGGCGCTCCCCACGGTAGGGGCTGTAGCCGCGGGCGACGTCATGTGCCCGGTTCAGATCCGTAACAAACCTCGAGAACTTCTTGATCACTGCGCGCATGACCGTCACCTCGCTTTCTTCGGATGGACTTGCCGCTTGTTACGTCGGCGCGGACGCCACGTGTGTTAACACTGACAATCGGGTTGATGTTCCAGCTCATGGTGGGGCCAGTGCCCCGCAAGCGGTGCTCGGCACCGAGGATACGTTGACAACACGCACCCCTGTGGGATAGTAGCGCGAGCTTCCGCCGATACGCCGCCCCGAGCGGAGGTCACCGCAGGCGATGTGAGCAGTGACACTCTCGCTGCTCAGCGACGGCGGCTTACTGGGAGTTGCGGCTGGGAGAGGCCGTGGCCGTGAACAGCGCCGTCGGGCCGGACCGCGACGGCATAGTCTCCTTCCAGTGCCCCCGACCGGACTCGAACCGGCACTGCATCGATTTTAAGTCGACCGCCTCTGCCAATTGGGCTACGGGGGCACTCACGAGCTTAGCTGCGCCGTTCGCCAGCTACACGCCCGGGCGAGGGCGCGCGAGCTCGCGAGTGCTCCGTGCGGCGGCCGACGGGAACGCGTTGTTCACCTCACTACTCGTGCGCCGACACTCGAGCGAACTCCGCCTTCGGGTCGTTGATCTGCCCCATCGACACGACTTCCCTGCGGAACAGGCCGCCGAGTAGCCAGTCAGCGGTGATGCGGGCCTTCTTGTTGAAGGTCGGCATGCGGCTGACGTGATACAGGCGGTGCATGCTCCACGCCGTGAACCCCTTGGCCTTGATGTTGTACACATCGGCGACGCCCTTGTGCAGGCCGAGGCTGGCCACCGAGCCCACGTTCTTGTGGTGGTAGTCCTTAGCCCGGCCATGCCGCAACGTACGCAGGATGTTCTTCGTCAGATGCCGGGCCTGCCGCACGGCGTGCTGCGCGTTCGGCGGGCAGATCGCCGTGGGGTCGTCCTCCGTCTTGGACAGATCGGGCACCGCGGCGCAGTCACCAGCGGCCCACGCCCCCGGCCGCCCTGCCACCTGCAGCGCCGCCGTGGCCTGCACGCGCCCCGACCGGTGCAGTGGCAGGTCGGAGGACGACAGCACCGGGTTGGCCTTCACACCGGCGGTCCAGATGATGGTGTCGCTGTCGAACTCGGTGCCGTCGGACAGCACGACATGGCCGTTCTCCATAGAGTTCACCAGCGTCGACAGGTAGACCTCGATACCGCGCCGTTCGAGCTGCTCCACGGTGTAGACGCCGAGGGTCTCCCTGACCTCGGGCAGGATCCGGCCCGCGCCTTCGACGAGTACCCAGCGCAGGTCGTTCGGGCCGATGTTGGCGTAGTACCGGCAGGCGAACTTGGCCATGTCCTCCAGCTCCGCCAGCGCCTCGATACCCGCGAACCCGCCACCGACGACGGTGAAAGTCAACAGCCGCCTGCGCAGGTCGGGATCCAGCGTGCTGGACGCTTGATCCATTCGCGACAGCACGTGGTTGCGCAGGTAGATCGCCTCACCGATAGTCTTGAACGCGATGCCCTGCTCGGCCAACCCGGGGATCGGCAGCAACCGCGCGACGGAACCGAGCGCGATCACCAACACGTCGTAAGACAGCTCCTGGATGTGCCCGTCGGCGGCTTCGACGGTCACCGCCCTGCGCTCGTGCTCGATCTTGTTCACCCTGGCGGTGAGCACGTGACAGCGCTTGAGCGAACGTCGTAGCGGCACGACCACGTGCCGCGGCTCGACCGAACCCGCGGCCGCTTCCGGCAGGAAGGGCTGGTAGGTCATGTGCGGCTGGGGGTCGACGACGGTCACCGAAGCCTCGTTGGCGCGAAGCTTCCGCTGGAGGCCCAGCGCGGTGTACAGGCCGACGTAGCCGCCCCCGAGGATCAGGATGCGGGTCGGCTCGGACTTACGTGCGCTCATAATGCCATCGTTGCACTTCACCGCGAGTAACACGAGCCGAGCCCGGTGTGCTGTGAGCTAACACGCCACCGTTACCGAAGCCGCGCGGCGCGTGCTGCATCGGCGAGCACATCGCGCAACATCGCCGGGGTGAGCCTGCCGGTGAAAGTGTTCTGCTGCGACACGTGAAAACACCCGAACAAGTGCAGTTCACAGGACTGTTTCCCGATGTGGAAGTCAGGGCGGTCGTGCTCGGATAGCACCACGTGGGCGCCATGCCCGAACCGAGGGCGGGGTTTCGGCACCTGCCAGCCGAGCTCGGCGAGCACCCGCAGCGTGGACTGCCAACCGAACGCTCCCAGCGCGACGACCGTCCGTAGCGTCGGCGCCAGCAGTTCGAACTCCCTGACCAGCCACGGCTGACAGGTATCGCGCTCGCCAGGGGTTGGTTTGTTCGCAGGCGGCGCGCAGCGCACCGGCGCTGTGATGCGGGTGCCGTACAGGCTCAGCCCATCGTCGCGGTGCGTCGCCTCCGCCTGCGAGGCGATCCCCACCGCGTGTAGCGCGGCGTAGAGCACGTCGCCGGACCGGTCGCCCGTGAACATTCGCCCGGTCCGGTTGGCGCCGTGCGCGGCAGGCGCCAACCCCACGATCGCCAGCGACGCGTCAGCTGGGCCGAATCCGGGTACCGGACGTCCCCAGTAGGCCTGGTCGGCGTAAGCGGCACGCTTGTCGCGTGCGACCCGTTCCCGCCAGGACACCAGCCGATCGCATGCGGCGCAGCCGGTGATGGCGCTGTCGAGTTCGGCGATACTGTGCTGGTCGGCCGGACGGGGATCGCCACAGCCGGGCACGGCGTTCTGTGGGGGAAACGGCACAGCCGACATTGTCTCGCACATTAGAGTGACGCCATGACATCCACTCCTGACGACACCGGGCACAACCCGGCCACGCCAGCCGAGGACAGCACCGCCACCAGCGACCGCGCCGCCAGCACACCCACTGATGACCTGGTCACCACCCAGCACGCACTGACCACGCGTGACACCACGCTGCACTACACCGCACAGACCGGGCGCATGGTGTTGCGCGAAGAAGTGATCACCGACGACGCCTTCGACGGTCACATACCCAAGGCCGAGGTGTTTCTGACCGCCTACACCCTCGACGGCGCCGACCCGACTCACCGGCCGGTGACCTTCGCCTTCAACGGCGGGCCCGGGTCGTCGAGCGTGTGGCTACACCTGGGGATCCTGGGCCCCCGACGGGCACTGTCCGGGGATGTCGATGCGCTGGAACCCCCACCGTACGGGCTGGTCGACAACACCGAATCCTTGCTGGAACACAGCGATCTGGTGTTCATCGATCCCGTATCGACGGGCTACTCGCGAGCCGCGCAGGGCAAGAAACCCAAGGACTACCACGGATTCACCACCGATATCACCTCGGTGGGCGAGATCATCCGGCTATGGGTCACACGCAACGGCCGATGGCTGTCGCCGAAATTCCTGGCAGGCGAATCCTATGGGACCGTCCGTGCCGCTGGGCTGGCCGAACACCTGCAGTCCAAGTACGGCATGTCATTGAACGGCCTGATGCTGCTGTCCTCGGTGCTGGACTTCGGCACGCAGTTCTTCACCAAGGGCAACGACCTAGCCTACGCCCTCTACGTACCGACCTACGCCGCCATCGCCCATTACCACGGGATGCACCCTGACCGGTCGCTGCCGGAGCTGCTCGCCGAGGCCGAGGAGTTCGCCAGCCGGGACTACCTGTGGGCCCTGGCCAGGGGTTCCCGGCTGACCGCGAGTGAGCGCGCGGACATCGCCACCCGACTGGCTGCGCTAACCGGGCTGTCCCGGGATTACGTGGAGCGGGTGGACCTGCGGGTGGAACATCTGCGGTTCTTCACCGAGCTGTTACGGCACCGCAGGCTGGTGGTCGGCAGACTCGACTCGCGCTTCACCGGATCCGATATGGACTACGGGCTGGAGCGTATGTCGGCCGATCCCTCCTTCTCGGCGATCTACAGCCCCTTCGCCACGGCGCTGAACCACTACGTACGCAACGAGCTGGGCTACGAGAACGACCTGCCCTACGAGGTGCTCAGCTTCGATGTGAACTCGGCGTGGTCCTACTCCGAATTCCAGAACTCCCACGTTACCGTCGCGGACAAGCTTTCAGCCGCCATGCGGGCGAATCCGCACTTGAAGTTGCACGTGTCGTTCGGCTACTACGACGGCGCGACACCCTATTACGCTGCGGAGCACGCTCTGGCACATCTGGCCGTTCCGGACTCGCTGCTGGACAACATCACGCGGGCCTACTATCCAGCGGGCCACATGATGTACATCCACCATGCCTCCCGGCTGCGGCAGGCGGAGGACCTGGCCGCGTTCGTACGGGCCGCCGCCAACCGATGACGGCAGCGGGTGTGGCGCTGAACGTGACGTTCAGCGCCACACTCGCCGGTCAGCCACTCAGCGAGAGGGCGATCCCGTCGAGGATGTCGTGCTCGCTGACGACCAGGTCGGCCGGGCCGCCGCGCTCGGCGAGTTGCTCGGCGAGCGCCTGAACGATCAACGCTCCGCCGCCCATGACGTCCACCCTGCCGGGGTGGATCACCGGGTTGGCGGCCCGGGTGTCGTGATCGGCTGCGAGCAACCAGCCGGTGGTTCGCTCGATCGCCCCGCGGTCGAGCACCGACAAGTGGGTGCGCTCCGAGTCATAACTCGATAGTTCCTGGGCGATCGCCGACATCGTGGTCACGGTCCCCGCAACACCGATCCAGGTGCGCGCTGCCGACACGTCCACGTCCTCGTAAGCCTCGACCAGCGTTTCCGCCGCGAGTTTGCGGGCCTGTTCGATCTCGGCCGCCGTCGGTGGGTCCGAGGGAAGCGCACGCTCGGTGATGCGCACGCAGCCGATGTCCACCGACCGCGCCGCCCGCACCCGCGCCGTGCGGCCGTCCCAGTCGCCGAGCACCAGCTCGGTCGAGCCGCCACCGACATCGACCACCAGGAACGGCCCGTCCGCAGGCTGGTGCTCGGCCACCGCACCGGCGAACGAGAGCTCGGCCTCCTCGTCACCGGTGATGATCTCAGCACGCGCACCAAGGATGCGCTCGGTCATGTCGAAGAACTCGGTGGTGTTGCTCGCGTCCCTGGTGGCCGAGGTCGCCACCATCCGTACCCGCTCGGCGCCCTCGCGCCCCGCCGCCGCCGCGTAGTCCACCAGCGCCGACCTCGTCCGTTCCAACGCTTCGGGCGCCAGTGCTCCCGTGGCGTCGACCGCCTGGCCGAGCCGCACCACCCGCATCTCGCGGTGCAGGTCACGCAACGCAACGGTGCCGTCATGCCCCGGGAGGAGCTCGGCGATGAGCAGGCGGATGGAGTTCGTTCCACAGTCGATCGCGGCAACCCTCGTCATGGCGTTCACCCTAGCCACCGGCGTACCGCGCGTCCTGGCCGGCCGGCGCCTGTTCAGCCACGCACTCTCCCGACGGCCAGCTGTCCGCGAGCAACTCCAGCGCTTCGTCACCGAAGGGGTTGACCCCGGCACCCACGGCCAGCCGGTGAGCCAGGTGAACATGCAGGCACTTCACGCGGTCCGGCATCCCCCCGGCCGAGACGTCGTGGCCGAGTGGCTCGATGGCGTCACGCTCGGACAGGTAGGACTCGTGCGCGGCTCGGTAGCGCCCGGCTAGCTCGGCGTCGGCGGCCAGTCGGTCGGTCATCTCGCGCATGACTCCCGTGGCCTCTAGCGAGCCCACGAGCGAAGCCAATCGCGGGCACGTGAGGTAGTAGAGCGTCGGAAAGGGGGTGCCGTTCTCCAGTCGGGGGTGGGTCTGCACCACGGCCGGATGCCCGCTCGGGCAGCGGGCGGCGATCGCCCGTAACGCTCGGGGTGGCCGACCGAGCTGCTCGGCCACCACTTCCCGGTCCACCTCGGTGACCGGCTCGAACCGCGAGTCCTCCGGTACGCTCACGCGTCCACGGTACTCGGCACCACGTGCGATACCGCGAGGACGTGCCCCTCCGATCACCCCCGGGAGCGGGGAGCTGAACGTCACGTACGTTCCGTAGAAGGCGCTGAACGTCACGTTCAGCGCCACCCCACCGCATTACCCGGTGATGCTCGACCAGAGTTGCTCGTACCACGGGCCGGCGGCGTCCTCGCCGTCGTCCTCATCGGCACCCGCGGCCTCAGCGGTGTCCTCCGGCAGCTGCACGATGAACGGGGTCTCCCCCGGCATCACGTATCGCAGCCTCGCCCGCGCCTCGGCCTCCACCTGCACGGGATCATCCAGCTCCGCTCGGCGTTCCTCCAGCCGTTCGATCTCGGCCTCGAGCTGCTCTTGCCGCTCCTCCTGCTCGGCGATCTCAGCCTGCTGCGCGAGGTAGGTCCGCAGCGGAACGGCCAGCGTGAACACCAGGGCACACAGCACGAGGGCGACCACGGCGGCACGCCGCGTCGTGGTCAACCCGATCGTGCGCATCGCACCAGACACCCGGCCGGCCCCGCCGGGCCCGGCACGCCCAGCGCGCACCGGTCTGCGCGCACCGCTGGGCCGGCGGGGCCTGCTGTCGCCGGGCATGGGCGATCACGCCTCCTGGCTGAAGCGCGGGAAAGCGATATCCCCGGCGTACCGGGCGGCGTCGCCCAGGTTCTCCTCGATCCGCAGCAGCTGGTTGTACTTGGCCACGCGCTCCGACCGTGCGGGCGCACCGGTCTTGATCTGCCCGGCACCGGTCGCCACAGCCAGGTCCGAGATCGTGGTGTCCTCGGTCTCGCCCGACCGGTGACTGATCATGCTCTTGTAGCCGTAGGAGGCGGCCAGCGTCACGGCATCGAGGGTCTCGGACAGCGTGCCGATCTGGTTGACCTTCACCAGCAGCGCGTTTCCCGCGCTGCGGTTGATGCCCTCTTCGAGCCGCTCCGGATTGGTGACGAACAGGTCGTCACCGACCAGCTGCACGCGACCGCCGAGCTTGGAGGTGAGCTCGGTCCACCCTTCCCAGTCGTCCTCCGCCAGCGGATCCTCGATCGACACCAGCGGGTAGGCGTCAAGCAGCTCAGTGTAGTAAGCAGTCAGCTCCGCGGCGGACCGGCCAGTGCCTTCGAAAGTGTAGCGGCCGTCGGAGTAGAACTCGGTGGCCGCGACGTCCAGTGCCAGCGCAATATCCTGGCCGACCGCGTACCCGGCCTTCTCGATGGCCTGCACGATCAGGTCCAGTGCTTCCCGGTTGCTGGACAGGCTGGGCGCGAAACCGCCCTCGTCGCCGAGGCCGGTGGCGAGGCCACGTCCCTTGAGCACCGACTTCAGCGCATGGTAGATCTCGGCTCCCCAACGCAGCGCCTCGCGGAAGGACTCGGCCCCGACCGGGGCGATCATGAACTCCTGGATGTCCACGTCGGTGTCGGCGTGGGCTCCGCCGTTGAGGATGTTCATCATCGGAACCGGAAGGACGTGCGCGTTGGGTCCGCCGAGGTAGCGGAACAGTTCCAGCTCGGCTGAGGACGCGGCGGCGCGTGCCACCGCGAGCGACACACCGAGGATGGCGTTCGCTCCGAGGCGCGACTTGTCCGGCGTGCCGTCGAGGTCCACCAGCTTCTGATCGACGATGCGCTGGTCGACGGCCTCCACGCCGGAGAGCTCGTCGTTGATCTCGTCGAGCACACCCGCCACGGCGCGCTCCACGCCCTTGCCGCCATACCGTGCCGTGTCCCCGTCCCGCAGCTCCACGGCCTCGTATTCACCGGTGGACGCCCCGGACGGTACCGAGGCGCGGGACATCGTCCCGTCGTCCAGGGCCACTTCCACCTCGACCGTGGGATTGCCCCGCGAGTCCAGGATCTCCCGTGCACCTACCTGTTCGATGACCGCCACGCGAACTCCTCGCCTACCGTCTTCTCCGTCGTCTACCAGCTCGGTTCATCGACTTGTCGCCGAGCACTGCCTTGTAGCCTAACGGGGGACAACCTCACCCGTGTGCGGCACACCCGGGCGCGCCCGATATCGGGGCGCCGCTGGTGGTCATCCCAGCGCACGCGGGCAAGCATCCGGTGGTGAGCTCGGCTGTGTTCGGCTGTGTTCGGCTGTGTTCGCCGAGGCGAGCTCAATCGGCCCTGATTTCCTGCCAGCCGGCGGGTAGCTCCACGGTATCGGAGATGTGCTGCCAGAACGTCCAGCTGTTCCCGCCGATGTCCTGCACCGTGAAGATGCGCGCACCGTACGGCTGGTCCTGGGGCTGCGACACCTCGGTATCGCCGAGCGCGGTCTGCACCCGCTCGTGCTGGGCGTCGACGTCGTCCACGTAGACGATGTTGAGCTGCCCTACGGGGCCGCCGACGCCCTTGGCCTCCCAGTAGTCCGCCCCGACACTGGCCAGCTGGATCTCGGCGCTACCCGCCATGATCGTGGCCTGGAACACGAAGCCCGCCGAGTCGACGTAACGCACCCGTTCGGCGAAACCGAACACACGCACCAGCCACTCCAGCGCCTCCCCGGCGTCGGCGTAGTACAGGTAGGGCGCGAGACCGAGGTAGTTCACCTGCCGCGCGCTCGTCTGGTTCGGTTGCCCGTCCTGCGTTTCGTTCATACGTTCCACCCGAGTACGTCGCCGGATCAATACGCCATGCCTATACGGGACCTGGTACCGGAACCCTACGCCGCCGGAAGCCCCATCCTGCCGAACGGTCGTGCGTGGCGCCCACGGCGGGTACCGTCGATGGAGCCATGGAGGATCATCATGCCCCTGCGCCCGAGGCCGACGGCAACGGGACGTCCTACGCCACGGCGTTCCGTCGCGCCGAGACGTTGCTGGCCCGCCGCCGACCGCTGGATGCGCTGAACGAGCTCGCCCCCCTGCTGGACGTCGAGCCGAACAAGCCCAGCGTGCAGTTGCTTGCCGGACGGGCCTACTTCCGCTCCGCGCAGCTGCACAAGGCCGAGCACGCGTTCAACCACGTGCTGGAGATCGACCCCGCCGACGACTACGCGCGCTTCGCGCTCGGTAAGACACTGCAACGGCTCGGCAGGCTCGTCGAAGCGCTCGGCCAGCTCCGCATGGCCTCGGCGATGAACCCGTTACCGCACTATCAGGAAGCGCTCGGGGAAGTCAGCGCCCGGCTGGCAGTGCAGCGGGATGCGTAGCGCCCGGTCACCGGTCGCACCCATCAATCTGTCCGAGCCTCGGGCCAGTAGTACCGCCAGGCCTTAGCATCGAGCGCCGCGGGATCGGCACCATCGCGGGTGGCCGCCGCCTCGGCGTCACGAAGGTCGGCGATGAACTGTTTCGCCGCGGCGCGCAGCTCACCCTCCGGTTCGTGGCCTGCCCACTCGGCCATGGCCACGAACCGGAACAGCCCCGCACCGATACCGGTGTCGCTGGGCAGCAGGTCGTCGGGGATACCGGCCCGGCGGGCGCGGCGGGCGAGCTTCGCGGCGAGCGCCACGGCGGGTTGCCCGAGAACGACACCGTCCACGGCCGATTGCCTGCCCCGCTGCGAACGCTTGAGCTCCTCCCAGCGCAGATCCTGCCGCTCTGCCGTGTTCTCACCGTCCTCACCGCCGCCGAACACCTGCGGATGCCGCTCAACCAGCTTGCTGACCAGCCCACGAGCGACCTCCTCGATATCGAACGGATCGGTGCCGTGCTCGGTGGCCACCCGCGCGTGGAACAGCACCTGCAGCAGCACGTCACCGAGCTCCTCCCGGAGCGAGGCCCGGTCGCCGGACTCGATCGCCTCCAGCAGCTCGTAGGTCTCCTCGACGAGGTACTGGCGCAGTGATTCGTGGGTCTGCTCGGCGTCCCACGGGCAGCCACCGGGGGAGCGTAACCGGTCCATCACCCCGACGGCGTCGAGCAGTGCGGGCACCGTCGCCGCTATCCGGGGAGCTCCCGCGTCGTGCAGCGCCGCGGCCGCCTTGCCGTCGGGGTCGGTGACGAGCAGCACCACGGCCGAACTAGCGGCTTCGGCGCGCAGCACCGCCGGATCGGGACAGGGCTCGGCACCCGTGACCCGCCGGACGCTGTCGGGCACCCCTGCCGTGGCGTAGATCGCCGACGCGGAGCCAAGCACTGGCACGGCCGCTGCGGGCAACGCGTCCGACAATTGCCGGGCGCACTGCACCACCGCGCTACCGTGCGCGACGCGCGCCCCGCTCTGCCCGGTGACCTGCTGGCTCACGGTTGGGCGGTACGGGACGGGATCAGCTCGCCGAACGTGTGCTCCTCGCTCTCGGCGATGCTCATGCCGACCGGGTCCCACACCCCGTAGCGAGGATTGATCTCGACGCCGACCTCCTCGGCGACCGGGGCGAGCATGCGCAACCCGAAGCCGTAGAGCACGTTGGGATCGGCCTGCGGAGCTTCCGCGACATCGTCGTCGCCTGCGGCGGCGTCCACGGTGCGGTCGGTGATCAGCGCGACCAACCACACCGGCTGCTGCGGGTTGGGCTGGATCACCGTGACGGTACCGGGCTCGGCGCTGAACAGCGCGCTGGTGGCCAGCTCGGCGGCTCCCCCTGCGACGAGCTCGGCCGGGGTGAACGTCTCGTCGATGACCCGCCTGCCCTCGTCGCCTGCCAGCTCGGCGGCCCGCTCCGGGTCGGCGGCGATCTCCTCGCCGAGCGCGACGGCCTGCTCCCGCATCGGGTCGTCCGGCGTGTCGGCGCTGACCTCAGCCCCGATCACCTCGACCGAGATCCGATCCAGGTAGTGCTCACCCAGCTGCTCGATCAGCGCGACATCGGTGGCGAACCGTTCGAGCCGCTCCGGCGGCACCCCGACCATCGCGGGCGCCTCGTCACGACCGCCCCACGCCTCGAGCCGCTCGTCGACGACCTCGCGGTCGACCTGCAGATCCTCCTCCTCGGCCGCCACCTCGAGCAACTCGCTGACGACGTAGCTCTGCACCACGTGGCGCGTGTAGAGACCGAGGTTGCCCTCGTCGTCGGCCTGCCGCACCTCGGGAATGTTGTTCAGCAACCACCGCACATCGTCCTGGACGCGCTCCAGCGGGATGCGCTCGTCGCCGACGACCGCCGCGGAGGACGCCCGAGTCGGCCCCTCCCCACAGGCGGCGATCAACAACGCGGAGCCGGCCAGCGCGATGGTCGGCGCGAAACGACGCATGATCCTGCCCACGGTGGCTAGCCTCTCACAACCGGGTGACGGCACAGGCACGGAGGGCGCGCCTGGCTCACGCGGGCACGAGCAGCACCCAGAGCCTGCCCTCGCCGAGCGGGATGGGGTCGCCGCCACCGGTGACCAGCCGCAGCGGTTCGTTCGCGCCATCGCGCGCCCAGCTGCCCTGGTAGGCGCGCCCGTCGCGCAGCACGGCCGCCGCGCCCTGACCGACGGTGCGGGCGACGGGTGAGAGGCTGCCGGTCGAGTCGGTGATACCCAGGCCCGCCTCGATCGGCACCCGCAGCACCACGACCGTGCCCGCGTCGAGCCTGCCGTACTCGGCTGAAGTGAACGGGCTGCCGTTCATCGAGACGAGCCAACCGTCGCGGTCGCCTGACCAGGCGAAGTCGTAGGACGCGCTCTGGTAGGCGACCCGATAGCTGTCGACTGGCTCGCCACCGCTTGGTGGGGCTCCCGTCGGGAACGGCTCCGCAGCCGCGGGCGTTCCGGGGAGCCTGCCCGGCCGCACGTAGAGGTTGTGCGGGCTGGGTCGGGAGCCGTCCCGGTAGAAGGCGTTCGAGTGGTGTGGGGCGACGGTGGTCAGGCCGCTGTCCGCCAGCGGCCCCGCCAGCTGGGACGCGGAGCCGGAGTAGGCGTATACAGCGTCGGTGAACTGGCCGAGCAACTCGATGTCGGTCTCCCGAGCGCTGCGCACTGGCCCGAGCACGTCTGGGCGCTCACCCCAGTGCACCGACAGCAGCCGGGTGAGCCCGCCCTCGACGGGTTGCACGTAGATGGCATCGGACGACCCGAGCCCGACGTGCCGGACCTGGCTGCCGCCCGCGTCGATCTTGGTGACCAACGCAGGAGGGAACAGTGCGGGCTCGGGAGCGGACTCACGTTCGGGTTCCGGATCCGGGGGCGGGTGCTCTGCCGTCGCGGGCGGCGCCGCGTAGCGCGCGGCATGCCGCTCGTCTCCCCCGCCGACGAGCAGCACCGCACCCACCATCACACCGACCACCCCGACGGCGGCGAGCAGGGCGATCAGCGTCTCCAACGGCTTCCGGTCCACACCCCCTTCATACTGTGCTGGCGTGTGTTACGTCACGCGATGTGGTCCAATGGTGATCACAACGCAACAGGTGGAGGTTCGGCTGCCGTGCGCTACCCCGATCCAGTGGACAGCGCCCCGGCACGGCGCGCGGCACCCATGACATCCGTCATGGCCGAACACTGACACAGCCCGGCAGCGGCCATGACGGAACGCACTACCGGCTCCTGCCGGTGTGACGGATGCTGTGACCATGATCAGCGACGACCCACCCGTCATCGAAACGACCCGGCTCCGCCGCCGCTACGGCGGCGAGTCGGGCTTCGAAGCGGTCTCCGGAATCGATCTACGGATCGAGCGGGGCGAGCTGTTCGCCCTGCTCGGCACCAACGGCGCGGGCAAGACGTCCACCATGGAGGTGCTGGAAGGCTTGGTCGCGCCCAGCGACGGCACCGTGCGTGTCCTCGGTTGCGATCCAGTGCGGCAACGCAGGCTGGTACGACCCCGGATGGGCATCATGCTCCAGGAAGGTGGCTTCCCCACGGATCTCACCGTGGCCGAGGCCGCACGTATGTGGGCAGGCACGTTGTCGGTGCCCCGGCCTGTTGCGACGCGGGTGCGAAACGTCCTGGCGAAGGTCGCTATCGACGACCGTGCCGGGACGCTCGTCAAGCAGCTCTCCGGTGGCGAGCGTCGGCGGCTCGACCTGGCGCTGGCACTGCTCGGCGATCCCGAAGTGCTGTTCCTCGACGAGCCAACCACGGGGCTGGATCCGGAGAGCAGGCGCAACACCTGGCGGCTGATCGGTGAGCTGCACGCCGCTGGCACCACCGTCGTGCTGACCACGCACTATCTCGACGAGGCCGAGCAGCTGGCCGACCGGCTCGCGATCCTGCACGAGGGCCGGATCGAACGGCTGGGAACCGTGGCTGACGTGGTGGCCGACCATCCCTCCGAGATTAGCTTCGATACGCCTGACCTACCGCTGCCCGAACTGGACGGAACCACCGTCACCACCGGACGACGCGGCATCACCATCCACACGCACCACCTACAGCGCACCCTGACGCAGCTGTTGACGTGGGCAGACGAGCACGGGGTGCGGCTACCGGGGCTACGCGCCAGTACCGCCTCACTGGAGACGGTGTTCCTGTCCATCGCCGGCGATTCCCGCTCCGCGGTCACCGAGGAGGTCAGCGCATGAACGGCAACGTGAAGGCCAGCGCAGCTCCAGCCGAGACGCGGCCCGGCGTCACCCCGGCGCATCGCCTTGCCGCGCTAGCGCGGGCCGAGTTCACCTTGCTGCGACGCAACAAGCTGCTGATGGTCAACGCCTTCGTGATCCCCCTGCTGCCGATCGCGTTGCTGATACCGGCACGATCCGGCGGCCGGGTTCCGCAGGAGGCGGCCGTCATCGCGCTGGCCCTGCTTGTGCTGGTGCTGCTGCTGTTCGTCGTCTACTACAACCTGCTTTCCTCCTACGTGGCCCGCCGTGAGGAGCTCGTCCTCAAACGGCTGCGTACCGGCGAGTGCTCCGATGCCGAGATCCTCCTCGGCACGGCGCTACCCGCGGTGACGGTCGCGCTCGGCATGGTGCTGCTGATGTCATTGGTCGGCACGCTGGCGCTCGGACTGCCCGCCCCGGAGAACCCGATCGTGCTGCTGCTCGCGGTGCTCGGCGGTGCCGCGGTGTTCACCTCGCTGGCGCTGATCACCACCACGTTCACCAAGAACTCCGAGGCTGCGCAGATCACCAGCCTGCCCGTCATCGGGATCAGCGTGCTCGGCCTGCCGTGGGTGGCCGATGCGCTCCCGCAGTCGGTGGGTGAGGTCGTGCCCTACCTCCCGTTGGCACCGGTGGCCGAGCTGACCATGCTTGGCTGGCTCGGCCTCACTCCCGGCGGCGACCGCGTGGCCTTCGCCGAGATTTTCCAGCTCGCCTGGCAACCGGCGCTGGTGATGCTCGCCTGGCTGGTGCTGGGCGCCATGGTGGCGCACAGGTACTTCCGCTGGGAACCCCGGAGGTGAGCGCGGTCCCGACCGGCATGCGGGAACGCGGCGGGTCGTGGCAGGCTCGGCTCATGCCGCTCGCGCCGTCCCCGCTCCGGTGGTGGCGCCATGCCACCCAGGTGCAGCGTGTCGACGCTTACACGGCGGTCACGCTGCACGTGATGCTGTGGGTGCTCCCGGCTGTCGCACTGGTTCGGCTCATCGCCGAGCTCACCGCAGGCCAGCACGCCCCGGCCGTCGCCACGCTCACCGGCGCCGTCGTGCTCCTCGGCTGCACCGGCAGCTGGCAGCTCCACCTCGCGATGCGCCACTATCCCGGCGGTAGGCAACGACCGCTCGCCCCGCTCGCCGTGCTCGCGCTAGCCGCCACGGTCTGCGTCGCCGCCGCCAACACCGCACCCGGTGACGAGCCCACGCACTGGGGCATGCTGGCAACGGGGTATGTGCTGACGATCGCGGTGTCCCCGCTGCTGCGAAGTCACGCGGCCACTACGTGGGCGGTCGTGGTGGGGATCGCGTCACTGGTGGCGTTCCGCGAGCCCACGCTGGCCGCCATCCACCTGGCCATCGCCGCGATCTTCATCGCGACGGTGCGGACATCGCTGTGGTTGCGGGAGGTGGTGCGCGAGCTGGACCGGGCGCGTACCGCGCAGGGTGCGCTGGACGTGGCCGAGGAGAGGTTGCGCTTCTCCCGCGACCTGCACGACGTGCTCGGGCGCAACCTCTCGGCGATCGCGGTCACCAGCGAGCTGGCGGCCGAACTCGGTGCTCGCGGTGACGACCGGGCACCCGAGCGGATGCGGCGGGTGCACGAGCTCGCGCACGACTCGCTACGTGAGGTGCGCGAGCTCGCTCGCGGCTACCGGGATGTCAGCTTCGACTCGGAACTGTCCGGGGCGCGATCGTTACTCGAGTCGGCGGGTATCGACTGCGACATCGAGCTCGGGACGAGGAACACACCGGAGCTGACCGGTCAGGAGCAAGAGATGGCCGCGTGGGTGGTGCGTGAAGCGGTCACCAACGTGCTGCGCCACAGCAGCGCCACGCGGTGCGCGATCCGGCTGGCAGGCCGCACGCTGGTGGTCAGCAACGACGGGGCAGGCCGCGACCGGCACGAGGAAGGCAACGGGCTCGCCGGATTGCGAGAACGGCTCGCGCCTTCGGGCGCCACGTTGGCCACCGACGCGTGCGAGGGCTCGTTCACGGTGACGGTGACGTTCCCCGGAAAGGACAGCGCGGGATGACGAGTCAGGACCGCGTCGAGCGGGAAACCATCCGGGTACTGCTCGCCGAGGACGAGCACCTCATCCGGGACGCGTTGGCGACCATGCTGGATCTGGAGGGTGACATCGTCGTGGTCGCCCAGGCCGCGACCGGACAGGAGGCGCTGGCCATGGCGTCTCGGCACCGGCCGGACGTGGCCGTGCTCGACCTCCAGCTGCCGGACTCGGACGGCATCGAGGTCGCAGCGCAGCTCCTCGACCAGCTGCCAGGGTGCCTGCCGTTGATCGTGACCAGCCACGGCAGGCCCGGATACCTCAAGAAGGCGCTGTCGGTCGGGGTTCGTGGCTTCCTGCCCAAAACGGTGCAGGCACGCACGTTCGCCGAGGCGATCCGCACGGTGCGCCATGGCGGTCGCTATGTCGACCCGGAGCTGGCTGGTGAGGCCATCGGTGCCGGTGACTCGCCGCTGACGCCACGCGAGTCCGATGTGCTCGAATACGCAGCGGATGGGGCCGAGACCGACGAGATCGCCCGCCGCGCCTCGCTGACCATCGGTACCACCCGCAACTACCTCTCCTCGGCGATCGCCAAGCTCGGCGCCGCCAACCGCCACGAGGCCTGCGCCATCGCGCGCCGCTACGGCTGGATCTAGTGCCCCGTGCCAGAGGTCATGTCACGGGGCACTAACGCCGCGTCATGACGTGGCCGCCACCGGAGCAGCGGTCATCGAACGCATCAGCTGGGTGCACCAGTCGAGCAGCTCCTCGTCGCGCAGCGGCGGCGCTCCCAGCCTGCCGCCCGCGGGTCCTTCCGTGGGACGCGGCACCGAGACCGTCGTCGTCGCCGCCTTGTACACCGCCTTCGGGTACAGCCGCTTGAGCCGGACGAGCTGCGAGTCGCTCAGCGGCAACGGACTGAACCGGACCGTGCTGCCCTGCAGGGTCACCTCGGTAATGCCCGCAGCACGGCAGACTTGCCGGAACGCCGCCACCGCCAGCAGCCGCCGCACCGGGTGCGGGTGCGGGCCGTACCGGTCGGCGAGCTCCTCGCCCACCGCTTCGAGCTCTTCGGCATCGGCAGCGGAAGCGATCTTGCGGTAGGCCTCCAGCCGCAGCCGCTCGCCCGGTACGTAGTCGTGCGGGATATGGGCGTCGACGGGCAGATCGACCCGCACCTCCGCCGGTTCCTCCGCCTCGCCCGTACCGGTGCCCGCGGAGTCGAGCTCCTTCTTGTACGACTCCACCGCTTCGCCGACCAGCCGCACGTACAGGTCGAACCCGACACCAGCGATGTGGCCGGACTGCTCGGCTCCGAGGATGTTGCCCGCGCCCCGGATCTCCAGGTCCTTCATGGCCACAGCCATACCCGCGCCCAGCTCGGTGTTCTGCGCGATGGTGGCCAGCCTGTCGTGCGCGGTCTGGGTGAGCGCGGTCTCCGGCGGGTACAGGAAGTACGCGTATCCGCGTTCCCGGGCTCGACCCACCCGGCCGCGCAGCTGATGCAGCTGCGCGAGACCGAGCTGGTCGGCACGCTCCACGATCAGCGTGTTGGCGTTAGATATGTCCAATCCGGACTCGACGATGGTGGTACACACCAGCACGTCGTACTCGCGCTCCCAGAAGCCTTGAATGATCTTCTCGAGCTTGTGCTCGTTCATCTGCCCGTGCGCGACCACGACACGAGCGTCAGGTACCAACTCCCTGACCGTACGCGCGGCCTTCTCGATCGTCGAGACGCGGTTGTGCACGTAGAACACCTGACCGTCGCGCAGCAGCTCGCGGTTGATCGCCGCGGCAACCTGCTTGGCGTCGTAGGCGCCCACGTACGTCAGTACCGGGTGCCGGTCCTCCGGCGGCGTGAGGATGGTCGACATCTCCTTGATCCCCGCAAGGCTCATCTCCAACGTGCGCGGGATCGGAGTGGCCGACATGGTCAACACGTCGACATGGGTCCGCAGCGACTTGATGTGCTCCTTGTGCTCGACACCGAAACGCTGCTCCTCGTCGACGATGACCAGGCCGAGGTCGGCGTAACGTACCCCGGTCTGTAGCAGCCGGTGCGTGCCGATCACGATGTCCACCTCGCCGTCGGCCAGACCCGCCATGACCTTCTCGGCCTCGGGCGGATCGGTGAACCGAGACAGTGCCTTGATGACGACCGGGAACGAGCCCATCCGCTCGGTGAAGGTGTTCACGTGCTGCTGGGCCAGCAGCGTGGTCGGTACCAGCACAGCGACCTGCTTGCCCGCCTGTACCGCCTTGAACGCCGCCCGTACCGCGATCTCCGTCTTGCCGTAGCCGACATCCCCACAAACCACCCGGTCCATCGGTACGCCGCTGCGCATATCGGACTTGACCTCGTCGACCGCGGCGAGCTGGTCGGTAGTCTCCACATACGGGAAGGCGTCCTCGAGCTCGGCCTGCCAGGGCGTGTCGTCGCCGAAGGGATAGCCGGGCGAGGCCTGCCGCGCCGCGTACAACTGCACAAGCTCCGCCGCGATCTCCTTGACCGCCTTGCGAGCCTTGGCTTTGGTGTTCTTCCAGTCCGAGCCGCCGAGCTTGTTCAGCGCGGGCGTCTCACCGCCGACATAGCGGGAAACCTCGTCGAGCTGATCGGTCGGCACGAACAGCCGGTCCCCCGGCTGCCCTCGCTTAGAGGAGGCGTATTCGAGCACCAGGTACTCGCGGGTCGCCCCACCGATGGTGCGCTGCACCATCTCCACGTACCTGCCGATGCCGTGCTGGTCGTGTACCACGAAATCGCCCGGCTTGAGCGCCAGCGGGTCCACCGCGTTGCGCCTGCGCGCGGGCATCTTGGTGTTCAGGTCACCACGCGACTGGCCTGCCGTGGCACCCCGACCGGTCACATCGGACTCGGCGAGTACCACGAGGCCCGCATCGGTAAGCACGAACCCGTCGCTGATCTCACCACAGGTCACGGTGACCACCCCGGCTGACGGCGCCTCGGGTAGCCCCTCGGTGGCCGCTCGCGCGGGAACCTCGGCGGCGGTGAGCTGCTCGACGGCACGGGCAGCGGTGCCCGCGCCCGCCACCACCAGTACCGCGGCCCCGCCTGCGGAGGTGTGCGCCCGCAGCTCGGCGGCCGCCCGCTCGAGATCGCCCCGGTACGCGGGCGCCGCATCCACCGCCACCCCGATGACGTCGTCGTCCTCGCTGGTGAGCTGGGACAGCGTCCACCAGCACCGGCCGGTGTCGGTGGCGTGCTTGCGCACCTCGGCGAACTCCCGGTAGGCCGAAGCACCCAGGTCGATGGGCGCCTGCCCGCCGACCGCGGCGTTCATCCACGAGGCCTCCAGGAACTCCTGGCCGCTGCGCACCAAATCCTGCGCCCTCGCCCGCACCTTCTCGGGATCGGCGACCAGTACGTGCGTGCCCTCCGGCATCGCGTCGGTGAGCAGCTCAAGCTGGCCGGGAACCAGCGCGGGAATCAGCGATTCCATCCCCTCGCACGGCACTCCTGCCGCGAGCTTGCCAAGCATCTCGGTGAGCCCCTCGTCGTCCGCGCGTTCCTCGGCCAGCGCGGCGGCTCGCTGCTTGACGTCCTCGGTCAGCAGCAGTTCCCGGCACGCGGGCGCGGTGATCCCGGTGACCGCGGCGTCATCGGTCGGCAACGAGCGCTGGTCGGCGACCGCGAAGGTACGGATCTCGCTGACCTCGTCACCGAAGAACTCCACCCGGTACGGGTGCGCCGCTGTCGGCGGGAAGACGTCGACGATCCCGCCGCGCACCGCGAACTCGCCGCGCTTTTCCACCATGTCGACGCGGGTGTAGGCGAGGTCGGCGAGTCTGCTGACCACGTCCTCGAACTCGCTCTCCTCACCGACGCGCAGCTCGACCGGAGCCAGCGATCCCAGCCCCGGCGCCATCGGCTGGATCAGACTGCGGACCGCGGTGACCACGACACGCAGGCCACCGCGATCCGGCTGCGCCAACCGGTGCAGCACGTCGATCCGCCTGCCGACGGTGTCGGCGCGCGGCGAGAGCCGCTCGTGCGGCAGCGTCTCCCAGGAGGGCAGCAGTGCCACGGCACCCTCGCCGAGCATGCCGCACAGCGCGGCGGTGAGCTGCTCGGCCTCGCGGCCGGTGGCGGTGACCGCCAGCACCGGCCGATCGGCGCCACCGCTGGCGGCCAGCGCCGCCGCCACGAGCTGCCGTGCCGGCGGTGCACCGTGGAGTTCGAGCACGGGGGTATCGGCGCGCTCGACGATCGTACGGATGGCCGGGGTGGGTAGGACACTGGACAGCAGTCCGGACAGCTGCGCTGACACGGGCGCGCGTACCTCCCCGAGATGAAGTGCGAACATGCGGGCAGACCCCTACCCGCGCCGGACGGGCATACCTCTGCCGTACCCCGCCCCCACCACACGCGCCAGGGGTCCTCTCTCAAGGGTACGTGGCGCCGCGCCAAGCCATCAGGCGGCTGGGTGGGTGAGCCGAAGGGCTCCTTCGGTACATATCCGGTACCCGAGGAGGCCTTCGGCTCGCACCCACTGCTCGCCACACAGCGGCCATGTGACACGGGTAACATCCTTCGCCTTCCAAACGATCCACCCGGATGAGGGATCGGAAGGGATGAGGTGTATGACACGATCACGACGCAGAGTATTCGTGCTGTCCACTGCCTGCGCGGCTGCTGTCGCGCTGGTGGGGGCGGCGCTTCCTACAGTGGCGGCCGCACATCCGGACGGTAAGGGAGATCAGGACAATCACACCGGCAACGGGAACGGCGAGTACAGCGAATCGTTCGGGGTGAACGTCCTCGGGCATGCCGATCCCGGCGGCTTCAACGCCGACGTCGTTGCCCACGGGCGCTACGCCTACCTCGGCAGCTGGGGCAACGCCGCGGACCCCGACGAGGACGGCAGCTACCCGTTCTGCCGGTCCAAGGGTGTGCGGGTGTTCGACCTGCAGAACCCGCGCAATCCCAAGCAGAGCGCGACCTTCGCCGACGCGGCGTCCGAGCCCGAGCTGGCTGGCTCGTGGACCGAGAAGGTGATCGTCGCCGATGTGGACAGCGATGCGTTCACCGGCACGCTGGCAGCGGTATCCATCCAGAACTGCCAGCCCGACGGCGCTCGAGGCTGGGGCGTATGGGACGTCACCGATCCCACAGACCCGCAACGGCTGCACTACGAGGAGACCGAACCCGAGGTCGAGTCCAGGGCGGGTTCCCACGAGATCTGGCTCGAGGTCCGCGAGGACGCAGGCCCCTACGGTGACGAGGCCTACGTCTACACCGCGGAGATCCTGCGCGAGCAGCGGCAGAGTGATCCCGAGGAGGGACACTTCGAGCCGGACATGCAGATCTGGGACGTCTCCGCGCCCGAGGAGCCGAACAACGTCGGTTCCTGGGGAGTCTGGCAGGACGAGGGCATCGAACCGCAGAGCCCGGACGCCGACGGCATCCAGCGCGCGAGGTTTGTGCACTCGCTGACCGCATCCGACGGCATCGCCTACCTCTCCTACTGGGACAGGGGTACCGTGATGCTGGACGTCTCCGATCCAAGCTCTCCGGAGCTGATCTCCTCGGTCGACGTCCCCACCGAGGGCCTGTGGTCACGCGGCTCCATGCACTCCTCATGGCTGGCCGAGGGTGGTGACCTGCTGATCGAGGCACCCGAGGTCTTCGATCCGACGCCACAGGAGGGGTCGGACCAGGAGCACGCGTTCGGGTACCCGCGCTTCACCGACATCTCCGACCCGTCCAACCCCGAACCGGTCGGCGGGTTCGAAATGGACACCACCCGCGAGGCACCCGAGAACCTGCCGACGGGTTTCTGGACCGTGCACGACCCCAAGGTGCGGACGGGGATGCCGGGCGACGACAACCTGGTGTACTTCTCGCACTACGCCGAGGGTGTGACCGTTGTCGACATCGACGCCGCGATCGAGGCCAGCGACCTCGATGCCGGAGTGGTCGCAGGCGAGGACGACGCGTTGGTGGCACAGTTCGTGCCGCCACCGACCGAGGATCCGTTCGCGTTCTTCGGGCCGGAAGGCGTGGAGTTCCCGAACGTATGGGGCGTGTTCCTGCACGAGGACTTCAAGGACCGTAAGCCGTTCCAGCGCTACGCGCTGGCCAGCGACATCAACTCCGGGCTGTGGGTGTTCCAGCTGGACTCCGAACGGCCCGGCGGCGGTCGCTGACCGGTAGCCGCGAGCGGCGCACCGGCCGGTGCGCCGCTCGCGGTCACTACCTTGTCGCGCTAGTCGCGGCCGTCCAGGTGCAACCTGGGCTTGCCCTCCAGGTGGGATAGGCCGTTCCAGGCGAGGTTGACCAGATGGGCGGCGACCTCGTCGCGCTTCGGCTTACGCGCGCCCAGCCACCACTGCCCGGTGAGCGCAACCATGCCGACGAGTGCCTGGGCGTACAGCGGAGCCAGCTTCGGGTCGTAGCCACGAGCGGAGAACTGCTGAGCCAGGATGTGCTCGACCTGGCTGGCGATGTCGTTGAGGAGGCTGGAGAACGTCCCCGAGGAGCTCGCCACCGGTGAGTCGCGCACCAGGATGCGGAAACCGTCATGCGATTCCTCGACGTAGCCGAGCAGCGCGACCGCCGCCTGCTCCAACATCGCGCGAGGATGCCCGCCGTGCAGCGCGGCGACCATCCTGTCGAGCAGCAGGTGTGTCTCGCGGTCGACGACGACGGCGTACACGCCCTCCTTGCCGCCGAAATGCTCATAGACGACCGGCTTGGAGACATCGGCCCGGTGCGCGATCTCCTCGATCGATGCGCCCTCGAAGCCCTTCTCCGCGAACAGCTCCTTGGCCACGTCCAGCAACTGCTGCCTGCGCTCGGTCCCGGTCATGCGGACCCTGGCAACGGGAGCCGAAGGCCGCGCCCCGGTGGCAGCTTGCTTCTTCGCGCGTCGTCTGGCCGCCACGCCGTCAGCCTACAGGCGAGAGGCGACAGCGGTGGGCGGCGGGCGTCGTGACGCCCGCCGCCTCGACGCTGTACCCGCCGGTCACGCGTCCTTCGTCACGGCGAGCCTGGATAGCCGCTGGTCGGTCGGCCAGCGCACATTCCACGCCCAGCCGAACTTCTCGAAGAACCAGATGAGCCTGGCTGAGATGTCGATCTGGCCGCGACCGACGCCGTGCCGCGCGCAAGTGGGATCGGCGTGGTGCAGGTTGTGCCAAGACTCGCCCATCGACGCGATGGCCAGCGGCCAGACGTTGGCCGAGCGGTCCCGTGCCGAGTAAGGCCGGTCGCCGATCATGTGGCAGATCGAATTGATCGACCAGGTCACATGGTGCAGCACGCACACACGCACCAGTCCCGCCCAGAAGAAGGCGGTGACCGCGCCCCACAGTGACCAGGTCAGCAGGCCACCGAGTACGCCGGGCAGCACCAGGCTGACCGCGGTCCACAGCGCGAATTGCCGGTCGATGCGGGCGATGGCCGGGTCGTTGGCCAGGTCGGGGGCGAAGCGCTCCACGTTGGTGCTGTTCCTGTCGAACAACCACCCCATGTGCGCGTGCCAGAATCCCTTCGCCAGCGCCAGCGGCGAGGCACCGAACATCCACGGCGAGTGCGGATCGCCCTCCTTGTCGGAGAAGGCATGGTGCCGCCGGTGATCGGCAACCCAGGTGATCACCGGCCCCTGCAGGGCGGTGCTTCCCGCGATGGCCAACGTCTTACGCAGCCACGGCTTGGCCTTGAACGAGCCGTGGGTGAAGTAGCGGTGGTAACCGACTGTCACCCCCAGCGCCGAGATCAGGTAGAAGGCGACGAACAGCCCCACATCGAGCCAGGTCAGGCCCCATCCCCAGGCGAATGGCACCGCAGCCGCCAACGCCAGCAGCGGGATGATCACCCCGAGATACACGGAGACCTGCACCCCGACGGGCCTCCTCCCGCCCATAATCGGCTTCGGCCCCTGACGCTCGTGCTTGTCAGCGGGTTCGGTCGGCCGGTCGAGGGTTACCGTCATGCGCGTCACTCTCCTGAATCGTCCTACGTAAGCAGGGCTACCCGGTCCCTCCGAAAGAGCTCCCTGGAGTTTCCTACGGTCCCGTAAGTTACGGTACCGGAAGTTGTGGCGCGCAGACACCACCGTGTGACGGATACCTGGAGGATTCCGGCCGTCGATTCGAACGGCGCCGCGCTGGAGTGATCCACCCGGAGCCCCGCGCGGGACGAGCATCCGGGTACGATGACAGCCGGGCACGATCCGCCGTGGTGTAACTGGCAGCACTTCAGATTTTGGTTCTGACGGTTCAGGTTCGAATCCTGGCGGCGGAGCACTCCACCCGAGGCTAGGCGAATGACCCCGAGGAACCGCTAGGGGTGGCGCAGCTGCGCGAGCGACCGCACGACCGACACGCCACCAGGCAACCGGCGCTGACAGATATGTCCGACGCCTGGCTGGCCGGGCGGGCGCGCGAGCTGCGCGCCGCGATGCAGCTGGTCGACCCCACCGAGCAGGACGCCACCCTCGCCGAGATCGACGAGATCCTCGCGGAGGCACAACGCCGCGGTGATTCCAGCTTGATCGCCAACCTGCTCCGCAGTGCGGCCATGGGCAGGCTCGCGATCCCCGGCCGAGGGCACGAAGCCCAACCCCTCATCGACGAGCTGCTGGCGCATGCCCGTAAGTACGGCCTCGCCCCGCACCGGGCGGGTGCCCACGCGCTACTCGGCAGGCGGCTCACCCGTGAAGGCAAGGAGGATGCCGCGCTGACCGAGCTGGCGCGCGCGCTGGCGATCATCGACGACGTCACCCTCCCCTCCGGCGACGTCGACCGGCGCGAGTTCGACCGCACGCTGGCCAGCTCGCTGGTTGACTGCTGGATCGTGCTCAACGAGCTGGCTATCTACGAGGTGGCCGAAGAGGTCAGTACGATGACCCACCGCGCGCTGCGCGACAGTGCGGGGCCACACGAGATCACGCTGCAGGTGTTCAATCTCATCACCATGTTGCTCGCGTGGGGCCTGCGGCTGGAACGGGTCGGCAGGTCCGAGGAGTCCCGCGAGAAGTTCCGGGTCGCAGCGTCCATGGCCTCCTCTGCGGAGGCACCGTTCGCCGAGTCGCTGTTCCGCAGGCAGGACCTGCCCGCTGTCGAGCAGATCGGCACGCTGGCCGCGGCCGTGGCGCTGGCGAACCCGGGCGGCACGCACGTTCCCCGGCTGCAACGGCTGTTGCCGATGACCAGCCAGTCGGCCTCGCACGAGAAGCCGCTGGTCGCCATCGCCCTCGCCCGCTGCCTGGAGTCCGAGGCGCGCACCGCTGAGGGCGTCGAGGTCCTCGGCGCTACCCTCGACGAGATCCGCGCGCGCGGCGTGTCGGCCGCGGTCCGGCTCACGCTCGAACGCGAGATCGTGCGCCTCGACCTCGCCGAGCAGGGAGATCCGCCCTGTTCCCTGCTGTCCTACACCGACATGCTGGAAGCCGAACTGTGGACGATGCGGGAGTCGCGCGCAGCGACCCTGCAAACGCGCCGCGAGCACGAACGGCTGTCGGCCGAGCACGGGGCGATCGCCGCTCAGGCGTTCCAGGATCCGTTGACCTTCCTGCCGAACCGGCGCGCGCTCGACGATCAGCTCCGTAGCCTGGCGTCGACCACGACGGCGCAGCCGCTGTCGGTCGCGTTGGTCGACCTGGACGGTTTCAAGGTCGTCAACGACGAGCAATCGCACGCCGAGGGCGACAACGTGCTCAGGGTGATCGCCAGCACGTTGCGCGATTCGCTCCGTGGTGACGACTTCGTCGCCCGGTACGGCGGTGACGAGTTCATCGTGCTGCTGCCCGGCGCGCCGCCGTCCTCGGCCAAGGGCGCGATGAACCGCGCGGTCTCGGCGGTGGCCGCCATCCCCAGCCACCTCTCGCAGGGCGTCACGCTCTCGGTCGGGCTGGTGTCCATGGACCCCGACGAGCATCCCGAGGCCGTACTCGCCCGCGCGGACCAGGCCATGTACGAGGCGAAGCGGCGAGGCGGGAACCGGGTCGCGACGAGCACGCCGGATGCCACCGCCGAGGCAGCCGAACCGGCGGCGCCTGCGGATGGCCCGGATACGCTCGCGCCGCAGGACAGCCCGGATGCGGCACCGGTCACACCCCCGGAGGCCGACCAGCACCCGGACATGGGTGGCGTGACCGGCGTGAACGGCACAGCCGGCACAGCAGGCGCAGCCAGCACAGCCAGCACAGCCAGCACAGCCAGCACAGCCATGCCCAGGGACGCCTGCACCACCGGGCGGCGAGCTGAGCAGGAGGAGGCACCGGTGCCGCGGCCGGCTACCACCGCCGACGGATTCCCGGTCGACGATCCGGACCTTCCCTCGGCCCACTCCGTCACCGACCTGCCGCCCGAGCTCCGCACCGAACGCGACGACGTCGAGCGGGGCCAACTCCCTCAATGGCCGCGGCACGACGACACGTAAGATCGAGCCACGCGAGTACCCCGGTACACCCGGAAGCAGTAGCCAAGCTCACCCCTACGGGGGTATCCCGGCGCCGCGACGCTGTCACGGCCCGGTGTCCACGCACCACGATCTCCAACCGCAACAGGTGGTCACAGGGTGAACGAACCGAACGGTCGAGCACGACAGGACGTGTTGAGCACGGTGATCCTCGCCGCGGGCGAGGGCACCCGGATGCGGTCGTCGACCCCCAAGGTCCTGCACCGGGTAGCGGGGCGTTCGTTGGCCGAGCATGCGGTACGGAACGCGGCGGGATTGGATCCCGACCATCTCGTCGTCGTCGTCGGGCACGGGCGACAGGCTGTGGCACCCCACCTCGACACCGTGGCTGACCGGCTGGGTAGGCCGCTGACCACCGCGATACAACCGGAGCAGAACGGCACCGGTCACGCGGTGAGCTGCGGGCTGGCGGAGCTTCCCCGCTCGCTGTCGGGAACCGTCGTGGTCAGCTACGCCGACGTTCCGATGCTGGACACAGCGACGCTGTCGCGACTACTGGCCGAACACCACGACGCGGGTCACGCGGTGACCATCCTGTCAGCCGAGGTCGCCGACCCGACCGGCTACGGGCGCATCGTGCGCGGTACCGACGGGGAGGTCCGCGCCATCGTGGAGCAGGCAGACGCCTCCCCCGAGCAACTGGCGATCAACGAGATCAATTCGGGCGTGTACGCCTTCGACGCCGGTGTGCTCACCGACGCGCTCGACCGGCTGTCGACAGACAACGCGCAAGGTGAGCTGTACCTCACCGATGTGCTCGGCATCGCCCGCGCGGACGGAAACACCGTCGGGGCGCTCGTCGTCGACGACGCCTGGCTCGTCGAGGGGGTCAACGACCGGGTGCAGCTCGCCACCCTCGGTGCCGAGCTCAACCGCAGGATCGTCCATCGGTGGCAGCGCGCCGGGGTCACCGTCGTCGACCCGGCCACCACCTGGGTGGACGCCGAGGTGACACTGGCGCCGGACGTGACGATCGAACCGGGCGTACAGCTGCGCGGCGCTACCAGCGTCGCCGAGGGGGCGCTGATCGGCCCGGACACCACGCTCACCGATGTCACCGTCGGGCCGCAGGCGTCGGTAATCCGTGCGCACGGCAGCGGGGCGATCATCGGGCGCAGTGCCACGGTGGGGCCGTTCGCCTACCTGCGTCCCGGCACCCAGCTGGGCGAGGACGGCAAGATCGGCGCATTCGTGGAGACCAAGAAGGCCGACATCGGCCCGGGGGCGAAGGTCCCACACTTGAGCTACGTCGGTGATGCGACCATCGGGGAGCGGACCAATATCGGGTGCGGCAACATCTTCGCCAACTACGACGGCGTCGCCAAGCACCACACCACCGTCGGTTCGCACGTGCGGACCGGATCGGACACGGTGCTTGTCGCCCCTGTCGAGCTCGCCGACGGTGCGCACACCGGGGCGGGTACCGTCGTACGGCGCAACGTTCCGCCCGGGGCGCTAGCCGTGTCCGGCGGGTCACAACGCAACATCGAGGGATGGGTCGAGCGGAGAAGGCCGGACACCGCTGCCGCCGAGGCGGCGAGGAAGGCACAAGCCGCAGCAGACCACGCCGAAACGGATCGGGAGTCGCAGCCATGAGCCCCAAGTCGGGGACCCCTAAGAAGAATCTGATGCTGTTCGCCGGTCGTGCGCATCACGAGCTGGCCGAGGAAGTCGCCAAGCACCTCAACGTGAGTGTGACGCCGCAGCAGGCGCGGACCTTCGCCAACGGCGAGATCTTCGTGCGATTCGAGGAGTCGGTGCGCGGTGTCGATGCCTTCGTGATCCAGAGCCAGTGCCCGCCGATCAACGAGTGGGTCATGGAACAGCTGATCATGGTGGACGCGCTCAAACGAGCCAGCGCCAAGCGCATCACCGTGATCATGCCCTTCTACCCTTACAGCAGGCAGGACAAGAAGCACAAAGGTCGTGAACCGATCTCGGCCCGGCTCATCGCGGACCTGTTCAAGACCGCCGGAGCCGACCGGATCATGACCGTCGACCTGCACACCGCGCAGATCCAGGGCTTCTTCGACGGCCCGGTGGACCACCTGTTCGCACAGAACGTGCTGTGCCAGTACCTCAGCGAGAACTACGGGACCGAGGACATCACCGTCGTCTCGCCCGATTCCGGGCGCGTACGGCTCGCCGAGAAGTGGGCGCAACAGCTCGGGGACCGGCCCATCGCCTTCATCCACAAGACCCGCGACCCCGATCAACCGAACGAGGCCGTGGCCAACCGGGTGGTCGGCAAGGTGCAGGGCAGGTTGTGCGTGCTGATCGACGACATCGTCGACACCGGCGGCACCATCGTGAAGGCCTGCGAGGCGTTGCGGCAGGAGGGAGCATCGGACGTGGTGATCGCCGCGACGCACGGTGTCCTGTCCGACCCGGCCGCGGAACGCCTCGCGAACTGCTCGGCAAGGGAAGTGGTACTTACCAACACCCTGCCGATCCCGGAGGAGAAGCGGTTCCCCACAATGACCGTGCTGTCCATCGCGCCGCTGCTGGCCACCGCAATCCAGCAAGTGTTCGAGGACGGTTCGGTCACCAGCATGTTCGACGGCCAGGCGTGAACTCCGCGGGCACCAGCGGCACGTTCGTCCACGCTCCCCGTGTGGCGCGAAAGCGCCGATCAGCACGCTGGTAGAGTAGGGAAGTTGCCCCGGCGAGGCGGGCCAAGCAAGCAGTCAGCGAGCAGCCAGCGAGTACAGGCGAGCCGCACGGCCCAGCGTGATCGACGTGGCGAGAGGCACCGCGTGCTCTCGCGCTGCTCGTACCGGCTGTGTTGACCGCCGAGCCAGGCGCCGGACCGGCGCCGATTCGCACCAGGAACTCAAGGAGAGCACACCAGTGTCCGAGGTACGTCTGACCGCCGAGCCCCGCACCGAGTTCGGCAAGGGCGCGGCGCGCCGCTTCCGCCGCGACGGCAAGATCCCCGCGGTGCTCTACGGCCACGGCAGCGAGCCCAAGCACCTCGCGCTACCGACCATCGAGTTCGCCAGGGTTATCCGCGAGAACGGTCGTAACGCGGTGCTCAGCCTCAACGTCGACGGTTCGCGGCGGCAGCTCGCGCTGACGAAGAGCATCACAGTGCACCCGCTGAAGAACTACATCCAGCACGTCGACCTGCTCGCGCTCAAGCGCGGCGAGAAGGTGACCGTGGACGTGCCGCTGCACCTCACCGGTGACGCGGCCAACGCGACCCTGATCTACCAGGACCTGGACACGCTGTCGGTGGAGGTCGATGCCCTGCACATCCCGGAGTACATCGAGGTGACCGTGGACGGCCTCGAGGCGGGTACCCAGATCACCGCGGCCGATGTCCCGGTGCCCGACGAGGTCACCCTGCTCACCGACCCGGAAGCCCTCGTCGTCGCAGTCAACGAGGCTCCGACGGCCGAGTCCATGGAGGCCGAGGCCGACACCGAGGGCGCAGGGGTCGTCGAGGAGCCTTCGGACGAGGAGCAGGCTTCCGGCGGGGGCTCCGGCGAGCAGGAGTGACCGCACCTGTCCGGCTCATCGGTGGGGGCTGACGTGCCCGAGGCGAACGACGTGCCGGGGGCGGGCGAGCGGGTGCTGCTCGTCGGCCTCGGTAACCCCGGCCGGGGCTATGCAGGAAACCGGCACAACATCGGGTTCCACGTCGCCGACGAGCTAGCCCGCCGGCTCGGCGAGCGTTTCGGCAAGCACAAGGCAGGGGCCGAGGTTGCCGACGGGAGGCTCGCAGGCTGCCGGATCGTCCTGGCCAAGCCCCGGTCGTTGATGAACCTCTCCGGCGGCCCGGTGGCGGGCACCGCCAGGTACTTCGGCATCGACCCAACCGGCGTGGTCGTGATCCACGACGAGTTGGACCTCGACTTCGGCGCTGTACGGCTGAAGCTCGGTGGTGGCGAGAACGGGCACAACGGCCTGCGCTCGATCACCCGCTCGCTCGGCACGAAGGACTACTACCGGGTGCGCTTCGGCATCGGCAGGCCACCGGGTAGGACGGCGGCCGCCGATTTCGTGCTGAGCGACTTCTCCAGCGCCGAACGTCGGGACCTCGCGGTGCACATCGACAGCTGCGCCGACGCGGTCGAGATGCTGGTGAGCAAGGGTCTCGCCGCCGCCCAAACGGTGTTCCACGCGCGCTGAGCCCCACCGGGCTCAGCGCGCGTGCCGGAACGCCCAACTCGGCGTGTCGGAACACCCGACACGGCGTGAGACTAGACGTGGCCGTGTTTGGTGATCTGCTCGGCGTATTCGGATGCCGTGGCGGCGCGGCGCACCTTTCCCGAGGGGGTTTTGAGCAGGCTGCCAGGGGGTAGCACCACCACCGAGAACGGCCGGAACTCGACGGCGTCGACCACGCGGCGGGTGACTTCCTTGGCGATCTCGCGCTCGGCCTGCTCGTCACCGGCCTGCTTGGATTCCAGCACCACCGCGAAACGTTCCCTCCTGGTGCCCGCGTCCAGCCGCACGGCGGCTGCGTTACCCGCTCGTACGCCGTCCACCGCTGAGGCGGCGCGCTCGATGTCGGTGGGGTAGATGTTGCGCCCGCCCATGATGATGACGTCCTTGCTCCGGCCACAGATCACGATCTCGTCGTCGACCAGGTAGCCGAGGTCGCCGGTCGGGAACCAGCCCTCGGCGTCCAGCGCGGGCGTCGGCCCGTCCACGGTGAGGTAGCCGGGGGTGACCGCCTCGCCGCGCACCTTGATCTCCCCGACCTCGCGCTCGGCCAGTTCCGTGCCGTTCTCGTCGACCACAACCACCTCGAGGCCCGGCAGCGGCGGACCGAGGATCGCGAAGGAGCGCGCCTCTTCTGACCCGCGACGCGGATCGCCCTCGGGCACCGGAACCGCGCGGTTCTCGGCTTCCAGCGGGTGGGCCTCCACCACGTCCATGTGCAACCCGGATCCCACGTGCGAGAACGACACCGCGAGCGTGGACTCGGCCAGCCCGTAGGCGGGAAAGACCGTCGAGCGATCCAACCCGAACCGGGCGCCCGCCTCCATGAACGTCCGCATCGATTCCTCGTCCACTGGTTCCGCGCCGTTCAGCACGATACGCAGGCTGGAAAGATCGTAGGCATCATCGGCGTCCACCCTGGCCATGCGCTTGCCGGTGATCGCGTAGGCGAAGTTCGGGGCCGCGGTCATGGTCGCCCGGTACCTGGAGATCAGGTCCGGCCAGAGCAGCGGACTGCTCAGGAAGTCGGCGGGGGTGACCTTGACGAGCTCGACCCCGAAGGTCATCGGCAGGGTCAGCAACCCCACCATGCCCATGTCGTGGAACAGCGGCAGCCAGGACGCCATCGTGTTGGTGGCCGGGTCGAAGTGGGACCGCTCCATCATGGCCGTCATGTTCGAGTACAGGTTGCTGTGGGTGATCTTGACGGCCTTGGGGTCCGCGGTGGAGCCGCTGGTCAGCTGCAGCAACGCCAGGTCGTCCTCGGCTGAGGCCACGGCGTCGCCGATCGGCTCGGCCTCGAACAAGTCGTCGATCATCTGGAACGTGATGTCGTTCTGTTCCAGCACGGATGCGAGCTGATCGAAGGGATTGCCGAGCAACACCCTGTCGGATCCGATCATGCGCAGCACCCGCACCGTGTCCTCTGCCCATTCCTCGAGGTCGGAGCGTGGGGTCGGCTGGTGCAGCATGGTGACGTTACCGCCGGCCAGCCAGACACCCTGCGCCACCGGCGCGATCAGCGCGGGCGCTGCGGCGAGCACGCCCACCGACGCCCCGGGGCGCAGACCGCCTACAACGAGGGCTCCCGCTACGCGGCGCGCCTGCTCGTGCACCTCGGCCCAGGTCCTGCGCACCGGTTCGTTCGGCTCACCGGTGGTGATACCCCTGTGCTGGCCGCTGCTCGCGGCCGTGGCGATCAACGTGTCAACGAAGCGGCTCATGCCCCGACCTTATCGGGAGCTACCGGAGTCTCCGCTACTCGAGGTACTCGGCGAGTTCCAGCCAACGCGCCTCCAGCTCCTCGCGTTCGGCACGCACTTCCTTGAGCGTGCCGTGCAGCTCCATCAGCCGCTCTGGGTCGGTAGCCGCCTGAGCCAGCTCCTCGTGCAGCCGCTTCTCTCGATGGGTCAGCGTATCGAGCTGACGTTCCAGCTTGGTCAGCTCCTTACGGGTCGCCCGCTGCTGCGCGGCAGTCGGCACTGCCCCCTGCTCGAGGTCCGGGGAGTTCCCTCCCTGTTGGGTGCGTTCGGCGGTGCGGGCGCGGGTAGTGAGGTATTCGTCGATACCACCGGGCAGGTGGGTGATGCTGCCGTGGCCGGACAGCGCGTACACCGAGTCGCACACCCGCTCGGTCAGGTATCGGTCGTGCGAGACCACCACCAGCGTGCCCGGCCAGGAATCGAGCACGTCCTCCAGCTGCTGCAGCGTGTCGATATCCAGGTCGTTGGTTGGCTCGTCCAGCAGCAGCACGTTCGGCTCGGTCATCAGCAGCCGCGCGAGCTGGAGCCGCCTGCGTTCGCCGCCGGAGAGGTCGGCTATCCGTGTCCATTGCCGTGAGGAACCGAAACCGAAACGCTCGGCCAGCTGGGACGCGGTGAACTCCTGTCTGCCGAGCGCGACCCGCCGCGCCACGTCCTCGACCGCTTCCAGCACCCTGCGCTCTCCCGGCAGGTCCTCCAGCTGCTGCGCGAGGTAGGCCAGCCGGACAGTGCTGCCCTGTACGCGTCTGCCGCTGTCGGGCTCGGCCGCCCCTGCCAGCAGCCGTAGCAGCGTGGTCTTGCCGGAACCGTTCACGCCGACGATGCCGATCCGTTCGCCGGGGCCGAGGCGCCAGGTCACGCGGTCAAGTACCAGCGTGGCTCCCGCCGTCAGCGTCACGTCCTCCAGCTCGATCACCGTCTTACCGAGCCTGCGCCGGGCGAAGGCGTGCAGCTCCACGGTGTCGCGCGGCTGCGGCACATCGGCGATCAGCGCCTCGGCGGCCTCCACCCGGTACTTGGGTTTGGTGGTGCGCGCCTTCGCGCCCCGGTGCAGCCAGGCAAGCTCCTTACGGGCGAGGTTGCGCCGCTTCTCCTCGGTGGCCTGCGCGATCCGCGCCCGCTCGGCGCGGGCGTATACCCAGTCGGCGTAGCCTCCCTCGTACTGTTCGACCGACCCGTCGACCACCTCCCAGGTTCGGCTGCACACCGTGTCCAGGAACCAGCGATCGTGGGTGACCACGACCAGCGCCACCTTGCGCGCCAGCAGGTGGTCTGCCAGCCAGCCGATCCCCTCGACGTCGAGGTGGTTGGTGGGTTCGTCCAGCACGACCACGTCGAGCTCGGCGACCAGCGCCTCGGCCAAAGCCACCCGGCGGCGCTCACCCCCGGACAACCTGCCCACATCCGAGTCGAACCCCAACCGATCGATACCGAGGCCGGTGACGATGGATCGCACCCTCGGGTCCGCCGCCCACTCGTGCTCGGCGGCGTATCCCGCCAGTACCGCATCGGCGACCGTGGTCCCGGCACCGGTCTCGGTGCGCTGCGTGACCACGGCGAGGCGCAGGTCGCGCGCCCTGCTCACGCGGCCGTCATCGGGTGGCTCCACCCCGGCGAGGATCTCGAGCAACGTCGTCTTGCCGCTGCCGTTCAGGCCGACGACCCCGATGCGGTCACCGTCCTGAACGCCGAGCGAGACGTCGCGGAGCAACGTCCGCTCGCCGTACGTCTTGGTGATCGCCTCGGTATTGATCAGATTCGCCATCGCCGTCCATTGTCCCGGCTGCGGATGCCCGGCGCCCGCCCACCCGGCAGCGTCACGGCCCTGGCTGTCTCGCCGGGGTGGCGAGCCGAAGGGGTCCTCGGGTGCACATGGTGTACCGAAGGAGTCCTTCGGCTCGCACCCGCTAGGCGTGCACCTGTGGTGGCGGGGTCGGCTGGGTGGTGTCGTCGTCATCGACGATGCGCGCACCGTGCACGGGCCCGTGCGCTACCCGCACCGTCCGGCACACGCCCGCGCCTGCCAGCTGCGCGGCGACCTCCACGGCGGAATCACCGTCGGCGCACAGGAACGCGCACGTCGGCCCCGAGCCGGACACGATACCCGCGAGCGCACCCGCCTCCACCCCGGCGCGCAGGGTGCGGCGCAGGTTCGGGCGCAGCGACACCGCGGCCGCCTGCAGGTCGTTGCCGAGCAGCTGCGCGAGCTGCCGCGCGTCGCCGGAGGCCATCGCCTCCACCAACGGCGTGTGGCCCGCCAGCCGTGGCGGGTCCCCCGCGGCTCGCAGCCGGTCCAGCTCGCGGTACACCTTCGGAGTCGCCAGGCCCTTGCTGTCGAATGCGAGTACCCAGTGGAACGTATGCCGAGACAGCACCGGCACCAGCTGCTCACCACGGCCGGTACCGAGCGCCGTGCCACCCGACAGCGCGAACGGCACGTCGCTGCCGAGTGAACCGGCGATGGTGATCAGTTCCTCGCGGGAGATCTCCAGGTCCCACAGCGCCGACAGTCCGAGCAGTACCGCCGCGGCGTCCGCGCTACCACCCGCCATGCCACCCGCGACCGGGATTTCCTTGCGGATCATCACCCGGACGCGGGAATCTTCCTCGCTGCGTCCCGCGTAGGTCGCCAGCTCCCTGACCGCGCGCCACGCCAGGTTGCTCTCCCCCGTCGGCACCGCGCTGGTGCCCTCGCCGTAGACCTCCACCCCCGGCTCGTCCGCGGCCGCGACGGTGACGTCGTCGGACAGCGACAACGCCTGGAACACGGTGGTGAGCTCGTGGTAACCGTCCGCACGCACATCACCGACCGCCAGGTGCAGGTTGACCTTGGACGGCGCGCGGACCGTCACGGGCGGGGGCACGACGGCTAGCACGTTCTCAGGGTACCTAGCGCCGGTCTCGGGGTCCCGCATACCTGCTGCGTAACGACGCGCCTCCTCCCACTATCGGGTGACCGCCGGTCCGGGGTCCGCGCCACTACGCGGCGGTGCCAGCCAGCTCGCGTGCGCCCTCCGCCAGCAGGTCGTGCACGCCGGGCAACCGGGTGTCGACCGGGTCCAGCTCGCTCACGTAACCGCCGCGCTCGCCGATCCAGCGCACCGCGGCCGTTGCCTGCTCGCCGGTCACCCCGAGCCGGAACCGCGCAACCGGGGTGTCGCCGATGCGGGTGAGGCCGCCGCCGAGCGTGGCGAGCTCGACGCCGAACCGCGCACCGGCATCCGGCAGCAGCGACCCGACCGTGGCATGCCCCACCAGCACCACGTCGGCCACCGCGTCGAAGCCCGCGAGATCCTCGGCGTGCCCCACGGCGGGCAGCACGCTGCGCGCCGTGTAGCTGTTCTGGTCGGCGAGCAGCTCGAGCATCGACCCGCTCTCCAGCAGCCTGCCGCCGGAGAGCACGCTGACGTGGTCACAGAACCGGCGCACCACGCCGGCATCGGTGGTGGCCACCAGCACCGTGACGCCCAGTTCAGCCCACGCCCTGTCCAGCGCGGCCAACACCGCGCCGGACTGTTCGGCAGGCAGATCGTCGGTGAGCCCGTCGGTGATCAGCACCGACGGGCGCAGCGCCAACGCGCGGGCCAGCGCCACGCGCCTGCGCTGCCCCTCGGTGAGCTCGGCTGGACGCCAGGCGGCGCCTCGGTTGAGCCCGATCAGGTCGATCAGCTCGGCCACCCGCCTCCGGCGTGCGGGCGCGTCGAAGCCCGCCCGCTCCAGCGGGGCCGCGACGTTACCCGCGGCCGTGCGCTCCGGGTGGAGCACGTAGGTGGTGTCGACGCGCGCGATCGCGCCGCGCCACTCCCGGCGTCCGGCTGGTGAGAGCGCGGCGACGTCGGTTCCGGCGACGCGGACCACGCCGGAATCAGGGTGCTCGCACAGGCCCAGGATGGCCGACAGCGTGGTCTTGCCTGCCCCGGCGGGACCGAGCAAGCCACTACGGGCGCCCTCGGGGACCTCGATGGTCACGTCGTACAGCGTTCTCGCGGTCCCTGCCGCGGAGGCGCCCGTTGCGCCGGTAGCGGCCGGTGACAGTGGTGCGGATTTAGATATGTGGTCGGCGGAAAGCACGAATAGCTCCTCGGCTCGTGAGTCGCGCGCACGCGGCAGTCGAACGGCCGCGGCACCGCGGTGGTGTGGGACGGACGGCGGGACGGACCTGTCAGCGGCGACAGGCGCTGTTGGTGCGACGTCCCTCGTCGACGACACGGCGCCGGGTGAGCATTCGTGACATGTACATCGGTTCCTCCATCGAACCTGGCTGTAGCACCTGCCGTGCGCCCGGACAGGGGCGAAGTGCCACTGCCCGGCGGCGGTTGCTGCGGCTTCGACGAGCCAGGTCTCTCAGCCGCTCGGGATGGATACTTCACGCATTACAGCTCACCGGACCACCGGCTGGCAAGCCAGCGGTGCCTAGCATTGAGCTAACTCACACTCGGCCGCGACCGAGCCGCGAGCGCCGGGGCCTGCGCCGGTCGCCGTCGGCAGCCGCCTCACGGATGCCGTGCCACCTGCACGGCGAGCCGCCGGAAGTCGGCGACGCCGAGCTGCTCACCCCGCGCTCCGGGATCGATGCCCGCGGCGTCGAGCAGCTCCGCTGCGCGGGCGGCCGAGCCGAAACGTGCCCCGAGCGCGGCGCGGAGCGTCTTCCTCCGCTGCGCGAACGCGGCGTCTACCAGCGCGAACACGGCTTCCCGGTGCGCTTCGACCGCCGGCTGGTCCCGATGCTGGCGGTCGAACCGGACGAGTGCGGAATCCACGTTGGGCACCGGCCAGAACACCGAACGCGGCACGGCGCCCACCTTGCGGGCCTCGCCGAACCAGGCGAGCTTGACACTCGGTACCCCGTACACGCGGCTTCCCGGTGCCGCGACCATCCGGTCAGCGACCTCGGCCTGCACCATCACCACGGCACGGGTGATCGACGGGAACTCGGCCAGCAGGTGCAGCACCACCGGCACCGCGACGTTGTAGGGCAGGTTGGCGACCAGCGAAGTCGGGGTGGTGGTCAGATCGGCGCGACGCAGCCGCTGCGCATCGGCGGTGTGCACGACCAGGCTTCCGGCCGCGCCGAGGGCCCTGGCCGTGACGGTCGTCGGGAGCCGCTCGGCGAGGGTGCCGTCCACTTCGACAGCGGTCACGTCTGCCCCGGTGGCGAGCAGTCCCAGAGTGAGCGAGCCGAGCCCCGGCCCCACCTCCAGCACCGTGTCCCCGGCGCCCACCCCGGCGAGCCTGCTGATGCGGCGCACGGTGTTGGCGTCGTGGACGAAGTTCTGCCCGAGCTTCTTGGTGGGCCGCAGCCCCAGGTCCGCGGCGAGCTCACGCAGTTCGGTGGCGCCAAGCAGCGCCACGTCCTTGTGCGCAGGCTCGCCCGCGGTGCCGCGAGCATCGACAGTATCGGCCACGCGGTCCAGCTTACGGGTCGCTTCCGGGGCTGGGCGGCGAGCCGAAGGGGCCCTTGAGTACACATCGTGTACCGAAGGAGTCCTTCGGCTCGCACCCACCCACGGCGAGCAGGTAGCGGCGATCGTTAGGTCGGTAGGCCCAGCTGCTGGGCGCACGAGGGCCAGGCGCCGTAGCCGCCCCTGTCGTCGCGCAGTCTGATCGCGGTCGCGATCTGCTCCTCCCGCGTGGCCTGGTGCGGGTACTCGGCGTACTGGGTGCCGCCGTAGGCGTCCCACGTCTGCTTGTCGAACTGCAGACCGCCGTAATAGCCGTTGCCGGTGTTGATGGACCAGTTGTTGGTGGACTCGCAGAACGCCAGCCGGTCCCAGACCTCCTCGTCAGAGATCTCCGGGCCGACGCGGATCACTCTGGGCTCCGCCTCGGTCAGCACCTCGCTGGCGAGCTGCTCGCGCTCGACCTCTTCACCATTGCGGTGGGTCACGCGGTAGGTGACCAGCTTCTCGCCTGCGGTGCCTTCGTCCTCGACGACACGCTCGCCGAAGGCGAGGCTGTCATCGACGATCTCCTCCTCCGGAGGTTCGATCTCTTCGGTGACCTCGATCTCCGAGGTGCCGGTCCGTATGATCTCGATGGTGCCACCGTCGGTGACGGCACTGCCGAGGTCCTGCACCACCTCGTCGGAGGAGCCGAGCTCGAGCCCGAGATCGGCCAGCAGTTCCTCCACGGTCACCGCGTGGGTGGTGATCTCGCGGGGCTGGTCACCCCCGTCGACGACGGTGACGCTCTTCAACGTCTTGATCTCGAGGGTCATGCCGTCGACCGGCACCGGCCCGTTGGCGGGCTGTGACAGCCAGGCGCCGTCGGCCACCAGCTCGCTGAGACCGAGCTGGTCCAGCGCCTCGGAAACGGTGGGCGCGCGCACCCAGGATTCCCTGACCTCGCCATCGACCACGAGCTCCAGCGGCCTGCCTCGCTCCAGGGTGATCACGCCACCGTCGCTGACCGCGGCGTCCGGCGACGGGGACAGCGCGTCGTGGGTCCCCACGGAAATGCCCGCGTCCTCGAGGACATCTCCCACTGTGGACCCGAAGCTGCGGACCGTCTGCTCGTGCCCGTCGACCTCAACGGTCACGCTCTTGCTCATCGCCATCGCGCTCGCACCGCCCCCGGCCAGGGACAGCAGTACGGCGGCGACCGCGCCCTTGAGGAAGCGGCGCTTCCACTGCTTGGTCGCAGTGGCCAGCCGGGTCTCCTCCGATTGTCCACCGCTGATGGCCTCGGGAGCGACCGCGGGGAACTCGATGGTGACGGCATCGTCGATGTACACACCGGCCGGTGATTCCGGGGCGGCGGGGATCACCGGCAGCACCGTCGTCTGCGCGTTGATCAGCTGGATCAGCTCATCGGCATCGACGTCCGCCTCCAGCATCAGGTCGTCGACCTGTGGCCCGAGTGCCGCGCGGAGGTCCTGATAGGTCACCCGTGGTTCCGGACTGAAGTCCGGAAAGTCCGTGTCGGTGCCCGGCCAGGAGCGTTCGCTCGGGTCGAGTGTCGCGAGCGCGCCCGGCGACTGAGCCACCGCATCACCCGCGAGCTGACCAGCCGGGGAATATGCACCAGATGGGTTGCGACGAGTGCCGTGACGCGAATGGCTACGCGACTCTTCAACAGTCACGGGATCCATCCCTTTCGCACAAGCGGTTCCGGTGTCTCGCTCCGCACCCCCCGAAGTGCTGATGGGACCGGCATCGACCACAAAGCAAATTGCGATCGAGCGGTACGGTTACAAGACAGTAACGGAGCACAAGAGGTTGTGCAATCACCCCACGCGATCACGTGTCGGTTATCACACCCCGGGCGGACGACACGATGACCCCCGTGTCGCAGTCCGCTGATCCCGCCCTCACGTTCGGTAGTCACGACTCGGGCGGTGTTCGCGGTCATCCCAGCTCCACCTCAGCGAGCGCGGCCCATGCCGGGACGGCGAACACCCTGCCCGCCGTGGCCGAGACCGCTGCGGCGAGCCCGGCGACCGGTTCCTCGCGCAGCCGCGCCAACTCGCACAGCGTGTGCGCTGCGCAGTACGGCTCGTTCGGCCTTCCCCGGTACGGGTGCGGCGTCAGGTACGGCGCGTCCGTCTCCACCAGCAACTGGCCCTGCGGCACCAGCAACGCGGCCTCGCGCAGCGAACGCGCGTTGCGGAACGTCACGGTGCCCGCGAACGACAGCACGTACCCGGCGTCCACGCAGTAGCGCGCCATGTCGGCGTCCCCGGAGAAGCAGTGGAACACCACCGTCTCCGGCGGCCCCTCCTCCTCCAGGATGCGCAGCACGTCCTCGTGCGCGTCCCGGTCGTGGATCATCAGCGGCTTGCCTACCCGCTTGGCGAGGTCGATGTGCCAGCGAAACGCCTCCCGCTGCGCGGCTGGCGGGGAGAAATCCCAGTAGTAGTCCAGCCCGGTCTCGCCGACGGCCACCACGCCGTCGGCGATCACCAGCTTCTCGACGGCTTCCTGCTCACGCTCACCGAAATCGCCCGTCCGGGTGGGGTGGATGGCCACGGCGGCGCGCACCCTGCTGTCCCAGGAGGCCGCCCGCACCGCCCAGCGAGCGGCTTCCAGATCGTCGGCCACGGTGAGCACGCCGGCCACGCCGACCCGCTCGGCACGGTCGGCCATCGCCGCGACGTCGGTTGCCGACTCCGCGCCGCAGGCGTCCATATGGGTATGCGCGTCGACGATCGGAGTAGGCAGGACTTCCGGCTCGGGGGGCAGCTCTCGGCTCACGGTCGGCTCCAGCGGCTTCCAGCAGGCATGGGTCGAGGCCTGGTCAGCTCGGGATCGGTGCCCACGACGGCCCTGTCTCGGCCAGCGCCGTGTCCAGTTTGGCGAACACCGGGGAGGGCTTGGACAGCGGCCGCCCCGGCTCGATCGGCTCCGAACTCCACCGCGCCTGCTCAGCGGTGTAGTCGCCGGTGAGGACGGCGTTACGGCGATCGGCCACGTCGAGGTCGTCCACCTCGGACAGCTCCGGCTGTGCGGCCCAGGTGCCCTGACCACCGAGCAGCTCGTGTACCCGCTGCGCTGAGTGCGGCAGGAACGGGGTGAGCAGCGTGTTCGCATCCGAGACGACCTGCAGCGCGGTGTGCAGCACGGTGTCCCTGCGTTCCGGATCGTCGCCCAGCTTCCACGGCTGCTGGTCGGAGAGATACTTGTTCGCCGCCGACACCACTCGCATCGCCTCGGCCGTTGCGGCGCGGAACCGGGACTGCTCCAGGTGGCCGCCGACCGTGTCGAAGGCAGCCCGGGAGGTGGCGAGCAGCTCGGCGTCGGCCTCGCTCGGTGTGGCGGGCCGGGGGATGGCGCCGACGTTCTTGTGCGCCATCGACACCGCCCGGTTCACCAGGTTGCCCCACTCGTTGACCAGCTCGAAGTTGATCCGGCGCACGAACTCGTCCCAGGTGAAGTCCACGTCCTGGGTTTCGGGACCCGCCGCGGAGATGAAGTACCGCAGCGTGTCAGGGCCGAAGTCGCGCAGGAAGTCGGTCAGATAGATGACGGTGCCGCGCGAGGTGGAGAACTTCGAACCGCTCATGGTGAGGAACTCGCTGGAGACGATGTCACCCGGCAGGTTCAGCTCGCCGTAGGGTCCCGGCTGGCCGCCCCGGTCGCCCGCGCCGTTGTGGCCGAGCAGCAACGCGGGCCAGATCTGGGCGTGGAACGTGATGTTGTCCTTGCCCATGAAGTAGGCGTGCCTGGCGTCCGGGTTGTTCCACCACTCGCGCCAGGCGTCGGGGTCGCCGCTGCGGCGGGCCCACTCCACGCTGGCCGAGAAGTACCCGATCACCGCCTCGAACCAGACGTAGAGCTTCTTCATGCTCTGGTCGCGCCAGCCGTCCAGCGGGATCGGCACGCCCCAGTCCAGGTCGCGGGTGATGGGCCGGGGCCGCATGTCGTCGACCAGGTTCTTGGTGAAGTTCAGGACATTCGAGCGCCAGCCGGTCTTGGTCGACAGCCATGACCCCAGGCTGTCGGTGAACGCGGGCAGGTCGAGGAACAGGTGCTCGGTCTCGACGAAGTCGGGCTTCTCCCCGTTGATCCGGGACACCGGGTTGATGAGCTCGGCGGCGTCGAGCTGGTTACCGCAGTTGTCGCACTGGTCGCCGCGCGCGCCGTCGTAGCCGCAGATCGGGCAGGTGCCCTCGATGTAACGGTCGGGCAGCGTGCGGCCGGTCGACGGGCTGACCGCACCGGTGGTGGTCTTCGGGATGATGTAGCCGTTGCGGTGCAGCGCCAGGAAGATCTCCTGGACGACGGCGTAGTGGTTGCCGGTGGTGGTCCTGGTGTACATGTCGTAGGTGACGCCGAGCCCGCGCAGGTCCTCGGCGACCACCCGGTGGTACTTGTCCGCCGTCTCGCGCGGGGTCAGGCCCTCCTTCTCGGCCTGTACCAGGATCGGCGTGCCGTGCTCGTCACTACCGGAGACCATGAGCACCCGGTTGCCAGCCATTCGCTGGTAGCGCGCGAAGACGTCGGAGGGGACCCCGATACCGGACACATGGCCGATGTGGCGGGGGCCGTTGGCGTAGGGCCAGGCCACCGCGGTCAACACGGGTGTGCTCATACCCGACAACCCTACGGATGGCCGATCGGGGCGCGTCGCGTGGTCCGGCTGTGGCGGATGGGGCCGAACGTGACATTCGGCGCCTTCTATGGAACGAACGTCACATTCAGCCCGACTGCACCCGCCCGGGTGACCCCTCCATCCTCGCGCGCGCGAGGATGGAGGCATGCGAGTGGTGTGCCGGGCCCTGCTGTGCAGCCTCACGCCGGAGCAGGTACTGCTGCGGCTGGACGCGCGCGCACGCCGGGCTGGCCTGCCACAGCCGGCCGCGCTGACCGGCCAGTGGTTCGGTTCGCGGGCGGTCATCGCCCCCAGCGTGGGCATCACCGCCTGCCCGGGGGTCAACGGCGCCTTCGCCATCCCCGGCGAGCTGCCCGAGATCACCGACCGTTCGGCGGCCGCTCCGGGCGCGGTCGGTGGCGGGTGGTTCGGCTACCTCTCCTACGACCTCACCGATCCGGCCCGTAAGCGCGCGCCCCTGGCACCCGCGGGCTGGGGGTGGGCCGACCACGTGCTCCGGATGGACGCCGAGGGAGCCTGGTGGTTCGAGGCGCTGGTCGGCCCCGGGGATCCGGAACCGGACGACCTCGCCCGCGAGCTGGCCGAGACACTGGCAGGCGACGACGATCGCCCGCCACGCGGCTGGGAACCCGTCACGCTCGGCTGGCCATCGAGCCACGGCCACATCGACGCGGTGCGCCGCTGCATCGAGGCCATCGAGCACGGCGAGATCTTCCAGGCCAACATCTGCACCCGGCTGGCAGGCACCTTCAGCGGCCGACCGGCCGAGCTGTTCGCCGAAGGCGTCCGCACGCTGCACCCGCGCCGGGCGGCCTACCTCGCCGGTGTCTGGGGAGCGATCGCGTCGCTGTCGCCAGAGCTGTTCCTCGCCCGGCACGGCGACCGCGTGCACTCCACCCCGATCAAGGGCACGCTCCCGCGCAGGGGACCGGCCGACGACGCCAACGCGCAACGGCTGCGCGCCTCGGAGAAGGACGTCGCGGAGAACGTGATGATCACCGACCTGGTGCGCAACGATCTCGGCAGGGTCAGCACCGTCGGCACCGTCGGGGTGCCCGAGCTACTGACTGTCCGCGAGGCTCCCGGGGTGTGGCACCTGGAGTCCACCGTGGCGGGCACCCTCGCGCCGGGCATGGGCAATGCCGAGCTGCTGCACGCCACCTTCCCGCCGGGATCGGTCACCGGTGCGCCCAAGGTGCGAGCGACCGAGCTGATCGGCGAGCTGGAGCGCGCGCCGCGCGGGGTCTACTGCGGTGCGGTGGGCCTGGCTTCACCGGTAGCCGGAATGGAGCTCAACGTCGCCATCCGCACCCTGGAGCTGGCGGCGAACACCGCAGGCGGGTTCGACGTCGCCCTCGGTGCGGGCGGCGGAATTACCGCCTCCTCCGATCCCGAACTCGAATGGCAGGAGTGCCGCCACAAGGCCGCGCCCCTCGAACGGCTGCTCGGCACCCCGCTCACCCCTGGGTCGGGTGCGATGGGACACCCCGACTTCGCGCCGGGGAATGAAGCTGAACGGGACATTGCTTCCCTCTAGGGAACCGGACGTCACGTTGGGCTCCCACCGCCCATATAGTTAGCATGACTAAGAAACAGAGGGAAGGGGCGTGCTTGGTAGCCACGCGTGACGACGCCACGACCGCGCCTGCCCGGCAGCGGCTCCCCCGCGAGGTATGGGTACTGGCGGCGGCCAACCTCGTCATCGCTGCGGGGTTCGGCATCGTCGCCCCGGCCATCCCCATGTTCGCCCGCAGCTTCGACGTCAGCGTCACCGCCGCGTCGTTCGTCGTCAGCGCGTTCGCCCTTGCCCGGCTGGTGTTCGCCCCGCTGGCAGGCAAGGGCGTCAGCCTGCTCGGCGAGCGGCGCATCTACCTCAGCGGGTTGCTGATCGTCGCGGTGTCCACCGGCGCGGCGGCCTTCGCCGCCAGCTACACCCAACTGGTGTTGTTCCGCTCGTTCGGCGGGATCGGCTCCACCATGTTCACCGTCTCCGCGATCGCCCTGCTCATCAGGGTCACCCCCGCCGGGCTGCGCGGCAGAGCGTCGGGCCTGTTCGGTGCCGGTTTCCTCGCGGGCAACGTCACCGGACCGCTGCTGGGCAGCGGCCTGATCACCATCAGCCTGCGTGCCCCGTTCCTGTTCTACGCCGTCCTGCTGCTGGTGGCGACGCTGCTGGTGTGGCTGTTGCTGCGGCGGTCGCCCCTCATCGCCGACGTCGAGCAGCAGGACGCCCCAGCCGTCCGGCTGACCGACGCGCTGCGGGACCACGCCTACCGCTCGGCGCTACTGGCCAACTTCAGTTTCGGCTGGATCGTGTTCGGCGTCCGGATCTCGCTCATCCCGCTGTTCATCGTCGAGGTGCTCCGGCAGGACGAGGCCTTCGCCGGGATCGCGTTCGCGGTCTTCGCGGCCGCGAACCTGGTGATGCTCATGCCTGCAGGCAGGCTCGCCGACACGGTCGGGCGCAAACCGCTGGTGCTGATCGGGCTGGTGGCCTCGGGGGCGGGCACCGCCTGGGTCGGCTTCACCGACTCGCTGACCGAGTTCCTGATCGCCACCGTGGTCGCCGGGCTCGGCAGCGGCACGCTGCAGTCGCCCAAGCAGGCCGCCGTGGCCGACGTCGTCGGATCGCAAGGGCGCGGCGGGCCGGTACTGGCGACGTTCCAGATGTCGGCCGACATCGGCGCGATCCTCGGGCCGCTCGCGGCGGGCGCGATCGCCGACCAGCTCTCCTACACGACGGCATTCCTCGTCGCAGGCGCGTTGAGCCTGGTCGCCGCGCTGGTGTGGCTCCCGGCACGGGAAACGCTGCCGTCCGCCGCGAAACAGCGCCACCCCAGCCCCGAGCAGTCCTGCGAGCTGGACACCCGCGAGCAGCAGTGACCTACTCGCCTTCGCGGGCGGCGAGCACCGCCTCGTACAACTCCCGCTTCGACACCCCCTCGGCGGCGGCCACCGCCGCGGTGGCCGCCTTGAGCCGCTCCCCCTCGGCCACCCGCCGCCGCACCGCCTCGACCAGATCCTCGGCGGCAGGCGTGCACGGCTCCGCTCCCGCGATCACCACGGTGACCTCGCCACGCACTCCCTCGCCCGCCCAAGCGGCCAGCTCGCCCAGCGTGCCGCGCCGCACCTCCTCGTAAGGCTTGGTGAGCTCCCGGCAGACCGCCGCTCGCCGGTGCGCCCCCAGCACCCGCACCGCGTCCGCCAGCGTGCTCGCCAGCCGGTGCGGGGAGTCGAAGAACACCGCGGTGCGCGGCTCCTCGAGCAGCGCCGCCAGGAACCGCTCGCGCTCACCCTGCTTGCGGGGGGCGAACCCCTCGAAACAGAAGCGGTCCGTGGCCAGCCCTGACAGCGCCAGCGCCGCCGTCACCGCCGATGGCCCCGGCAAACAGGTGACCGGCAGATCCTCGGCCACGCACTCCGCTACAAGTCGGTATCCGGGATCGGACACGCTGGGCATTCCGGCATCGGTGACCAGCAGCACCGTCTGCCCGGCACGTACCGCCTCGACCAGCGTCGCGGCCCTGGCGCGCTCGACAGCGTCGTAGCAACTCACCACCTTTCCCGCCAGCGTAACGCCCAGCGCCGCGGCCAGCGCCCTCGTCCTGCGGGTGTCCTCCGCTGCCACCACGTCGGCGGTGGCCAGAGCTTCGGCCAGGCGGGACGAGGCGTCCCGCGCGTCGCCAAGCGGTGTCGCGCCGAGCACGAGCGCTCCCGCGCTCCGGTCAGCAGGTGCCATGGTGTCCTTCGTGGGGTCGTCGCCGTTCGGGCGGGTTGTGCGCACGGCGGGCGGGCCGTGCCGGGGGCGCTGCTGCTTCCCATAGCATTGTTCCCCGTGACCGGACTCTGTGCGACGGGCCTGCGACCGCGGCAGGCGGACGCGGCGCGGGCCGCCTCATGACCTCCGGCCCCTCCGGTGCGGCCGTGCCGCGCCACCGTCGCGGGACGCGCCGGGGCCGGGCGGAGCCCCGGTCGGCCGATGACGGTGGGCAGGCGCCGGACGAGCGCGAGCTCGCCTTGCTCGGCAGGCCGATGCCGCTGGACCCGGTGCGCGGGTGGATCGTCACGCTGGTGGTCACCGCGATCGGCGCGGTGTTGCGACTGTGGAACCTCGGCTCCCCCACCGACGGCGGCACGCCGGTCTTCGACGAGAAGCACTACGTGCCGCAGGCGTGGCAGATGCTGCGCAACGGCGGGTTCGAGGACAATTACGGCTTCACCCTGATCGTGCACCCGCCACTCGGCAAGCAGCTCATCGCGGTCGGTGAGTGGTTATTCGGCTACAACGCCATTGGCTGGCGGTTCACCGCCGCGGTGGCCGGCATCCTGATCATCCTGCTGACCATCCGGATCACCCGGAGGCTGACGCGTTCCACGCTGCTCGGCGGCGCGGCTGGCGTGCTGGTGATCGTCGACGGCATGATGCACCTGCAATCCAGGATCGGGATGCTGGACATCTTCCTCGTGCTGTTCGTGCTCGCCGCGTTCGGCTGCGTGCTACGCGACAGGGAGCAGGTCCGGCAACGGCTCGCCGAGGCCGTCCGCCAGGGCTGGATCGGCGAGAGCCCGTACGGACCGCGGCTCGGCATGCGTTGGTGGCGGTTCGGCGCCGGGGTGTGTCTCGGCCTGGCCTGCGCGGTGAAATGGTCCGGGCTGTACTTCGTCGTGGCGGCCGGCCTGCTGGTCCTGATCTTCGACATAACAGCGCGCCGCACCGCGGGAGTCGCCAAGCCAGTGCGTGCGACGCTGCGACTGGACCTGCTGCCCGCCGCGTTCGCGCTGGGCGCGATGACCCTGCTCGTCTACCTCGCGAGTTGGTGGGCCTGGCTCGGCAGCGAGACCGCGACGGATCGGCACTACGTGGAGGTCAACCAGGTTGGGCACGGGGCGCTGGCATTCCTGCCAGACGCGTTGCGCTCGCTGGGGCATTACACGCTGGAGATCTACCGGTTCCACAGCACGCTGGACACGCCGGACGGGGACCCGCACCCGTGGGAATCGAAACCGTGGACCTGGCCCATGGGACTGCGGCCCATGCTGTACCACTACGAATCGGGTGAGGAGGTCACCGGCTGCGGCCAGTCCGAATGCGTGGAAGCCGCCATGCTCATCGGCACGCCCGCGCTGTGGTGGCTGGCGCTGCCACTGCTGGCCTGGGCGCTGTGGCGGGCGGTGTTCCGGCTCGACTGGCGCTACGGCTTCGTGCTCACCGGCTACCTGGCCGGCTTCCTACCGTGGTTCGCCAACCTCGACCGACAGATGTACTTTTTCTACGCCGCCCCGATGGCACCGTTCCTGGTCATCGGTATCACGCTGGTGCTCGGGCACCTACTCGGCAGCGCGAACTCCGGCGACGAACGCCGCACCACGGGCTTGCTGGCGGTCTCGCTGTACATCGGGCTCGCGGTGGCGAACTTTATCTGGTTGTGGCCGGTTCTCAACGCGGAAGCGATCACCCAGCAGGAGTGGGACGCGCGCATGTGGCTGCCGTCCTGGCGGTGACCGAACTCACCGCGGGCACGCCACGATCGGGGCGGGAGCGCGAGTGCGGCCGGCACTGTACCGGATTAAGCTGCCCTATGGCGCAAGGCCCAGTGAGCGGATCTGCTGCCCAGCGACACGATCCCTCCCGGACAAGCGAGGGACCCACCACGCGAAGCGAAGGAGTTGCAGGAGTGCGTGCCCACGTCACGTCGAGCTGCGTCCGGGAGCCCCGCGGCTCATGAGGAGTGAGCACCCGAACGTGCCCGGCCCGCCACGCGGGCGGGTCCGCACCGCACTCCGCAAGGCCCTGCCGACAGGGGGTCACCCGGCGCGCGCGGTGCTGGGTGGGTTCGCCATCGCCATCGGGATCGGCACCGTGCTGCTGGCACTGCCGGCGGCCAGCGAGGAACCGGGGTCGGCCGGGTTTGTCACCGCGCTGTTCACCGCGACCTCGGCGGTGTGCATCACCGGGCTGATCGTGGTCGACACCGGCGAGTACTGGACCACCTTCGGCGAGATCGTCATCCTCGCCATGATCCAGCTCGGCGGCATCGGCATCATGACGGCCGCCTCCCTACTGGTGCTACTGGTGTCCCGGCGGTTCGGGCTCGGCCTGCAACTGTCCGCCCAGCGCGAGACCAAGAGCCTGCAGCTCGGTGAGGTCCGCAGCGTCACCGCGGGCATCGTCAAGATCAGCCTCACCGTGGAAGCCATCGTGGCCTTGCTCTTCACCGGCAGGCTGCTGGCGGCCTACGACTACGCCTTCGGTGAGGCCCTCTATACCGGGATCTTCCACGGCATCTCGGCGTTCAACAACGCGGGCTTCTCGCTGTACCACGACAGCATGTCCCGGTTCGTGAACGATCCGTGGATCTCGCTGCCGGTGATCATCGCGGTCATCCTGGGCGGTCTCGGCTTCCCGGTGATCTTCGAGGTGGCGCGCAGGCTACGGAAGCGGGACGGTAAGCGGTGGTCCATCCACACCAAGATCACGCTGCTGACCTCGGGTGTGCTGCTCGCCATCGGCTTCCTGTTCATCACCCTGGCGGAGTGGAACAACCAGGACACCATGGGGCCGCTCGGGGTGGGCGGCAAGCTGCTCGCCGGGCTGTTCGCAGCCACCATGCCGCGCTCGGCGGGATTCAACAGCGTGGAAACCGGGGACATGCAGGGGCACACGCTGCTGGTCATCGACGTGCTGATGTTCATCGGCGGCGGTAGCGCCAGTACCGCAGCAGGGATCAAGGTCACCACCTTCGCGTTGCTGGCTTATGTCATCCTCGCCGAGATCCGGGGTGAGCCGACGGTGCACGTGATGGGGCGTAGGCTGGCGGCGAGCGTACAGCGACAAGCGCTGACGATCGCGCTACTCACCGTCGCGCTGGTCATGATCACGACGATCACAATGCAGGCGGCGACCGACTTCCCGCTGGACAAGGTGCTGTTCGAATCGGTCTCCGCGGTGAACAATGTGGGCCTGTCCACCGGGATCACCGCCGACCTCCCGGCTGGCGTGCACGTCATGATGTCGGTACTGATGTTTATCGGCAGGCTCGGACCGATCACACTGGCGACAGCGCTGGCGTTACGTGACCGGCCACGCCGCTACGAACTACCCGAGGAGCGACCCATCGTTGGTTAAGAACAGTGCAGCAGGCAACCGCGCCGTGATCATCGGCCTCGGCCGGTTCGGGGGCTCGCTGGCGCTCGAGCTCATCCGGCAGAAGACCGACGTGCTGGCGATCGACGCCAGCCCCAAACTGGTCGACCAGTACAGCGAATCGGTCACCCACGCGGCGGTGGCCGATTCCACCAGCCCGGACGCGCTGCGGCAGCTCGGCGTACACAAGTTCAAGCGCGCCGTCGTTTCCATCGGCACCGATCTGGAGGCCAGCATCCTCACCACCTCGCTGCTGGCGGACTTCGGCATCCCGAACATCTGGGCCAAGGCGCTGTCCCGGCAACATGCCCGCATCCTCGAACGGGTGGGCGCGCACCACGTGGTGCTACCGGAACACGACATGGGTGAGCGGGTGGCGCACCTGGTGATGGGCCGCATGCTCGACTACATCGAGTTCGAGGACGACTACGCCATGGTCAAGACCGTGGCGCCCGCCGAGGCAGTCGGTCGCCCGCTTGGCGAGAGCCAGCTGCGTTCCAAATACGGCGTGACCGTGGTCAGCATCAAACGCCGCGGTGAGGGCTTCACCTACGCCACAGCCGAGACCGTGGTGCGCCGCGGCGACCTCCTCATCGTCGCGGGTAAGGCGGGCGATACCGAGAAGTTCGCCGAGCTCACCTGAGGCACCGAACGTCACGTCCGTTCCGTCTAAGGCGCTGAACGTCACGTTCAGCGCCTACCCCTTCGGCAGGACGCTGGTGACGGGCCCCTGCACTGTCTGGCCGGTGCCCGCGATCCAGGCATCCAGCTCCTGGATGACCTGGCGCAGGGTGGGGCGGTTCGCTGGGTCGGTGTCCAAGGCGCGGGCCAGCAGCGCGGCATGCGCGCTGTGTGTCGGCAGCTCGGTCGCGGGCTCGGCGCGTGCGGCGGCGGACAGCGCTGCCATCGCGGTCTCCCGCTCGCCACGCGGGGGCTTGCCGGTCAGCGCATAGTTCACGGTGGCCGCCAGCTGCCAGGCATCAGCCGCCGCGTCGGCACGCCCGCCCGCCGCGATCTCCGGCGCGGTGTAGTCGGGTGTACCGATCATCATTCCCGTCGCGGTCATGCTCGCGTCGCCGGTGGCCCTGGCGATACCGAAGTCGATCAGGTGCGGTGTCCCGGCAGGGTCGATGATGACGTTGGACGGTTTGACGTCACGGTGCAGCACTCCCTTGGCGTGCGCGGCCAACAACGCGCCGGCCAGGGTCGACCACAGTCTGGCCGCGTGCAGGTCGCCCAGCGGGCCATCGTCGTCCACCGCGAAGGCCAGCGCCTTGCCCTCGAGGTATTCCATCACCAGCGCCAACCCGTCGTGTTCCGAGATGATGTCGTAGACCCGCACGCAGTTCGGGTGGTTCACCGCCGCGAGCGCCCGCGCTTCGCGCTGCATGCGCTCCACGGTCTCCTGGTCAGGCTGGTGCGCGATCTTCAGTGCGACCGTCCGCCCCAGCTCCGTATCGTGCGCCAGCCACACCGTGCCGAACCCGCCGTGGCCGAGCTTGCGCACCCGCCGGTACCGCCTCCCGCCGCCTGTCATCGGTGCTGCGGCGGTTGCCACCCTGGTCGGCTGGTATCGCTGCCGTGGCGGCTCCGGCTCCGGTTCGCGGGTACGTGGCCGTTCACTGCGCCGCACCGCCTTCCAGCTCGGCGGGCGGATCATCGACAGCGGGACGAGGCCGAGCAGGCTCGCCGCCAGGAAGCCGAGCCAGGCGTGTATCGCGGTGTTCGCGCTGATTCCCACCGTGGTCACCACGAGCGCCAGGAACGGGATCCAGAACAACCTTCCCGGCCACACCGGTCCCCTGCGGAACGCGAGACGCGCCTGCGCCATGATCAGCAACAGGATCAGCAGCGGCAGACCGATCAGCCCCCCGAGATGCACCAGGAACAGCAGGCCGTCGGCAGGCGATAGCAGGGTCTCGTACACCGTGGGGCCACCACCGAGGTACACCGCCTGATCCCCGACGACACCGCAATACGTGGTCCGCAGCGCGGCGACCTGCCCGGACTCCAAGCCGGCGCTCTCACCCGCGAACACCGCCCGGTAGGTGGCCGAGATACCCAGCAGCAGCGTCCACGGCACGATCAGCACGCAGATCGCGCTGATCGTCGCGAATGTACCGACCGTCGCCGGGGTGTACCGGTTGGCGGTGAACTTGCGCACCACGGCGATGACGAACGCCCCCAGCGGAGGCAGCAGCCCGATCAGCGCCCCCGCCACGCTCGTGGCGAACACCCAGTCGCCGGGACACACCCCTGGGCTGAACACTTGGTACGCCCAGGTCAGCAGGCCCGCGGCGAGCTCTGCGAACACGTCCACTCGTGCACCCCTCACGCTCGGTTACACCGCACGTCATCAGCCGCGCCGACTCTCGCGGTCGCCCATAACTGTAGAGGGGTCGTACGCGCGGGACCGAAACACGGCGCGTCGCCCACCCGCTCGATCCGCGAACCCCGGCCGGCCCGTTAAGGTCGAGTGGTCACCACCCGTAGGAAGGTCGGCATGCCGCGTCTCGTTACCAGCATCATCATGGCACTGGCGTTGCTCCTCGCCGCATGCACGTCGGGGGGCAACGGGGATGGCCCCGAACCCCCGACCGAGGAGAGCCCGATGCCCCCCGTGGAGCTACCGGAGGACACCCCTGCATTGCACGAGATCGTGCCCGCCCCCCGCGCCACGACTCCCGACGCGGACGGCAACTTCGAGCTGACCGCCGACACCGAGATCCTGGTGGGCAGCGAGAAGTCCGAGGCTGGGAGTGCCGCCGAGTACCTGGCCGAACTGCTGCGGCCCGCCACCGGGTTCACCCTGCCAGTGCGCCAGGAGCAGCGAGCAAACGACGAGCTTCCCCTCGTCGTGTTGGACGACGCCGCCGACGAACTCCCGACCGACGGGTACCGGCTGGAGGTCACCCCGGGCCGGGTGGAGCTCTCTGCGAGCTCGGGCGGCGGGTTCTTCGCCGGCGTCCAGAGCCTGCGGCAGCTGCTGCCCGCCGATGTCGAGCGTGACGAACCGGTGGAGCGCACCTGGGCAGTGGCAGGCGGCACGATCGTCGATCATCCTCGCTTCGCCTACCGGGGCGCGATGCTCGACGTGGCGCGGCACTTCTTCGAGGCCGATGTGGTCAAGCGCCACATCGACCGGCTCGCGCAGTACAAGATCAACCACCTCCACCTGCACCTGACCGACGACCAGGGGTGGCGGATCGAAATCCCCGGCTGGCCACGCCTCACCGAGGTCGGCGCGGCCAACGAGGTCGGCGGTGGCCCCGGCGGGTACTACACGCAGGAGGAGTTCCGCGACATCGTGACCTACGCCGCCGACCGAGGCATCACGATCGTGCCGGAGATCGATATGCCCGGTCACACCAACGCGGCCCTGGCCTCCTATGCCGAGCTGAACTGCGACGGGAACGCGACCGAGCCGTACACCGGCACGCACGTGGGGTTCTCCTCGCTGTGCATCGATTCCGATACGACTTACGAGTTCGCCGCCGACGTGATCTCGGAGGTCGCCGCGCTGACTCCGGGCGAGTTCTTCCATATCGGCGGGGACGAGGCCGAGGCGACCACGGACGCCGAGTACCGGCGGTTCTTCGACAGGGTGTTGCCGATGATCACCGACGCGGGCAAACGCCCCGTGGGGTGGCACGAGTACGCGGCGGTGGACCTGCCGGAGAGCGCCGTGGTGCAGTACTGGCGGATCGAGGCGGACCATCCGGATACCAGCGCGGCCGCGTCGGACGGCAATCAGGTGATCATGTCCCCCGCTGATCACTCCTACTTGGACATGAAGTACCACGATTCCGACCCGTGGGGGAATAGTTGGGCGGGCGCGGTAAGCACCCGCGCCGCCTATGAATGGGACCCGGCGACGTACCTCACCGGCGTAGGAGAGGAAGCGATCCTCGGCGTCGAAGCACCATTGTGGACCGAACTCGTCCAGGAGGAAAGCGACATCGAGCGGATGGCCTTCCCGCGCACTCAGGCCGTCGCCGAGGTCGGCTGGACACCGCAGGAGAGCAGGGATTGGGAGGACTTCCGTTCCCGGTTAAGCGCTCACGGCGAGCGGATGGCAGCACAGGGCATCGATTTCCACCCTGACCCGGAGGTGGACTGGTAGGCCACTGGCCGTTTCCGGTACGCGAGCCGAAGGAGTCCTTCGGCTCACCCTCCTACGGGAGCAGCCCCGCCCTGCGCGCCGCGGTCAGGGTCTCGATCCGGTTGCGGGTGCCCAGCTTGCGCATGGTGTTCTTCAGGTGTGTCTTGACCGTCGTGGGTAGCACACCGAGCAACTCCGCGGTCTCGGCGTTCGTCCGTCCTGCGGCGACGTGAAGCAACACATCGGACTCGCGCTGCGACAGCATGACGCCGCGCTCGACGGGACGCTGCCGTGACGAGCGGGTCAACCGCTCGCTCAGCCCGAACAGCCGCTGCCGCACCTCGCCGTCCGCGGCCGAGGAGGCGATCGACACGAGCTCCTCACGCACTTCGACGAGCTCGTCGACCGGGACCGACTCGCCACCCTCCTGCTGCCTGCTGACGATGCGCTGCACCCGCCGCTGCACCTCTTCCTCGACCGCGACCTCCTGCGCCGCGCCCCGCACGATGCCCATGGCGGCATCGATGGTGCGCTCACCGAGCGGGAGCCCGTTGCGACTCGCCGCATAGATGACGCCCCTGACCACGCCGTTCACCTGCATCGGGATGGCGACGGCAGCGGTGAGATTGTCGGCGATGACGGCCCGGTCGAAGTGGTGAGTGATGGTGCTCGACTGCACGTAATTCTCCACCGCCACGGGACGCTTGTGCTGCAAGGCGACCCCGCCGAGCCCGATCCCCGGTCGGATGACCGCGCCCTGCAGCAGGCAGGTTCGCATATCCAGCAGCTCGCTGAGCACCAACTTCGAACCGCCTGCCGAGACGGTACCGCCGATGGCCGCGGAGACGCCGTCCAGCCGCACGACCTTCCGCATGCCCTTCCGCACCTGGTCCTCGACCGCGATTCCGTCCGCAGCACCCGGTGGCATCACACCTCCCGCAGCTTCGCGTGGTTAACCAAGGATCCTGCGACAACGAGACCGCTACGTCAATGACAAGTGCATCGGCGCCCTGCGAAACGGCCTCCTCCTGTTGGAGGAAGCCGGTCGTCGCGACCGTCGCTAGGGTCCCTAATCGCTCGTTACCAATAAACGTGAACAAAGCTCGATAACGGTTTCGACTCCAGACCTTGGAACGGCGCCGCGAATCGTGAAAGCTTCCGGTTAACGGTGTTATGGACCGGGTTTCCTGTTACAGACGGAGGTCGCATGCTCGCAGTCCGCAACCTCGAGGTCGTCTACAACGATGTGATCCTGGTGTTGCGGGGAGTCAGCCTCGACGTACCCGAAGGGCAGATCGTCGCGCTGCTCGGCGCCAACGGAGCAGGCAAGACCACCCTGTTACGCGCGGTCAGCGGCCTGCTGGACCTCCACGACGGTGAGGTGACCAAGGGGTCGGTCACCATGGACGGTAAGCCCATCCACGAGGCCAACCCCACCGCGATCGTCAGCTTGGGCATCAAGCAGGTACTCGAAGGGCGGCGAATCTTCGCCGAGCTAACCGTGGACGAGAATCTGCGCATCGGGGGCCACACCTCCCCGAAGAACATCAAACAGAACCTGGATCGCGTCTACGGACTGTTCCCCGCACTGCGCGGGCGCGAACGGGCCACCGCCGGATACCTCTCCGGCGGGGAACAGCAGATGTTGGCCATGGGCCGGGCGTTGATGTCGAACCCACGATTGTTGCTGCTCGACGAGCCGAGCCTGGGGTTGGCGCCGCTGCTCGTCGGCCAGATCAAAGACCTGATCGTCGAGATCAACAAACAGGGCACCACGGTGCTGCTTGTCGAACAGAACGCCACCATGGCGCTGTCGATCGCGCAACACGGCTACGTGCTGGAAAACGGCAAGGTCGTCATGGACAAGCCCGCCGATGAGCTACTGGCTGACTCCGACATCCAGGAGTTCTACCTAGGTCTCGGCGCGGAAGGAGCGGCCAAGTCGTTCCGGGAGGTCAAGCACTACAAGCGGCGGAAGAGGTGGCTGTCATGACCGCGAGCACGGCCGTGCCACAACAGACGGACGCGATCCTGGACGTTGCCGACATCCAGCTGTCGTTCGCGGGGGTGACCGCGGTCGACGGGGTGTCGTTCCACGTCGCCCCTGCCGAGCTGTTCGCGATCATCGGGCCGAACGGCGCAGGGAAGACGTCGATCTTCAACGTGCTGTCCGGGTTCTACCGGCCACAGCGCGGTTCGGTGACCTTCTCCGGGCACGATCTCGTCGGGCTGCGGCCCTTTGCCATCGCCGAGCTCGGGGTGGCGCGGACGTTCCAGAACATCGAGCTGTTCGCCAACCTGACGGTCATCGAGAACCTGATGCTCGGCCGCCACACGCACTTGAGCTACGGCGTCGCAGCGGCACTGTCCTGGTTCGGCCGCGCGCGCAAGGAGGAGCTGGCCGCTCGCGCAGCCGCCGAGGAGATCGTGGACTTCCTGGAGCTGGAATCCTGGCGCACCCTACCGGTTGGCCTGCTGCCCTACGGCGTACAGAAGCGCGTGGAGCTGGGCCGTGCGCTGGCGATGGAACCGAAACTGCTGCTGCTCGACGAGCCGGTCGCCGGGATGAACCTGGAGGAGACCGAGGACATGGCCCGGTTCGTGCTGGACATCAGGGACGAGCTGAACATCCCGATCATCATGGTCGAGCACGACATGGGGCTGGTGATGGACCTGGCGGATCGGGTGATGGCCGTCGACTTCGGCAAGGCGCTGGCCACCGGCACGCCGGGCGAGGTGCAGTCGAATCCGGACGTGATCCGCGCCTACCTCGGCAGCGGGAACGGAGGGGAGCACGCGGCATGACCACGGCAACCGTACCGCGCACCACGACAACCACGATCGTCACCAGGGTGGCCGATCGGGCACGCGACACCCCGGACCAGGTGGCGCTGCGGGAGAAGGACTACGGCATCTGGCAAGAGGTGACCTGGGCAGGCTACTGGGACTCGGTCGAGCTTGTGGCCCACGCGCTGCTGGATCTCGGCATCGCCCCTGGCGACCGGGTCGCGGTGCACTCCGAGAACCGCAAGGAATGGCTGTTCGCCGACCTCGGCACCGTTGCGGTGCGGGCGATGACGGTGGGGTTGTACCCGACCAACCCACCCGCGGAGGTGTCGTACCTGCTGTCACACTCCGGCTCCCGGATCCTCATCGCGGAGGACCAGGAACAGGTGGACAAGGCCCTCGAGGTCCTCGACGACGTTCCCGATCTGGAATGGATCGTCTATGTCGAACCCCGAGGAATCCGTAAACGCTACACCCACCCCAAGTTGATGCCCTGGGAGGACTTCCTCGCCAGGGGCGCGCGGCACCGCGAGGAACACCCGAACGCGGTCGCCGAGCGCATGGCATTGGTGACACCGGACGACGTGATGACCCTGGTCTACACCTCCGGCACGACCGGTCCCCCCAAGGGAGCGATGCTCACGGTGGCCAATGTGGAGTATTGCATCAGCGAGCTCGTGGACGGTGGTGGTTTCACCTCTCCCCCGCCCAACTCGAACGACGTGATGCTCTCGTACCTTCCGCTGTGCCACGTCGCCGAGCGGATTTTCACCACGTGGTTCAACGCAGCCACGGGCGTGCAGGTCAACTTCGCCGAGTCGATCGACACGGTGCAGGCCAACCTCCGGGAGATCCAGCCGACCATCCTGTTCGGGGTCCCTCGGATCTGGGAGAAGATCCTGGCCGGGATCCACATCAAGATCGCCTCCGCCTCGCCGGTCAAGCGCGCGATCGCACGGGCGGGGCTGCGGCTGGCTGACCGCATCGGGGACGATCTGGTGCGCACCGGTGGCAACCACACGCTACGTACCCGGTTGCTGTACCTGCTCGGCTGGCTGGTGCTGTTCCGGCCGCTGCGGGATCGCATCGGGATGCGCAAGGTGCGGTTCGCCGCTTCCGGAGCGGCCCCGATCGCGCCCGAGGTGTTGAAGTTCTTCATGGGTATCGGCGTGCCGATGCACGAGGTGTACGGCATGACCGAGAACACCGCGGTCGCCACCGCCAACCGGCCGGGCCGGGTGAAGCTGGGAACCGTGGGTGAGCCCCAGCCGGGCATCGAGCTGCGGATCGATGAACGCACCGGCGAGATCCTGACACGCCATCCAGGGGTGTTCGCCGGTTACTGGCGCAATCAGGAGGCCACTGCCGAGGTCATCGACCGCGACGGCTGGCTGCACACCGGCGACGTCGGCGAGTGGGTCGATGGTAGCCATGTACGCATCGTCGACCGGATGAAAGACATCATCATCACCGCGGGCGGCAAGAACGTCTCGCCCTCGGAGATCGAGAACGCCCTCAAGGCCAGCGAGTACATCAAGGAAGCCGTCGTCATCGGCGACGGCAGGCAGTACCTGACCGCGCTGATCGGCATCGAACTCGACACCGTCGGCGAGTGGGCACAGCAGCGAGATATCCCCTACACCACCTATCGCGACCTCGCCGAACGTGAGGAGGTGATCGCCCTGATCCAGCAGATCGTGGATCACGTCAACGAGAAGTTCTCCCAGGTCGAGCAGATCAAGAAGTTCCGCATGCTGCCCAAGGAACTCGACCACGAGGACGGCGAACTGACCGCCACCCAGAAGGTCAAGCGCTCCGCGCTGCACAAGCAGTTCGAGAACCTCGTGGAGGACATGTACGGGAAGGCAGGAGCATGACCGAACTGCTCAGCAGCCTTGTGCAAGGCATCGGAATGGGGTCGGTCTACGCCCTCGTCGCGCTCGGGTTCGTGATCATCTACAAGTCCACCCGCGTGATCAACTTCTCGCAGCCGGCGCTGATGATGGCCGGCGCGGTCATCGTGAGCTACCTTGTCGGTCCGCTGGGCTTCTACCTCGCGGTGATCCTGGCCGTGGCCGCGGTGGCGACGCTGGCACTGAGCCTGGAGCGCACGGTGGTGCGGCCGATGATCGGTAGGCCGGTGTTCATCATCGCCATCATCACCATCGGGATCGACATCGCGCTGCGGAACGTCCTCAGCGGCTTCATCGGCGCCGACGTGCGTCAGGTCGGCAGCCCGTGGGGCCTGCAACGTGTGGAGTTCCTCGCCGAACTCGGCATCAGCGTGCAGCAACGGCACGTCGCCATGGTGGTGACCACGCTAGTGGTGATCACGGTGTTGTTCGCGTTCTTCAAGTACTCGCGCCTCGGCCTTGCCATGCGCGGCACCGCCTTCGACCAGGAGACAGCGCTGACCCAGGGCGTGTCCGTCGGAGGCGTCTTCGCGCTGTCCTGGGCTATCGCGGGCGGTCTCGCTGCGGTCGCTGGCGTGTTCGCGGCTTCGGGCGCGGGGATCGACCAGCAGCTCTGGGTGGTGGCGCTGAAGGCCCTGCCTGCGATCATCATTGGCGGTCTGGAATCGCTGGAAGGCGCGGTCATCGGCGGCATCACCGTCGGGGTGGTGGAAGCTCTGGTCTCGACCTACCAAGCCGACTACGCCCCCTGGCTCGGCAACAACTTCTCCATCGTCGCGCCGTATGTGGTCATGCTGCTTGTGCTACTGGTACGACCATACGGGCTGTTCGGCACCAAGGAGGTGCAGCGCGTATGACCACCCCGGAAGCTACACCACGGCGGCGCAGCGCCCGGCTGTCCGGGCGACCGGAGATGTTCACCTCGTATGCCGAGCACATGCGGATGCTCAACACTGCCCCGAAACGCCGCGCGGTCGTGGCGCTGGTGGTGGTGGCGCTGCTGGTGCCGTTCGTCTTCGACGACAACACGCTGCACATCCTCGCGCTCGGCTTCGCCGCAGCCATCGGTGCCATCGGGCTCAACCTGGTCACCGGCTACTGTGGCCAGGTCTCGTTGGGACATGCCTTCTTCCTCGCCCTCGGCGCCTACACGGCAGCGGCGATCTCGGGCGATCCCGAGGGCCGCACCATCGGATTCGGCGTCACCAACATCCTGATCTGGCTCCCGGCCGCCGGAATCGTCGCAGGCCTCGCAGGTGTCCTGATCTCACCGCTGGCGACCCGGCTCCGCGGGCTGTACCTGGCGATCGTCACGCTCGGTCTGGTGTTCCTCGGCGAACACATTTTCTCCGAGTGGCGCTCGCTCACCGGTGGTGAGCAGGTGGGCAGGGAGGCCGCCGTCCCTGAGCTTTTCGGTTTCTCCTTCGACAGCGACGGCGAGATCCTTACCGGGGACCAGAAGCTCTACCTGCTGATCCTCGTCGTTCTGATCATCCTCGCGGTGCTGGCCCGTAACTTGACGCGCTCCCGGGTGGGCAGGGCGTTCACTGCGATCCGCGACCGCGACATGGCCGCTTCGGCGATGGGCATCAACCTCACCAAGTACAAGACCATCGCCTTCGCCGTGTCGTCCTTCTACGCGGGATGCGCGGGCGCGCTGCTGTTCACTGTCATCGGCTTTTTCGACCCGAGTTCCTTCAACCTCCTGCTGTCGGTGCAGTACATCGCGATGATCCTCATCGGGGGGATCGGCACCATCTCCGGCTCGATCATGGGCGCACTGTTCATCACCATGCTCAACCCGGTAACCCGCGAGCTGGCCGACTACATCCCGTTCCTGACGACCGACCCCACCGCCGTGTTGAACCACTTCATCCTCGAAGGAGTCCTGTATGGCGCACTGATCATCGGGTTCTTGCTGTTCGAACCACGTGGGCTGTTCGGCATCTGGCTCCGAATACGCAACTACTGGAAGGCCTGGCCGTTTACCTACTAACCACACCAGACGGACACGAGAGGGAATCATCATGAGAAGACGGAAAGCAGCTCTGGTGGCGAGCTTCGCCGCCGTGGCGCTCGTCGCCTCGGCCTGCGGGTTCCGCGACGGTGACGCCGAGATCGACGTCGGCGTCACCGAGGATCCCTGCCCCAACACCCCGAATGAAGACAACGGGTGCATCTACCTCGGTACCATCTCTGACTTGAGCGAAGGCCCGTTCGCCGCACTTGCGCAGCCGATCACCGAGGCGCAGGAGGCGTTCTGGGCCCGGGTCAACGAGGACGGCGGCATCGGTGGCTACGACATCGACGTGACCAGTTTCGTGCGCGACAACCAGTACAACCCGGAGATCCACAACCAGGTCTACCGGGACATCCGCGACGACGTCCTGGCGCTCGCCCAGACCCTCGGCTCGCCGCAGACCGCGGCGATCCTGCCCGATATGGAGGGCAACGACGTCATCGGCGCCCCGGCGTCGTGGTCCTCGGAATGGTTGTTCGAGGACGTCATCCTGCAGGCGGGTACCAACTACTGCCTCGAGGCGATGAACTCCGTGGATTACGCCGTCGACGAGCTCGGCGCCGAATCGGTGGTCGCGGTCCACTACGCGGGCGACTACGGGGACGATGCGGCAGGTGGCGCCGAGATCGCCGCCGAGGAGCGCGGTCTCGACTTCCGCGCCGTGGAAACCCCACCCGGCACCGACAACCAGGGTGACGCCATCCAGGCAGTCCTCTCCGAGGATCCGGATATGGTCATGCTGACCACCGCACCCGCCGACGCCGCCGTCGTGGTCGGCCAGACGGCCGCGCGCGGCTTCGAGGGCACGTTCATCGGGTCCAGCCCCACCTGGAACCCCGCGCTGCTGGACAGCCCGGCCGCCGATGCGTTCGAGGCGCAGTACCTGCATGCGGCTCCGTGGGCTAGTTGGGATGCCGACACGCCAGGGCACGAGGCGATGCGCGCGGAGCTCGAAGGCGTGACGCCCAACGAGGGCTACACTGCGGGCTGGACGTGGTCGTACGCGATGCGGGAGGCCATCGAGCAGGCCGTGGAGGCCGGCGACCTGACCCGCGAAGGGCTCAGAGAGGCAGCGGGCTCGCTGGAGTCGGTGGACTACGAGGGCATCCTGCCAGATGAGGCGGGCAACTACGCGGGCGAACCCGATGACGCGGTCTTCAGGGAGAGCCTGCTCAACGAAGTCGACACCGACGCACCCACGGGCCTGACCCTGCTCGAGGACTTCTTCGCCGGGCCTACGGCCGAGCAGCACGAGATGACCGAGCCCTGCTTCTGAGCGGAAAGTAAGACGGGACGTCAGGGGTAGGGCCGCTGTCCTACCCCTGACGCATGTCCCGGTACTCTGCCGCGATGCGATGCCAGGCGTGGTGTACGTGCTCGCTGCGCGTGGCGGGCGCTCCGATCGCGGCCCGCAGCACCATGCGTCCCGCCACGCGCGTGTGGCTCAGGTACAGCACTCCCGAGTCGTTGAGCCGGTCGAGCAACGCCCCGGTCGCCCTGTCGGCTTGCTCGGCCGTGTATCCCGGCCATAGTGGACGAAAACACACGAGGCCCAGCCTCGGATCCTCATCGGCGGCGAAGTTCCCGTCCGCGCGGGCGAGCTCGGCGAACTCCGCCGCGAGCGCCACCCCCGTCCTGATGTGCTCGCGCAGCCCCTCTGCCCCGTACCAGCCGAGCACCGCCCAGAGTTTCAGGGCGCGGAACCTCCTGCCGAGCGGCACCTGCCAGTCCCGGTAGTCGATCACTTCCCCGGATTCGGTCGCCGCGTTGCGCAGGTACTCCGGCAGGATCGACAGCGCGTCGACCAGCGGTTGCCGGTCGGCCACCCACAGCACGCTGCAGTCGAAGTTCGTCAGCAGCCACTTGTGCGGGTCGGTGACGTACGAATCGGCGTACTCGACACCGTCGTTGATCCACCTCAGCTCTTCGCACACTGCGGCGACCCCGGCGTAGGCGGCGTCGACATGCAACCATGCCCGATACTCGCGGCACACCTGCCCGATCGCGCGCACGGGGTCGATCGCCGCCGTGGAGGTGGTGCCGATGGTGGCGCAGACCAGCACTGGGACCCGTCCGGCCGCGTGGTCGGCGGCCAGCAGCGTGCCGAGGTGCTCGGGGCACATGGCCAGCGTGCGCGGGTCCTGCTCGACCACGCGGACGTTGCCGGGAGGCACCCCCGCGATTCTGGCGGCCTTGGCCACCGACGAGTGGGTCTGCTCGGACACGTACAGCGTGCCGGTTGCGCGGTTGCCACGCTCGCCGAACGCCCGGTGCAGGGCAGCGACCAGGGCCACCAGTACCGCGCTCGACGCCGAATCCTGGATCACTCCGCCGCCGCGCGCGTCCGTTCGCCACTGATCCGGTAACCCGAGCAGCCCCGCCAGCCAGTCCACCACCACGGTTTCCAGTTCGGTGCAGGCCGGGCTGGTCTCCCACAGCATGCCCTGCACGCCGAGCCCGGCCGAGAGCAGGTCACCGAGGACGGCGGGGCCGCTGGCGTTGGCCGGGAAGTACGCGAGGAAACGCGGGTGTTGCCAGTGGGTGATGCCGGGCATCACCGAGCGGTCGAGCTCGCCGAGCAGCTGCTCGAACGGCCGCCCCTGCTCCGGGGGCTCGTCGGGGAAGGCGGCCCGTACCTCGCCGGGGCCTACCGTGGCACGCACCGGGTGCCGCTCGATGCCCGCCAGGTAGTCGGCGATCCAATCCACGACCCGCTTGCCGTGCTCCCGGAACTCCTCAGGGGACATGTGCCCGGCCAATCGTCACCTCCCGAGCGTCACGGTCGACCGGCGCGCCGGTACTCGCGACCCGAGCGACCCGGCCCACCCGGAGCAGCCTACCGGCGCCGTGGCGACACATGTGCCGTTCGACGGTGCTACCGGCCGCTGCGCTGCGAGTGGCGCCTCGCCCCCGGTGATGCGACGCTGGAGCTCCGGCGCGAGCGGGGACGCGGTGGGCACGCCCTGACGAGCCGCCCCGGACCTTTCTGTTACCGGTAGTAACTGTTACTATGAGTCGCCATATTGGGATCGACACCCGGTTGACCGGTTCCGACCAGGGATGACGGGTACACGTGCGGAAGGATGCGTCGATGCAGCTGGCCCACTCCGCCCCGGCAGGGGGCGCCGCGCTCGACCAGGTACTGATCGCGTTCGGCATCTTCGTGCTGATCGTCGTCCCCTTGGTGTGGCTCGGCATGGCCGAACGCCGGGGTAAGCGCACGCTACTCGGCAAGCTCGCCGACTGGGCCGCCCGGCGCACGGGGCTGCCACGCTGGACGGCGCTGCCGATGGGCACGGCGCTGCTGTCCGGGGTGGCGGCGCTGGTCGGCGTCTACTGGGATGTCCCCTCCCACATCATCTTCGGCAGGGACGAGGGGCCGCTGGACAATCCCTCCCACTACCCCATCTACCTCGGCCTGATCGGTATCTTCCTCACCGGCGTCATGAGCGCGGCACTGGCCAGGGACCCGCTGCCCGCGCGCACGCTCCGGCTCCCCGGCGACTGGCGGGTGCCGATGGGCGCCGTGCTGATCACCGCGACAGGGGTCGTGGCGGTCAGCGGCTTCCCTCTCGACGACATCTGGCACCGGCTCTTCGGACAGGACGTCACGCTCTGGGGACCGACCCACGTGCTGATGGTGGGCGGCGGCATATGCGTCATCCTCGGCCTCCAGCTGCTGCTGGCCGAGTCCCGTCAGGTCGGCAGCAATGGCCGCTTCGTGCGCGTGCTCTCGCCGGTGCTTGCCGGTGCCTGGCTGATGGGCGTATCGGCGTTCCTGATGGAGTTCGACCTCGGGGTGCCGCAGTTCCCGCTGGCCAGCCAGGTCGTGCTGGTGGGGCTGGCCTCCGCGTGGGCATTGATCTACGCCCGGATGCAGTTCGGCCCCGGGGCCACCCTCATCGTGCTGGCGGTCTTCTTCGCCTCGCGGGCGCTCTACGCGGTGGTGCCCGCCACGCTGGACATGCCCACCTCACCGTTCCTGCCCTACCTCGCGCAGGCGCTCGTGGTGGAGCTCGTCGCACTGGCCATGGCACGCAAGGAGTTGGGCTACCGCTTCGCGCTGCTCGCCGGGCTGGCCTGCGGAATAGCGGGCATGCCTGCCGAATGGGGCTTCTCGCAGCTGGTCATGCCCTACCCGTGGCCCACCGCGATGATGCCCACGTTCCTCGTCCTCGGCACCGCGGCCGCAGTCGGTGGGGCGGCGATCGCTGCCTGGCAGCACCAGCGTGTCGAGGCCATCGCCCACCGCGATCCACGGCAACCGGCCACAACGGGCCCCGCGGGCAGGCGGTTCGCGACCAAGCACGCCACAGGGCTCGGCGGGGCGCTGCTGGTCACCGCGCTGCTGGCGGTGACCGTCCCGCCGCAGGCCCCCGAAGAAGGAACGACCGCGGAGTTCGAGCTCACCGAGACCTCCGAGGCGAAGGAGGTGGCCTACCCGCAGGAGGACGCCGAGCCGCGCTGGGTGCACGCCACCGTCTCGCTTGATCCCGCCGATGCCACCGGGGACGCGATCTGGTTCCGGTTCCTGTCCTGGCAGGGTGGCGACTTCCACGACGCCTCCCTGGAACGCGTCGGCGACGGCGTCTACCGAACGACCGAGCCGTTACCCGTCTACGGCGAGTGGAAGACGGGACTGCGGCTGCACACCCCACTGCGGACGATGGCGATCGCCCCGCTGTACGCCCCGGAGGACCCGGAGGCCGAGGCGGCGGAAATCCCCGCTGTCTCCGGGGAACGCGAGTTCATCAGCGAGATCTCGTTCCTCCAGCGGGAGCGCAAGGAGGACACCCCCGCGGTGCTGTGGACCGTGGGCTACATCTCCGTCGGGTTGATCTTCGCGGCCGCCTGGGCGCTGTTCGCGTGGTGCTATGTCACCGCGGCGGCGGGCAGCGGCAGGCGCACCCGCAGCACGGCAGCCGACCGGGGTTAACTTCCCGGGTAGCCGCTGTCGACTCGGCGAACTGTTCACCCCCGTGTCATCCACCCTCCAGGCGCGCGTCGATCGATCACCACATGCGCATCCCACGGTGTTCAGCGGACCCCGCAACACCACGGAAGGGACGGCATGTCGCACGGCAACGAGCACGGATCCGATCAGCAGCCAGGCGGGCAGGACAGCGGTGAGCAGGCGGAGTCGTGGCGCGGGTTCTCCCGGCGTTCACTGTTCCGCGCAGGCACCGGCGGCGTGGCGGCCGCCGCGTTCGTCGGGCTCGGCTCCGGGAACGCCGCCGCGAGCCCCCGCAGGCAGGGCGCGGCCACCTCGCCACGGCCTCGGGTGCCGCGGGGTCCGCTGGCGGCGCGGCAGCCGCACGCGGCGACCGGCCGCCCGCCCGGCGGCCCGGTACGGGGCAGGCCGGTGCCCGACATCCGGATCCTGCCCATCGACAGGGCGACAGTGCTGGCGGGTGCCCGGTTCGACCTCCGCGTGGAGGTCACCGGCGTCGACCCCCGGACCACCCGGATCGACATCACCGTGCACGGACCAGACGGTCCGGAACCGGTACTGGACGGCGAACCCGAACGCACCAGCTCGGCCACCGACAGCCTCGAGGTCACCTATCGCGGGCTGGGATACCCAGGCTCTGGCGAGTACACGGTGCGGGCCACCGCGCGTTCCCGAGGCAGGACCAGCCGTGCCAGCGTGACACACCAGGTGGTGCGGGTTCCCGCGGGCAAGCGCCCGGCCAAGAACATCATCTTCTTCCTCGGCGACGGCATGGGATCGCCTGCGATCACCGCGGCACGCATCCTGTCGCGAGGCATCACCGAAGGCAAGTACCACGGGCTGCTGGAGATGGACCGGATGGAGTACCGGGGGTTCGTCGGCACCTCCGGCGCCGATTCGATCGCGACCGATTCGGCGAACTCCATGTCGGCCTACATGTGCGGGCACAAGTCCTCGGTCAACGCCATGGGCGTCTACGAGAGCAACGCCGATGACCCCGACGGTCACCCTCGCGTGGAGAACGTCGCCGAACTGCTCAAGCGCACCAGGGGGATGTCGATCGGTGTGGTGGCCACTTCGGAGATCCAGGACGCCACCCCCGCGGCCGTGTTCGCCCACGCCCGCAGGCGGTCCGAGTACCTCGACATCACCGACCAGGCGCTCGAACCGGAGCGGATGCCGGACGTGTGGATGGGCGGGGGCCGCGCCTACCTCCTGCCCCGCGACGCCGAAGGGTCCGAACGGGACGACGATCGCGATGTGATCGAGGAGTTCCGTCAGGCGGGATTCGCCCACGTCAGCAACCGCGCAGAGTTGCGGCGGGTGACCTCGGCAGGGCCGCCCGACAAACTGCTCGGGCTGTTCCACGACGGCGACATGGACGTGTACCTGGACCGCGAGCACGCCAAGGACCCCGACCGGCTCGGCGACTGGACCGACCAGCCGACGCTGATGGAGATGACCGAAGCCGCGCTCGAAGTGGTCTCCCGCAACGACAACGGTTTCTTCCTGATGATCGAAGCGGCCTCGATCGACAAAATGGAGCATCCGCTCGACGGGCCGAGGGCGGTGTACGACACGATCGAGTTCGACAAGGCCATCGGGCTGGCGAAACGGTGGGCCGAGGATAGGGACGACACGCTGATCGTGGTCACCGCCGACCACAACCACTCGATGAGCATCGTGGGCACCCATGACCGGCGCGAGGCCGACGGCAGGGCGGGCAACGGTGTCTACGCCGCAGCCGGCTTCCCGACCTACGCCGACTCCGACGGCGACGGGTTCCCGGACGACCCCGATCCCGATGTGTCGCTGTTCTACGGGTGGTCCAACCACCCTGACCACACCGACGGATTCCGGCACCAGCCGGTGTTCCGGGAACCATCGCTGCTCGACGAGGACACCGGCAACGCCGTCGACAACCCCGAGAGGGACCCCGATGCCGAGCTGCAAACCGGCAACCTGCCGCTCACGCAGACGAACTGCGTGCACACCGTGGAGGATGTGCCGATCTTCGCCTCCGGGCCAGGAGCCGCCCGGTTCAACGCGTTCCTGGACAACACCGAGGTGTTCCTCGCCATGATGCATGCGCTGGGCCTCGACCCGCTCACCGAGAACACCGGGCCTTAACGCCCGGCGGACGGCACGCCACCACCCGAGTGAATGTTCACGGTCCACTTCCGGTGTCGGCCATCATGGGGTGATGGCAGCCAAGCGGCGTCCCGGAACCGGTGTGCGTGTGCTGCGCGCCGTGCTGGTGACCATCCTCGCGATCGCGGTGATCGTGGCGGTGGCGGTGGTCGCGCTGGTGGTCACCAATCCGGCACCGGAAGCCGAGCCGCCCTGGCAACGTGCCGCCGACCTGCCCGAGCAGCGGGGGGAGGTCGCCTCGGCGGTAGCGGGGGGCGAGCTGTTCATCATCGGAGGGCTCGCAGGTGTCGGGCGCACCTCGCAGGCGGTGCACGCCTACGACCCGGACGAGGACGGCTGGCGGCAAGCGCCCGACCTGCCCGAAGCGCGCCACCACGCCGCGGCCGCCGAGCTCGACGGCACGATCTACGTGACGGGGGGAGCCGAGTCGATCACCGACTGGACGCCGCGGGCGGAGGTCTGGACGCTCGAACCCGGCGCGCAACGATGGGAGTCCGTCGCGCCGATGCCCGAAGGCAGGCAGGGGCACGCCATGGTGGCGCTCGACGACCGACTGCACGTTGTCGGCGGTGAGGGGCCGACGACGGAAGTGCTCACCTTCACGCCCGGGGAGGGGTGGGAGCGCGGCGCACCGCTCGGCGACAACCGCGACCACCTCCGTGCCGTCGCCCGCGACGGTGAGGTGTGGGCGCTGGGTGGCAGGACCAGCGGCCTGCTCGACTGGGTCGATGTCTACGAACCCGACACCGGCACCTGGCGGGCGGGGCCGAGCCTGCCGGAGCCGATGAGCGCAATGGCGGTGGGAACGCTCGGCGACGCGATCCACGTCGTCGACGGGGAGGACCCGAGCCTGGTCACCGGAGGCATCATCGATCGGCATCTCGTGCTCCCACCCGACGAGGAAGAGTGGGAGGAAGCCCTGGATTCCGTGCTCGCCGTCCACGGCGCGGGTTACGGCGTGATCGACGACGAGCTGATCATCGCGGGTGGTGCGAGCAGGCAGGGAGCGCTGTCGCTGTTGTCATGGACCGAGGTCACCCAGCGATACGCGCCCGAATGACTCAGCTGCCTGTCGCCCGGACGATCGCACGGCGGGGGTGAGCCGAAGGACTCCTCGGGTACCGGATATGTACCGAAGGAGTCCTTCGGCTCACCCCCCACCCGGTCAGCGGCGCTGCGCGCGCGCCACCCACACCCCTGCCAACACGATGGCGACCGCGACGGCCACCTTGAGGACGAGCGTCCACGCCGAGCCGCGCCAGCCGTGGGCCGCGATGTCCCAAGCGAGATAACCTGCGAGAGCCGCAAGCGCGATCGCCGCCAGCGTGAGGAAGCGCCAGCCGAGGGCGCGCCGTCCCGTGTCGGTGCCGCTGTCGAACAGCGCGGCAGCGGTGAAAGCGATCGAGATCAGCGCCACCCCTGCCAGCGTGAGCCCCAGCGGGATACCCGGCACGACGAGGGTGACCGCCAGCAGCAGGCCACCAGCCACCAGGGCCATGTCCACCACCCGGGTGCCGAAGCTGCTCCCCGTCGTCAGGAACCGCACCAACGTCCACACCGCCAGCGCGTAACCGCGGAACCCGGCGAGCACGGTGGCCACGGGCTTGGGCCGGGTGGGCGAGCCGACCACGTTGGTTGCTACCGCCGCGGCGCGCGCCGCGGTCCGCGCGAAGGTGTCGGCACCCACCTCGTCGCCGATCCGCTGCGACCCGATCCGCTGCTTGGCGAGCTCCCAGAGCTCCCAGAGCTCCCCTGCGGGGATCCCGCCGGGACCCGCCGTGGCCGCGGCGGCGTCGTAGCAGGTCAGCCAGGCCGTACTGGATTCGGGGACATCGGCTTCCGCGCGGATCGCGACGGCCAGCGCGTGCAGCTCCTCACGCAGGATTCGAGTCTGGATACGCTCGGCGATCCGCACGGCGCAGCACGGCAACGCACGCGGGGTACCGGATACCGTGCCGAGCGCGGCGAGCTCCCGCTCGCATTCCGCCGCCTCTGCTTGCCAGCGCCCGTCGAGCCAATCGCGATCGGGGTTGCCCTGTCCCTCTTGGCCGACCGCCAACCTGCGGATGTCCGCGAGTGCGGGCCCGGCATCGCCGAGTTGCCGGATGCGTTCCGGCGACAGCAGCAGCCGGACCATGTGATGCACCGCGTCCAGCCTGCCGTGGATCCAGTCGTTCACCCGCCAGGTTCCCCGGTAGAAAGCGCCGAAGTGATGCGCCTGGGTGCCGGTCACGCAGTCGCCGTGCTCGGCGGCGACCTGCGCGAGCTCCACCTCCTGGTCCACATCGGCCATCGCGTCACCGACGGCCGCCTGCGCCACGTGGAGCCGGAGCAGGCGCCGGAGCACCTCGCCTGCCGATCCCGAGCCCTCCAGCACGTACCGGGCGAGCGAGTTCAGGTGCTCCCGCTCGACGCCGTCCGGGTCGACGGTGTCATTGCCGCGCTCGCACACCCGCATGATCGCGGTGGCACAGCCGTACAGGTGATCCGCCAGGTGTTGTGCCTGGTCGTACAGCTGCCGCCGGCGATCTCGGGTGCTGATCACCTGCCCGACGTGCTCGGCTACATCGGTGTCGGCACCGTCGAGCAGCCGGTCGAGCCAGCCGTGGAGCTGGTCCTGGTTGGTTGCCGTCGTGTCGCGGCGACCGATGCGCTCCGGGATCCGCGCGATACCATAACGGGAGTCGCCGCGTGGCGCGGTGAGCCAGTACTCGCGCAGCGTCGCGGCCTCGGCTCGGATCCGCCGCAGCGTCGCGTGGATCGAACGGCGGCAATCCACGATCACCCGTTTCGGTTCGCTTCCCGGATCGGCGAGCCAGACGGCGCGCTTGAGCACATCGATCACCATCTCGCCCAGCCGGTACACGGTGGACTGTCCCCACGGCCACTCCTCCCCGGTGCGCCGTAGCGCCTCATCCAGGGTCGCGTCCCGGGGGACGAACCACAGGTCGTGCTCGCGCAACGCGTCGACCAGCTCACCTTCGGTCCAGCCACCCGACGAACCGTCCTGACCACGCGCGAGGTACCGCGCGATGGTGCGAACCGCGTGATCGGTGCGCACCTGGCGGTAGCCCTGCCAGGTGCGGTCGGCGAAACCGTCTCCCCCCGGAGTCGCGAGGGCAGCGGCCAGCGACGCCCGTGCCCGCCGCCGTGCCGCGACCGCCGAGTTGCGTTCCGCGATCTCGCCGAGCTCGGCACTGACGGAGTCGGTGTCGCGCATGCGGGTGACGACGTCCAGCAGCACGCTCCTGGCGTCCGGGACCCCGGTGCTCCCACCATCGCGGTGGTCATCGTAGGCGGGCGCCTCGGCCGGGTTCGGCACCACGTACGCCAGCAACCGCCGCACCTGGACATCGGCAGGCTGCCGGTAGATCGCGTCGAGCGCGGGGCGCAACGGCCTGTTCAGCAGCACGCCGCCATCGACGACGAACTGGGATCGGCGGAAGTCGGCCCGCCCGGCATCGGAAGCGTAGCGGTTGTCCACACCGCTCTCCTCCGGGTGGACCGACACCCACCGGGGTTCGAAAGCGCCGGGAAACGACGAGGTACACCGCGCCGCCGCGGCGAGCTGCTCCACCACCCCGGGGTCGGTGAGGTCACCGCAGGCGGGAGCTCCCTCCGGGGCCGCGGGCAGCTCGGTCGTACTGAAACGGAACGTGGCGTCGTGGTCCACCTCGCTCAGGCTGGTACCCAGGTCGTCGGTGAACGTGGAACTCCGGCCGTGCCACAGGGTTCCGGTCAGGATCAGCTCGAGCGGCGCGGCCGCGTGCTCGGCATCCTGCCCAGCTCCGTGCAAGGCCACCGGCGTGCCGTTCGCAGCCAGGTCACGGAGTCCTCCGGTGATCACATCGGTGAAGTAGTCACCCCGCATCAGCGAGCGGGCCCCACGCTGCATCGGGTCCCGCAGCAGGTCGTCCAGGCCACCACGATCCCGCCACAGCTCCCGCAGCCGTTCGAGTTTGCGGCCTTTCGCGAGCGCCAGCGCGAGGAACGCCCCGTTGAGGCCACCGGCCGAGGTTCCCGCCACTACGTCGATCGTGGCGGTCGCGCGCAGCAGGTCCAGGATCTCCCGGTACTCCACCGCAGGGGACGGCTCGGCGCGTGCCTGTGCCAAGTGTGACAGCTCGATGGTCACCCCGCTGGTCCACACGGCCAGGCTCACCCCACCACTCATCACCACCGCGATCCGGATGTCCTGGGTGTCGAACTCGCAGAGCTGCCGGTCCATCGTCGCCCCTTCCGCCTGGTGCCATTCCCGGCGCGCGCCGGGCCAGCCTACCGGGTACCGGCGGTGCGGTGATCCCGTTTCGCGAGACTCGGAACCGGCCGGAGGCCAGCCGACGACCGCGGCTTGGCCCGCCTACTCGTCGCGCGGGTCGGCGGCGTCCGTACCATCCGTGCTGCCGTAGCCGCCGCCACCCGGAGTCTCCACGACCAGAACGTCCCCCTCGCCCAGCTCGGCGGAATCGCACCCGGCGAGCTCGGTGACGTCCCCACCGGCACGTTCGACCCGGTTGACGCCGAGCGCGCCCGGCGACCCACCCGCCAGGCCGTAGGGCCGGACCCGCCGGTGCCCGGTCAACGTTGACACCGTCATCGGTTCGCGGAATCGCAACCTGCGCACCGCGCCGTTCCCGCCACGCCAACGGCCGGTGCCACCGCTGCCGGGGCGGATCGCGAACTCCTCGAGCAACACGGGGAAGCGCCACTCGAGTACTTCCGGATCGGTCAGGCGGGAGTTGGTCATGTGGGTCTGCACCACATCGGTACCGTCGAAGCCCTCCCCCGCACCCGATCCCGAGCCGATCGTCTCGTAGTACTGGTAGCGATCGTTACCGAAGGTGATGTTGTTCATCGTGCCCGAGCCCTCGGCCTGGACCCCGAGCGCCCCGTACAGCGCTCCGGTGATCGCCTGCGAGGTCTCCACGTTGCCCGCGACCACCGCGGCCGGGTATCCGGGCGCGAGCATGGAATCGTGCGGTACTCGTACCGTCAACGGCCGCAGACAACCGTCGTTGAGCGGGATGTCGTCGGCCACAAGAGTACGGAAGACGTACAGCACGGCCGCGGTCACCACCGAGGACGGGGCATTGAAGTTGCTGTCCAACTGTGCCGAGGAGCCCGCGAAGTCGATCACGGCCGAGCGCTGATCACGATCCACAGTGATCTGTACAGCGATGACCGCACCGGAGTCCATTTCGTACCGGAACTCGCCGTCGGACAGCGTGCCGATGACCCGGCGCACGGCCTGCTCGGCGTTGTCCTGCACGTGCCGCATATACGCCTGCACCACATCGAGCCCGAAGTGGTCGATCATGCTGTTGACCTCGTCGACGCCTTTCTGGTTGGCGGCGATCTGTGCCCGCAGGTCGGCGAGGTTCGTCTCCGGATTGCGCGAGGGGTACGGCGCGCTTTCCAGCAGTTCCCTCGTCCACTCTTCACGGAAGCGACCGTCCTCGGCCAGCAGCCAGTTGTCGAACAGCACGCCTTCCTCGTCGAGGTGGGTGCTGCCCGCGGGCATGGATCCCGGCGTGATGCCACCGATCTCGGCGTGGTGACCGCGCGAAGCGACGTAGAACAGTACCGACTCCCCCACCCTGTCGAAGACCGGCGTGATCACCGTGACGTCAGGCAGGTGCGTGCCGCCGTGGTACGGGTCGTTGACGGCGTACACCTGGCCCGGCCGCATAGTTCCCTCGCGCCTGCGCACGACCTCCTTCACGCTCGTTCCCATGGATCCGAGGTGGACGGGGATGTGTGGCGCGTTGGCGATTAGGTTGCCGTCCGGATCGAACAGCGCGCAGGAGAAGTCCAAGCGTTCCTTGATGTTGACCGACTGTGCTGTCGATTCCAGCCGGGATCCCATCTGCTCCGCGATGGACATGAACAGGTTGTTGAAGACCTCGAGTAGGACCGGATCGGCGCGGGTTCCCACGTCCGCTCCCGCCCTGGTGTGCACCCGCTCGGCGACCAGATGACCGGCCTCTGTCAGGTGAGCCAGCCAACCGTGGTCGACCACCGTGGTCGCGTTGGCCTCCGCGATGATCGCCGGCCCGCTGACCTCGTCGCCCGGCCGGAGCGTGTCCCGCTGGTGCAGCGGCACCTCGTGCCAGGCTCCCGCGCTGTACAGCGGCACCGTCGCCACCGCACCGCCGACCTCACCGGCGGAGCTTCCGAGGGCGGACAAGTCGGGCTGATCGGTCAGCCCCGTCGCCTCCACCGACAGCGCCTCCACGATCAGTGGCCGGTCCAGCAGGAACGAGTACGTCGCGCGGTGTGCTTCCTCGAACCGGGCGACCATCTCGTCGTGACCCGTCAGTTCCACCGGCACCACCGTGTCGGTGCGGTCGTACCGCAGGTGCGCGCGGCGCGTCACGCGGATCCGTGGCTCGTCGATACCCTCGGCGTGCAGCTCCGCCCTGGCATCCGCCTCTATCGTGTCGGCCTCGCCGTGCAACCGCTCCATCGCCTCGAGCGACAGGGGTGTTTCGATCGACTGTTCCCGCATCGCGGTGGCGTCGGCGAGGCCGATACCGAGCGCTGAGAGCACCCCGGCCATCGGCGGAACGAGCACGGTGTCGATGCCGAGCGAATCCGCCACGGCGCAGGCGTGCTGCCCGCCTGCCCCGCCGAAGGTGGTGAGCACGTACTTGGTGACGTCGTGGCCCTTCTGCACCGAGATCCGCTTGACCGCACCGGCCATGTTCGTCACCGCGATCTGCCGGTAGCCCTCGGCGACCTCTTCCGGACTGCGCCGGTCCCCGGTGTGCTCGGTGATCCGTGCGGCGAGCTCGGCGAACCAGTCGCGCACGACCTCGGCATCCAGCGGCTGGTCCGCACCGGGCCCGAACACGTGCGGGAAGTGCGCGGGCTGGATACGGCCGAGCATGAGGTTGGCGTCGGTGACGGTCAGCGGACCGCCCCTGCGGTAGCAGGCAGGCCCCGGGTCGGCGCCTGCGGAATCCGGACCGACGCGGTAACGGCTGCCGTCGAAGTGCAGGATGGACCCGCCTCCGGCGGCCACCGTGTCGATCTCCAGCATCGGTGACTGCAACCGGACCCCGCCGACGTGGGTGTCGAACACGCGCTCGTACTCCCCCGCGTAATGCGAGACATCGGTGGAGGTGCCGCCCATGTCGAAGCCGATCACATGGTTGTAGCCGGCCAGCTGCGACATCCGTGCCATACCGACGATGCCGCCTGCCGGGCCGGACAGGATCGCATCCTTACCCCGGAAGTGACCCGCGTCGGTCAACCCGCCGTTGGACTGCATGAACATCAGACGCACCCCGGGCATCTGTCCCCTTACCTGCGCCACGTAACGGCCGAGCACCGGGGACAGGTAGGCATCCACCACCGCCGTGTCGCCTCGCGGCACGAGCTTCATCAACGGGCTTGTCTCGCTGGAGCGGGAGACCTGCCCGAACCCGATCCGCTCGGCCAGCGCACCGATCAAGCGCTCGTGTTCCGGGTAGAGATGGCTGTGCAGGCACACCACCGCCACCGCCCGGATGCCGCGGCGGTGCGCCTCCCGCAACTCCACCGAAAGCCGGTCCACATCGGGTGCCCGCAGCACGGTACCGTCGGCAGTGACCCGCTCGTCCACCTCGATCACCCGCTCGTACACCAGGTCGGGCAGTACGATGTGGCGGTCGAAGATGCGGGGCCGGTTCTGGTAACCGATCCGCAGCGCATCCGCGAACCCCTTGGTGATCACCAACGCGGTGCGCTCACCCTTGCGTTCGAGGAGCGCGTTGGTGGCTACGGTCGTGCCCATCCGCACGGCGTCGACCTGGTCGGCAGGTACCGGTTCGTCGCCGGTGAGGCCGAGCAGGTGACGGATCCCGGCTACCGCGGCGTCTGAGTAGGCTTCGGGGTTGTCCGACAGCAGTTTGTGTGAGGCGAGGCCGCCGTCGGGCCGCCTAGCGACGATGTCGGTGAAGGTGCCACCGCGGTCGATCCAGAATTCCCAACCCACACGCTGCTCCGTTCACTGCCGAGGTAACCGTGCTCACCGGGGAGCCTACGGCGGCGGGCGAGACCGGCCAGCCGGTGGTGGTCCGCCACGGCCCACGCCGAGCCGCAGGGCGGTACGAGCCTGCCGCGGGAGTGGGCGGCAGTGCCTTACTCATAAGTCGGGCTATTCTCCCGCCCGTCGCCCACCACCACCCGAATCGGAGGCGCTTCGCGCCCGCCTCCTGTGTCCACGACACCGGGCACCGTGCGCCACCTGCAGTTTCCGTTCGCGAGTCGGCTGCGCCGACCCCCGCCCGGAAACTTGTGAATAACCCTCCAGGACCACCGAAACCTCGTCCCGTCGTACAACACCGCCTGCGGGATTTCACCCCTGTCACACTCTTGTGTTGCGTACGTGCGTCGCGAATTCCGACGGGGATGCTCCGGCGCTACGATGACGGACAAGCGGCTATATGCCGACATCGAGGTCGATAGTGTGCATATCACTCGATCAGGTGGAATATACCGCGCAATTGGAGTGCGCCATGATTCTCGAATGGATTCCGATACTCGGTGTGCTCGTCTTTGTCGCGTTTCGGGTCATCATCAACGCCCAGGATCGGCCGAGCTCGGGCGGGCAGCCCACGCCGGTGGTCAGCTCCCGTACCCGGCATCCGCAGGCCTGAGCGCGCACGACGCCGAGAGGGCAGCGGGCCCGCCGTCCGGGGACTCCCCCGAACGGCGGGTGCATTCGTGCCCTGACCGGCTCATCCGACAGGCGGGCATCCGGAACGCGTCGCCCTGTCGAACGCAGGCCGGTACGGCGGCTATTCAGCAATCCAACCCGAGCTCACTCCATCGAGTGACAGCGAGCCCATTCCTCGCGGCCTGCCTGCTCGACAACACCGCAGTGGACGGTGTCCTGCCTAGCCCACCGGTCGGTGGAACTCGCACGGCGGCGCGCCCGCGGCCGGGTCCAGGGCCTGCTTGACGTACCCGATCGCCCGCGGCGAGTACGACATCGACAGGTGATCCGACAGATCCCTGTGGCAGCCATCCTGCAGCGTGATGTTCTCCACCGTCGCACCCGGGCCGGGCTCGAGGAAGGTCGACTCGTAGGGCGTGGTGACCTGGTCATACCTGGTCGCGATCACGGTGTAATCGACACCGGGTTCGGTATGCCCCTCGGCGTTGAGCTCCTCGAGGAAGTCGGAACCCCGCACCTGATGCACGGCTGCCGTGCCAAGCAGCAGCTCGCTCGGTTCGAGCAGCCCGAACCACTCCGCGAGTGTGGCCAACCCGCTCAGCGTCGTGCCATTGTGCGTCGCACCCAGCGTGACGAGGTTTCGCACCTTGTTGCGTTCCGGGTTCTCCGGGTCCGCTCCACCCTCGAACCTGAGGTACTGGCGTGGCATCATGCCACCTTGCGAGTGTCCAACGATATCCACTTGGGACGCTTCGGTGGCATCGAGTACCTCGTCGACGAACTGTCCCAGCTCCCTGGCGGACCCGGCGATATCGCCAGTCCCCTTGAGCGCCGGGTGCAGGCCGATGAGGCTTCCGCGATCGTCCCCGTAGTCCAGCGCGAATACGCAGTAGCCGGCACGCTCCAGTTCCGGCGCCATCTTCGCGAAGTTGCTGTACCGGTTCTCCCATGTCCCGTGGACCAGCACCACCGGTCGAGGCCGGTCTGCAGGCGGCTCGCAGTCCCAGTCGTTGGCGCCCGGCGGGTCGACGGCCCAGTTCACCTGCGAGTATAGGAACGCACGCACGAAACTAGAGGTCTCCGGACCTTCCGATGTAGATTGTTCCTCAGCGGTGGAACGGGTGTCGGCTCGTGATTCCGATTCGGCGACGGCAGATGCTCCTCCGACGGCCAGCACCAGCGTGCCTGCGAACGATGCGGCGAGCGTAAGCAGGGTTCGGCTCCCGCGATACATGAACACCTCCTCGGCCGGTTCAGCAGCCGTCTGTCACCGGATTCCCGGCGAACAGTTCGGCAAGGAACGCCCGTACGCCCGCGTCGGCGACGTTGATCATCGTGATGTGCGGCGCAGGGGAGTCGACTTCGTACTCCTCCCAGCGAACGTCCATTCCTTGATCGCAGTAGGTATCCCGCAGCGACCGCGCCTGGCCGAACGCGACGAGGTCGTCGTTCGTCGCGTGATACAGGTAAACGGGTACATCGATCGAACCGGCACCGAGCGCGTTCTCCTCGATCCGCGCAAGCCAGTCCGGCCGCAGGACGGGGCTACGTTCGGTGTAGTCCGCGATGCGATCACCCGCGTACCGGGTCAGCAGCTCGAACGTGCACGCGTCGGCACGCATCTCGTCGAATGCCGTCCGGCCTTCCTCATTGAGATAACTGTCCAGATCGAGCTCCGGGTAGGCATTGTCCAGGCCGATCAGGCCGTAAGCCAGAACGCCGAATCCCCACGTCCCGTCCAGGGGCAGCGCGACCTCGACGAGGTCCGCAGGAACTCCACCGCCCACGACACCGACCAGGTCGAGCTCGCCGGCGTACCCGGAGTGCATCTCACCCGCCCACATCGCCGCAGCCCCTCCCTGCGAGTAGCCGCGCACGGCCACCGGCACATTCTCGCCGAGGCCCGCCTCGGGCAACCGCTGTGCCGCCCGCAGGACATCCAGCGTGGCCGCGCCCATGGCCCGTCCGGCCAGGTAGGTGGTGCCTCCGCCCTCGTAGTAGCCCTCGTAGTCCGGAACCGCCACGGCATAGCCACTGCGCAGCAGCTCGTTCAGCGGATTCTGCTCGTAGTACGCCCCTGCGTCGATCATCCCGCTCGGCGCGCAGCGGGCCGCAGGCCCATGGGTACCGGGTGCCAGCGCCACGATCGGCACTTCCTCGCCGGGCACGTCGCGCGGCACTAGGACGGTCCCGGTCACCGCGTTCGGCTCGCCCAGCGCATCGGTGGAGTGGTACATCACCTGCCAGGCCTCGGCGAGCGCCTGTGCCGAACGCGGACCCGCCGACGATGGCCGAGAACGGATGATCTCGCCCGGACCACCTTCCGGCAGCGGCGACGGGGGCCGATAGAAATCGGCACTCTCGTGCTGAGGGTTCGGCAGTGACGCCCGGTCAGTCAGCCCTGCCGGTTCCTCGAGCGCGCTCGCCGCACTGGACGTCACCTGGAGTGAAAGCAGCATGAGGAGGGCGCCACACCACGCAGCCGCTGTTCGACACTTCGATCGATGAGCGCCACCGGCTCGCCACACGAGCACGACCTCCCGTCCTCACACGTTCAGCGCGCCCGATGGGCCACGCGATCCGCTCGCTGTAGAGCCGAATCCTGGCACAGCGCGAGCCCACAAGCGACTGTGCTCGCGAACCTGCTAAGTCCCCAACAAGATTGCGAGTCCGTGATGCGCGCGAGCCCACAACGCGACATCAACCGCACTCGGTAGCGCCCGCGTCCCCCGGGTGAGCCGTCACGGCACCCGCAGCCCTACGGGTGTCGCACGGCTATCACTCGCGCCCCATCCGGAACCCACCGAGGAGAACATGAAGAATACTCATAGAATTCGAAGTGGCGAGAACGTGTTTGTCACATGACAACAAGGTGAACCAGCCACTGTTGCGAGTGTGTGCGCAGGTCATCCGCTCGGACCCCGTCGAAAGTGGGGATCTTACTGGTCGGTAACTGTACCAATTGACAGTCAAAGTGCCCAGGTCTATCGTGCGGTTCACAGAATTCACCAGGCTCGCAACGGCGCGTAATTCGCTAGTCTGTCACGCTCACTGCGTATCGGGGGCGAGATCCATGAGCGCTGCGTTCAACCACAGTGGTCAGACAGGCCCAAACGGGGCTACAGCGACTACGGACCGACAAGTGCACTCACCGAAGCAGCGCCAGCACGGGCTGCGCCTGACCAGCATCGACCCACAAGCGGTCTTCGCGGCGGTGCCGAAGGCGCAGCTCGAGAACTACATCCGCCCGATGGCCAACAGGATGATCAAGGACATCATCCAAGAGGTCAGGAAGGCTGTACCAGAGTACGCTCAGCCGCTGGAGGGTGAGTTCGGCAAGATCCTCGTGACCTGCGTGGAGAAGTCGGTACTACAGGTCGTCGACAACCTGGGGCGCAGTGAGGTCGACAAGTCCGAGTGGCGCGACTGGTTCCGGTATGTCGGCAAGGTGGAGTACCACGAAGGTCGCACACTCGACGCGCTGCACAAGTCCGTGCGGGTCGGTGCGCGCGTGGCCTGGCGGCATGTGCATGCCGCCGGGATGGCGGTCGGGATTCCCTCCAACACCTTGTTCGCGCTCGCCGACGCGATCTTCGGCTACACCGACGAGCTGTGCTCGGTCGCTGTCGCCGGGTATACCGAAGCCCAAGCCCATGCCACCGGAACATACGCACGCCGCAGGCACCAACTGCTCAGATTACTGCTGTCCGATCAGCCCGCCTCCACGACGAGTATCGACGAGCTCGCGGCAGCCACGCACTGGCCCGTGCCCGAACGAGCTGCCGCGGTCGCGCTGGAGTTCCACGAGGACCAGTACCGGTACTGCACGCACGTGCTGCATCCCGATGTTCTCGTCGACTTGGAAAGCCAGGAGCCCTGCCTCGTGCTGGCCGATCCGGAGGCTCACGTCGAGCAACTCGGCCAGTTGCTCGGCGACCGCCGCGCAGCCGTCGGTCCCGTGGTACCGCTCGCCGATGTCCACCGCTCATTGCTCACCGCTCGCCACGCCCTGGACCTCGTTCAGCGCGGTGCGCTTCCGGACACCCCGATTTTGTGGTGCGAGCAGCATCTTGCGAACTTGCTGCTGTTCAACAACGAGTTCCTGCTGTCACAACTGTCCGAGCGGGCGCTGGAACCGTTCGACTCGCTCACCCCCAAGCAGCGGTCACGGCTCAGCTCCACACTGCTCAGCTGGTTGCAGAACAGGGAAAGCGTCAACGACACGGCGCGACAGCTCGGAGTCCATCCACAAACCGTGCGGTACCGCATGCAGCAGGTCAACAAGCTGCTTGGTGACAAGCTCGACGATCCGGATCAACGACTGATGATCGAGATCGCGCTCAGGACTCTGCGGAACCTCGGTACCGAGCGTGACGCTCGCCGGGCGTCCAGCGCCGCGGGATAGCTACCGGCGCCGCCGTGCTCCCTGATACAGCGGAAGGGGGCGCTTCGATGCGCACAGAGGTGGGAAACGGAAAGCAAGCTCAACCGCCGTCACCATCGGAGGGATCACGCTCCAGATACTCCCGATATCGCTCGGGCACGTAGTCCTGCCAGCCTTCGGCGTCCTGCCAGCCCGGTGGCGAGCCGTGCGGCACCCGGGTTTCGGTCTCCCGTCCCGGGGACGTCGTCGGCGGCGAACGGGGATCATCCGCCCAGTCGGCCTCCTCGGTACCGTCATCGGAGTCGGCCTCACTGCCCACTGCCGGTGGGTTGTCGAGCAACGCGTTGTAGACGACGGGACCGCCCCAGGCGAGCACGGCGACGAGCAGCGCGACGCCGAGCATGCCATTGCGTACCGTGGCCAGCGCCTCACCGAGCACCGGGGGATCTTGCCGCACCGGGTACTGTTGCCGGTGCTCGAATCGCGGCCGCACGCCCTCACGCGAAAGCAGGTCGTTCACGGGTACGCCGCGCTCACGCGCGGGCCGCTTCACCTGCTTCACGTGCTGCCAGGGCACGGTTCCCCTCCGTACTCCGCGTTCTTCGGGTACCCGGAACGATTCGCGTTTCGAATATCGAGGCTACAACGAACGGCACTCCGGCGCCTCGTCCATCGCCGCACGCAGATCATCGTTCTGGCGGAACTCACCCGCGGGCCCGTCGAGGGTATCCAGCTCCGCGAACGTCTCACCGGCCCGTTCCATCGCCGCCTCGAAGCTCTCCCCGTCGACGATCTCGGCGGCGTCCAGTTCGTCGATGGACCGAGCCACCGCCGATTGCGTGTCCTCCAGCGTTGCCATGGCCTCACCGTAAACTTCCGGTCCGCCTCGAACGGGTGGCTCGCCGAGATCCTCGAGCGTCCCCTCCAGACCGGTGAGTGATTCGTGCACGTTTCCGAGAAAGTCCAGAACGGCGTCGCGTGCCGCGAGCGGATCGGCGCTGTCTGGCGCTGGGGCTTCCCCCAGTGCTTCGCCGCCTTCCCACAGTGACTCACATACCTTTCCCGCCCACGCAACCGCCGCATCGTCGGGCGCGGAGCCACCACCCGGGTCACGCTCCGAGTCACCACTGGCATCCGAGTTGCAGGCCGCCGCGAGCATCCCGGCGACGACGGCTACAGCGACAAGCTCACGACGTCTGAGCATCTGGGTTACCTTCCACTCTCATCACGGTGGGCGCTGTGCCCCTGCCACCACGGGCAACAGGGGCACAGCGCCACTTTCGTGGATTATCCTGTTGTCGAGCCGATCAGCTTTCCGGCCGGGGCACGAGGTCCAACTCGATGGTGTTGCCCGGCCCCGAGGTCAGCGCACTGATCAGCGGGGTGAAGAATCCACAGCCTTCCAGCCTCGGAATCGTGTACTCGCCGGAGAGCACACCCCCGTCGAACGGGCTGAAGTCGGTGCTGGACATCGCGATCTCAGCCGGTTCCTCGGTCTGGCAGGTGTCCCGCTTCGAGATCGGGAAGCCGAGCAGGTTGACCCTCGGCAGCTTCACGAGCACATCCGAACTCGTCGTCAGCTCGCCGTTGGCGAACGTACCGGTAGTCTTGCCGACCTGTTCGAACTCGACGTTCGCGCTGGCGGGCAGGAATCCGAATACCCGGAAGCTTCCCTTGGTAGGATCGAGATGGACATCAGCTTCGACATCGCCGGTCTGAAGATCCACTGTGGATTCAATGACTCCGGTCAGCGGCAACGTGCCGTCAGCGGCCTGCACGTAGGTCTCACCGGTGAGATCGTAGTTCACCTCGATAGGCTCCGGCGGCGGCACATCCTCCTCAGTGACAGCGATGCTCACCGCACCCGGCTCCGAAACCAACTCCTGATCGTCGACCACCTTCGTCGCGGTATAGGTGAACGAATCCTCACCCACAAACCCGGACTCCGGCTCATAAGTGAACGACCCATCACCAGCCAGCTCCAACGCACCACTGGCAGGCTCCTGCTCCACAGCAGCCGTCAGATCAACACCCTCAGGAGTGGCACCCCCCAACACACCGGGAGCCGCCACCTCGAGCACCGAATCCTGCTCCACCTCGAACGCATGATCAACCACCACAGGAACCTCCGGCTCCGGCGGCGGCACATCCTCCTCAGTGACAGCGATGCTCACCGCACCCGGCTCCGAAACCAACTCCTGATCGTCGACCACCTTCGTCGCGGTATAGGTGAACGAATCCTCACCCACAAACCCGGACTCCGGCTCATAAGTGAACGACCCATCACCAGCCAGCTCCAACGCACCACTGGCAGGCTCCTGCTCCACAGCAGCCGTCAGATCAACACCCTCAGGAGTGGCACCC